>RPQS01000026.1 GCA_003818605.1 Candidatus Zhuqueibacterota bacterium | reverse complement strand
TTGTTTCGCTCTCGTCGTAGTTTCTGTTTTTAATTAGACGGCGACCACCGAGAATAAATTCTGCATTCTCGAATACACGGTGAAAAATCGTTCCCTGAACGCGTGGAACGAAGTTTACGCTGGGTTTTTCCTCGATTGGGATGTAGGAGGCGGCGAGCGAAACACCGCCGGTTTCGATCCGGAGGCGGAATTAGCGTGGGTGAGTTCTCCGGCACCGGGGATGCCCTGGGTTGGTATTGCCGCCGTTCACGATGCGTGGGGCGCGTTTTATGTTGTAGATAACCGCGCGGAGATGGACGCGCCGAACGCGTGGAGTGACGAGCGGAAGTGGAATGTGCTGCGACAGGGTATTACGTCGCCGCTGACCGACGCCAAAGACATCAGTTTACAGGTTGCCGTCGGTCCGTTGAGTATCGCGGCACAAGCAGAACGCAATTTTGCTTTTGCTCTGGTCGCAGGCAGCGACGTCAACGATCTGCGGGCGCAAGCCGACGCCGCGCGCAGTCATTATGCGGCAGGAAGTCCGGAACCGGGTTATATCGAAGCGGTGATTCCCGAACGCGCAGCGCGGCTGGTTCCCAATCCGTTGCGACAGGGCGAAAAATTGCGGCTCATTGTTCCGCAGGAAGAAATGGTCACCGTTAAAATTTATAATTTGCTCGGGCAGAAGCTGACCGAAATTCGGAATATCAAAGCCGGCCCGGAAGGTGTCGGATTGAATTGGACGATACCGAATCAAGCCAGCGGTCTTTTAATTTATCGGATCGAGTCTTCACGAAAAACGACCGTTGGCAAACTGCTGCTGCTCAGGTAGTCCGCAGGATTTTCCGAAATGTAAAACGATGGCCGCGCGAAAGGCAAGGATATGATCGGGATCACGAAATATTCAAGGCGAGCGCTGATGCTACTGCTGCTGGCGTGTTCAGCCCGCAGCGGCATGGCTCAGGAACCGATAATTCTTGGTATCGGACTCTCTGGCTCGCGTGTCGTGCGCGATACACTCGTGATCGAGGGGGACTCGCTTCACGTCGTATCCTCCTATTTTGCGGGATCGGACTGGACGATCCATGGAGCGGGTTTAGACCGGGAAAATTTGAATGTTGTGCGTGTACATTTCTATGAGACAAGCGTTCCCGTGGATAATCCAAGCCGCAGTGAAACCTATACCATAGATATGGCGTCCGTCGTTGTGGACACGATCAGCGACCCGCGGAGAATCCGCTTCAGATTGCGGCTGACCGACGTGACGGATCCCTACATCGCATCGCTCCAATTGGAGATGGGCATTGCCGCCCGGGACGCGGGCGGAAATGAATTTGTCAGCACGATTCGTTCGAGTTTTCTGGAAGTGGGCGAGGTCATCCCCATTCTCAATCCCGTGGACGCGCTGCATGCAACCTACGTGCGTTTTTCGGACGTTCGAACATTTCCTCCTGTGTTTTTAGAACCCCCGCCCGGCGCGCTGGTGCCGCGTGTTTTTACCTTGCGCTACAGTCAGCCGGAACCAGCCTATTACCGCACCCTCACGTTGACCATCCGTAATATCACGCCGGGGAACAATGAACCGCTGCATACGCTGTGGCTCCATGATCTGGATGCGGGGTCGAATAAAACGCTGCATCTGAATGCCAATGCCCTGTTCGATACAACCCAAGTAGATTCGCTCGTCGGCGGCAACTCGTTGACCACGATGGCGCCATACCGGTTTATTCTCTCGTATCGGGACGTGTTCCGTAATACCGCTAACGCAGACACTCTGGATTCGGTGCGTGTGGATCGCCAAACCTCGCCGCCGCTGCTGTTTGAGCCTCAGCAAGGCTCTTCGACAACGGATTCCACGGTCAGAGTGATCTTTCAGATGACCGAGTTTCCGGATACAGTCTGGTTGACGTTTACGATGGATACGGGTTCGGTGGTCCGCGATACATTCAGCCCGCACATTCTCCAGCTTGACCCCTCGTTGTACGGATTGGGTATCCAGAGTTTCTTTTTGGACGGACGCGATATCGGAAGCAGCAGCCCGTATGTTGCGGAAAGCAATCGCGGGGAAACGGACCGTTTGGTCACGCAATGCATCTACGGCGTGACTCTGAGTTGCGGCGATACGATCGGGAATGAAACGGTGTCCGTGACGAACGAAAACTACGTCTGGCCGAACGACCATGTCACTCTGCGTCCGGTCTTGGAAGAACCGGTAACACGGGCAAATATCACCGAGTACTTTCGCGTAAGCTTCCGATTGCCCGAGACTCCGATGCCCGGCAGTGTCTATCTGTTTTTCCTGGCCTTTCCGGATTCCATGGATCCCGGCTCTCCACACCGTGCGTACATCCATGCGATGGATGCGGGATACTATTCATTTCTGCTGCGCGCATCGCAGCTTAGATACTCGGACATGGTAGACAGCGTCAGGGGAGACGGATCGTTCGAGGAGTACAACCGACTTGTCGGAAATCTTCGCTATCTGATTCGCGTGAATTATCGGGATGCGGAAGGCAACGCTGAGGCGTTTTCTTCCATCGCTGACGTGTATTATGATGATCGCACGCTTCCGGCGATCATTTACACGCCGCAAACGGGTGATACCCTTAACCGCTCCGAAGTGTTGGTTCGCTATGATCAACCGGATACGGCCTTGCCGACCACCCCGAAATTGATCCTCGAACGAACCGGCGGGGAAAACGATTGGCAATCGCCGCACGTTCTGTATCTTTCCAACTGGTACGCGGGAACGGGCAAGGAGATTATCCTGCGGCCATCTTCGCTCAGCGCATCCACAGGGATTGATTCCGTGAGCGGGGGAGATGCATTAGTTTCGCGCGCCGTGTACCAGTTGCGGATCGAGTATCAGGATTTACTGATGAATCCCGCGTCGTCCGCCGCAGTCCAAGATCTGATTTATCCGAGCGGCACGATCGTCTATGCGGCGGGCGGCAATCGGGGAACGGGTTTTATTATTCCTTCCGCAAACCGCGAACTGTGTTTTTCCATTTCCTTGCGAACGATGAGTGGAGATGCCCTCCTGCGCGGACTTCGACTGCGAGTGAACGGCACGGTCACCACGTCCGACGTGGTGGGATCGCAAATCAGTCTGTGGTCGAGCGCGGATTCGCTTTTTTCAGAAGCCCACGATCTGTTGATAGATCGTTTAACCGGCTGGAATGGAAATGATATCGTGTTCGACGGTTTCGCGGCACCGATCATCGGGTATGAGACGTACTTTCTGGTGACGATGGCTTATACCACCGATGCGAATCCTTCGAACCGGATTAATCTTCTGGTCAACGGGCCGTCTTCGATTGACTGCGGAACGGACCCGGTTATGGCCGCGCAATGGCCGCTCGGCACTCCGGACGTTGCGTTGGCCGTGACATTGCTCAGTTTTGCGACGGAACAGGATACGGCTTTCGGGTCTTTACGTTTAATCTGGCGGGTAGCCAGTGAAACGAACAACGCCGGATTTATCGTGTATCGCCGGGCGGAGGATGAGGAACTCTATCAGCAGGTGGCAAGCTGGAGGCTGAATCCGGAATTAGTCGGCCGCGGAACCGCCCCGTCGGCCACGATTTATCTCTATACGGATCGCGCCCTGCAGCCCGGAAAACGCTACTACTATCAATTAGCGGCGCAAGCCACGGATCTTTCCATTCAGGAATTCGATATGATGGTGGAAGGGATCCCGCGGCTGCCGCCCTCCGATTTCATTCTTGGCGATGCCTATCCCAATCCGTTCAATCAGGAAGTTAAAATTCCATACATCGTGCCCTTCACGGGGCGCGTGGAAATCGTGATCTACGATCTCTTAGGCCGAAAGGTCCGCACTCTGGTTCGGGCGCTGCAGGCTCCGTCCGAGTATCGCGCTGTCTGGGACAGCCGCGACGATGCCGGCTTTCCGGTGCCCTCCGGTGTCTATATTTATTCTATGCATGGGGGCGGCTCATACGAGAAAGCCAAAAAACTGTTGTTAGTGCGCTGAGTCGTTCCGATTTCGGAAAAAACTAGCCGCCGGACAATTCTATCCGGCGGTTTTGGCTTTCACGATTATTTCGAAAATTATTTTACGGATGGCGGTGTGAAAGGAGCGCACCATTCGGCGACCACCGGGAAAGCCTGAGCAATCAGCTCCGGAACGGTGTTTTCCGGCGATACGGATGCGCCCAAAGGATCGCACCCGATCAACCGCAGGCACTCGCGGACAAAATGACTGCAATGCATGGAATCGGAATGATAGAGGGGGCCGCGATAAGTCAAATCCTGTTTGACCATGGCGATCCAGGCTTCCGCGAGTTCGGAAACGCGATAGGTGTAACCCGCGTTTAAAAGGCGACGAATAATCTTCTCCAGATCTTCAACCTGAAGCGCGGAGAGTCCGGGATCGAGTATGGCGGCACGATTAATTCCGGGATGGGACCACTTGTAGATCAGATTTTTCTGCGGTCCGCTGGGCTTCGGTCGAAATCCGGGCAGCGGGACGTTCATATCGCTTTCGGCAATCCACGGTACGCCATGACGCGGGCGGATAAAAAAGAAGACATGTGCCCAGGGGGACGGCTCACCCGATGGTGTGACACGACGCTCGACCCAGTTGATGAGACGAGCCGTCACCACGTCAATTTGAATCAGACCGATCCGGCCCGGAGCGGCATAATCGTACCAAAAAGAGAGCAGTTCGGGATTGATGCTGCGGCTGAAGGCTTTCATGATTAAAGTAATCGAGTGAGGATGAACCGGGCGGTGCGTCCACAGAACAGACAGCGTATAAAATACGCTTAATCGGACTTAAAATCAAGCATGGCTTGACAATCGCTCACGTCTAAAGTATATTAGTCTTCACATACCAACTTTTTAGGACGCAAGTGGCTCACCTGAAGACGGATGTTTTAATTGTTGGATCGGGAATCGCCGGTCTAAGTCTCGCTTTGAAAATTTCTCAGTTTGCCGATGTGATTTTAGTCACGAAAAAGGACTCGGCGGAATCGGCAACCAACTGGGCGCAGGGCGGAATTGCCGCCGTCAGCGGGCGCGACGATACGTTTTCACTGCACGCCGAAGACACACTGCGGACGGGAGCGGGATTGTGCCATGAAGACGCCGTTAGACTGGTGGTTGAATCCGCTCCGGATCGGATCCGGGAACTTGCGGATTTGGGTGTGCGCTTCACAAGGCACGGGGAGGAATTGGAATTAGGCCGGGAGGGCGGACATAGCCGCGCGCGAATTGTGCATCACCACGATCATACGGGACAGGAAATTGAAGCCGTACTGCTCAAGCAAGCAAGGGCCGGCGGGAGGCTGAACCTCTATGAGCACCATTTAATGGTGGACTTGCTGGTGGAACCGCGTCCAAACGAAATCACATCCCAAAGCGGCCCGGCGCGGTGTTTTGGCGCCTATGTACTCGATCAACAGCATGATGTCATCAAGACCATTCTGGCGAAAGCCGTTGTTCTGTCCACGGGCGGCTCCGGCATGGCCTATCTTCATACGACCAATCCTGACATCGCCACGGGCGATGGAGTCGTAGCGGCTTGGCGGGCGGGTGCGAACGTCGGGAATCTGGAATTCTTTCAGTTTCACCCAACCACGCTCTATGAAGGCAATAACAGCGGTGGTTCACGAGCCTTAATCACGGAAGCGCTGCGCGGATACGGAGCCATACTGCGCACCCGCAACGGTGATTCCTTCATGGAACGATACGATGCAAGAAAGGAGCTTGCTCCGCGCGACATCGTGGCTCGAGCCATTGACGCAGAATTAAAAAAGCGCGGCGATCCGTTTGTAGTACTGGACTGCTCGCGCCTGCCGCCGGAAGGATTGCGTCATGACTTTCCGCATATTGATCACATCTGCCGGGATCACGGTCTGGACTTCACGCGGGATCCGATTCCGGTCGTGCCCGCGGCGCACTACCAATGCGGTGGAGTGGTTACCGATTTAGACGCACGAACAAATATTCGCGGCCTGTTTGCGGTGGGGGAAGTGGCGATGACGGGAGTACACGGAGCCAACCGGCTCGCATCGAATTCTCTCTTGGAAGCGGTGGTTTTCGCGCATCGAGCGGCGCTGAGTTGCCGTGAGTGGATTCGCGAATCGGCTTCACTGCCCGGTGCGGAGGATTGGTCGGCGGAAGGAACCGTGAATCAGGACGAATGGGTGTTGGTCGAACACAACCGCGATGAAATCCGGAAAGTGATGTGGGATTACGTCGGGATTGTGCGCTCAACTGTCAGACTGGAACGCGCACAGCGGCGGATGCAACTGCTCAAGCAAGAAGTCGAAGATTTTTATCGCCGCACTCGTGTCAACGGCCCGCTGGTGGAACTGCGAAATCTGGTCATCTTAGCTGATTTGATTGTTCGCAGCGCACTGGGCCGCAAAGAGAGCCGCGGCCTTCATTTTATGACGGATTATCCGGAAGCCGATCATCATCGCGAGCACGATACAATCCTGAATTGCCGTGACGCGGATGGCGGCGCGTGCTGATCCAATCACCGATAAACAATGCGGCTCCGACTAATAGCGGGATCATGCCGATGCCGCTGGTTTCATGTTCACCCGTGACGGTGCCCCACAGGATGAAGCCAAGGCCAACCGCTGCCCAAACCAGCCCGGCAACGAAGGGTCTGCGTTTTTGAGGTAAATCGCCGAATTCTTCGGGAGTATGCAGACCTTTTTCAATGGCCAGCATACGTTCTTTATGCAGTGCTTCCATGCGAAGGCGGCGGTTGCGAAAGGCTGTCATCACGATCACCAGGATTACGGCAAATGACCCGATCACGGCGATGAGGCCAATTCCCAAAGCCATCATTGCAAGGTCTGGAGAGTCTGGATTCATCGAAATCTCCTCCCAAGAGATTCGGAACTGAAGTGTAAAATTTTGTTATTTAGGCAGAAACGTGCGACGGTTTCAGTTGCCGTCGCGGTTCTGATTGTGGGAGCGGTAATCTGGATAGTTTGTTGCACACTTTTGGGCTCGCTGCCTGAAACAAAAAACTCAAACCGCACTCGGATCTATTGAGAGAGGCGGGGAAGTACATTCATTTCATGCAACCGGACGAAGCGCAGTTATTATGGAGACTCTGGCGGGGCGACACAAAGGCCTTCTCAGAACTTGTAAACCAATACAAGGGCATGGTTTTAAACTTGGCGGCTCGGATGACCGGCCGACCGGATACCGCCGAAGATGTTGCCCAGGAAGTCTTTCTGAGGGTCTGGAAAGCTCTACCAAAATTTCGTGGAGAGTGCAAGCTGTCCACTTGGATCTATAGGATAACTATTAATTTATGTATAGCTGAGGGGAAGACTGCGCACGGACGATCTGAATTTGTAGCGATTGACGAGCCCGGCGTCATGGCGCAGCCGCAGTTGCGTACGGAAAGCGATAATGAATATGCGGAAGAGGTTATTTTAAAGGAACGAATGATTCCATTAATTGCGCAAATGCCGGAACATTATCGTACCGCAATTACTCTGTACTATTTGAAGGACTTTTCTTATCAAGAGATCAGCGATGTGATGGAAGTGCCGATGGGGACAGTAAAAAGCTATCTCTATCGAGGTAAAGCATGGCTGCGTGACCGGCTCTTGGGCCGGGAAACAGCTGAGGAGGATTGACATGACGTCAGAAGAAGTCTACCGCAAGCTGCCTGAATATTTAGAAGGCGGATTGTGGCCCGCCGAGCGGGCGGAAATCGAAAAAATATGCAATGAGAACGAGGAACTCAGGCGCGCCCTGCAAGTTTCTTCACTGATTGACGCATCTTTAACACAGCAGACATGGCTTGAACCTTCGCCGGATTTTACGAAATCGGTGATTTCCCGCGTTCAAGAGTATCAATGTGTGGAAAGTGTTCCTCTTTGGGTGCGAATTTGGGATCGAAGCCGGGTCTGGATTTCGGTTGCCACATTGCTCATCGTAATGGCTTTTTCATGGGATGTGGTCTCCGGGTGGGGATTGCGGGTTCTCAGCGATGCCGGTGTTTGGCTGCGGGATGTTACCGGATTCGCAATTTTCACGGTTCATCCTATAATTATCCTGGGTTTGATTATTCCTCTGATTGCCGGTGGCGTAACAACTTATGTTTTAACCAGCCGAAGCCGGTTTCATTGACCCTTAATAACGTAACAGACCATCGGCCGCACGCTTACGGGAGTGCGGCCGTTTTTTTTAAATCGGTGAATGCCTCTCTGTTTGATTAAATAATTACGGAACATTTTAAATACCCGAATGTTCACGCGCAAATATTGCGCGGCTCGCATGATTTGCATGGCGATTGTCGGGGACTTAGAGTGTTTTTGTTTGTTTTAGTTGGGATTCGGAGCCTTTAAAATAAGGAACGAATGTTGCCCTTAAAAAATTGAATAATAGCGAGAACCCTCTATAACAGAGGAATTTAGCACTTGAAAATGTGAGGTTCTCGTTGTACCTTTCAGGCCGTCAAGTTTTGTTGGTGGGAGGGTGGGCGGACGGGTTTGCGATCCGTTCGACCAAAGTAAACGCAAAGGAGAGACCATGTTCCGTAAGTTTCATCGCAGACCGAACGAGAAGGGATTTACCCTAATCGAGATCTTGATCGTCGTCGTGATCGTCGCCATTTTGGCCGCGATTTCCGTGCCGATCTACGTGGAGTATGTGAAGAGTGCGCGCGCATCCGATGCCAAGACAACGATCAATGCGATCTGGCAAGCGGCGCAGGTTTACTATCAGGACAAGGGCACGTGGCCGTCCACTGTTGAAGAGTTGGAGGGGGAGAGCTATCTGGAAATCGCACCGGCTACCAAGCTGCAGTGGATTTTCAATATGATGGGTTCTCCGCCGGTTTCAATTCAAGCCATTTCCACGGAGCAGATGCGCGGCGGCGCCGGGAATCAGGTATTGTTCAATATTCAGGACGGTTCCTGGCAGGGCTACGGTCTGCCCACGGATGAGGGCGAAGAATAAGTTGGCGGGCAGACGGGCAAGTACCTTGGGCTGACGGGCTCATAGGATATGCCGTGAACCATGTAGAAGGATGTGAACCGTGGCCGAGGTTGCAGCAGCCAGACGGCTGAATATCTATGAATTGCTGAGGTTCGCCGTAGATCAGGGAGCCTCAGACCTACACCTTTCAACGGGATCCATTCCGATGATCCGCGTGCACGGCAGCATGCGCAAACTGGCGTTGCCGCGCAGCGAACAGGAAACGATGGACTCCATCGTCCACACGGTTTTAAACCGCGACCAGATCGAGCGTTTCGAGGAGATGAAGGAAATTGACTTCTCGGCGAAGCTCGAAGACATCGCGCGGTTTCGTGTGAATGTTTTCCAACAGATCAATGGTACCGGAGCGGTGTTCCGCACGATTCCGGCGGATATCCGTTCGTTTGACGAGTTGGGTTTGCCTGAAGTGATGCGGGATTTAGCGGATCGTGACCGCGGACTGGTGCTGCTCACCGGCCCGACGGGTTCGGGCAAGACCACGACTCTGGCGACGATGATTGACTGGATCAACGAGTACAAACAACTTCACATCGTCACGGTCGAAGATCCGGTCGAGTTTTTCCATGATTCCAAGAATTGTATGGTCAACCAGCGCGAGTTGGGGGCCAACACGCATTCATTCGCCAATGCGCTGCGCGCCGCGCTGCGCGAAGATCCGGACGTGATTCTGGTCGGCGAAATGCGCGATCTGGAAACCATCTCACTGGCGCTGACGGCCGCGGAAACCGGCCATTTGGTCCTGGCCACTTTGCACACCTCGAGCGCCGCCAAGACGATTGACCGCGTGATTGATATTTTCCCCGCGGCGCAGAAAACTCAGGTGCGTTCAATGCTGGCCGAGTCTTTAGAGGCGGTGGTGGCACAGAAACTGCTTCCGAAAAAAGACGGCAGCGGCCGGGTTGTCGCCTGCGAGATCATGGTGGCTACGACGGCCATTCGCAATCTTATCCGTGAGGACAAGATTTATCAGATTCCATCGGTGATTCAGGCCGGCGGCAAGTCGGGTATGCAGAGTCTCGATCAGGATTTAATGAGGCTTCTGCACAAGGGTCAAATCAACCGCGACACCGCCGCGCACGTTGCTGAGAATCCAAAACTGTTTGAAGTGAGTCTCGCTGATTAGGCGGGACTGTTCATTTCCCATGGGAGGGAAACAGACATGGCGCGATATCGGGCATGGCAACGCGGCGCCGCCGATCTTGTGGCGGTGGCCGTCGGGCTGACCATCCTGTCTATCGTTGCCGCGGGAACGGCGGGCTCTATGATCTATGGCCGGGAAGCTTTAGCCCGGCAGGAGCGCTACAAGTCAGCCGCTTTCATTCTGCGCGGCAAGATGGAGGAAGTTCAGACCGCACTGCAATTAATTGAAGAGGCTCGGAATCCTGAAAGTTCCCAATCCTTGATTGCCGCCGGCACATATCCGGCGGTGCCGATTGATCGAGTTTACATGAATGGGGAAGTCCATCCGGTTTATGTTACGATCAGCCGGGAACGGATCCAAATCGTGGACCTGTTGGAAACCAGCTATTCTCCGGACTACTATCTTCTCACTATGAAAGCGCGATGGCGTGAACCGGATTACGCCGAGAACCGCAACAGGAATACCGCACAGGACCGCGAAATCAAGTTCACCACGGCCATCGTCGTGCGGGCTACACTGGGTTAATCAGCGCAGGAATGGTGAGAAATTTGGAATCCTGGGAGGGATTACAACATGATCACGATCAAACGATATCTTGATAGATTCCGGAAGAATCCCGGGCGGCGCACTCAACGCGGTTTTTCGCTGGTGTCCATGGCTGTTGCGGCCATCATCGGCGGCGTTGCCATCATCGGAGGCTGGGCTGCCGTGCGAGGACTTCAGGTTCACTGGCACGTCAGCCATGGCGAACGTCTGATGGATCAGTACGCGGCGGCGGCGCTGCAGGAACTGACGAACACCCTGTCGTGGAGCTGGGGCGGCAGGCAGATTGTGGGCGGCCTCACGAGTACCCGCTGGCAGTTCTACATGGACGACATCATCGAGGAAAATGGCCTGATGCAGGCTGCTTTTCCGTACCCGCGCGATTTGGGCAAGATGATGACGCTGACGTATCAACCTAATCGCGGTCTTTTATTCAGCGGCACAGTGCCCAAGTGGGCCGCGAATCAGAGCGGTGATTTCTATTTCTGGACCAGCAGCCGGCGCGCCAAGATGGATCGGGTCCAAATCCAGATCGGCGGCAGCGATCTTGACTATTACAATTTAGACCGCCGGGATCGCATCACGGTTGAGGGATTGCGGATCGAATTCGCCGATTTCCGGCAGTTCGGGACACAGGAAAGACGATGGGGGCAAGCCGTTACAGTGGAAATCACCCTGCATTATTCGTTCCTTGCCCCGGAAGGGATTTCCACACTGTTCAGTGGGAACATCGTGCGGGAACGCATTTATAGAACGCAAATTTCCATGCGGAACTGGGACGTCGAAGAAAACGAATTCAGAGATCAGATTCTGGGTCCAGACGCTCAGGGCAGCGGATAACCACCATCATTTCCCCCTTCGGGGGACATGATTTCATGCATAGATCAGTGCTCGAACAGAGGCTGGCGGGAGAGCTCCGCGAACGGATCTCCCGTTCTGAGCGAGTTGCGAGCAGCCGTAGATTGTGGAAGGTCACGCCGGTTTTCCCGGAAAGGGAGAGCGGGCGAGGGCTTCATGATCGGGACTGCCGGTAGAAGCACTCGATGCAGAACGTTCAGATCAGAGAAACGGAGTATTAATCCAGCGAAGGAAAGGCACGATGAACGGCAGAATAGATATATTGCCCGCGCAGCAACAGGGCGGTTTTGTGATGGTGGCCATCATGGCCGTCATTACCGTCTTGCTGGCGACAAGCATCGCGTTCATGCGCTGGTCTACGGATGAGTCGTTTCAGTCGGTACGCTCCGCCGCCGCGATGCAAGCCTATTATTTGGGTCAAATGGGCATTGTGGAAAAAGGTTTTCAGTGGCTGCGGACACGGCCAGCATCCGACCTGCCCATCGGCGAGACTCCCTTGCCGGGAAGAAACGTACCGGGGTACGGCAGATACGAAACCGTCAAAATCTTTTATCTGCCTTCGATGTCCGAGGGGGATTTCTGGTCTATCGAGCGGCGGTACCGGATTTCGTGCATCGGAGTCGTGAAGATCCCGGTGCAGGCGACTGATCGCCGACGGGAGACGGAACAGGAAATCAAGCGCAAAGCGGTGCTGTACGTTCAAGTGCGCAACTTTGCGGATTACATGTACCTTTCGAACGAAGAGTTGACGTCCTTCGGCGACCGCATTAAATTCTGGAACGGGGACACGCTGAACGGCCGGGTGCATTCCAACAGCATGATTGCTATAATGCAATCCCCGGTTTTCTACGATCAAGTGACAACGACGGCGGAGGACTTCTGGCGCGGCTCCGCTTATAATCCGATCTTTCACGGGCCGCTTCCGATTTTTCGAGCTCCCCGTGTCGAGATTCCGGAATTGGCGCAGAGGCTGCGCGAGGGAGCTTCCGAACAGGGCAATTTCTTGGATTATCAGGGGAAGACGATTCGGGCGTGCTTTAACGGCGGATCCGTCACTTTATTCCGTTTCGATACCGGAGCGCCGTTTGATTCGACGGACAGTTGGTCCATCCCGGTGGGACAGGGAACCTGTATTTTTGTTAACGGACCGCTGGAAATCAAAGGGACGGTTACGGGGAAGGTTACGATCGGCAGTCATGGCACATGCCGGATTCTGGACAATATCAGGTATTCGGATTCCAATGTACGGACAGGCGTTACGCCGACATCCTCCTCCAACATTCTGGGCATTGTGTCCGAAACGGACGTAAAGATTGCCAACACTCCCGAAAACGGCCGTGAGAATTCCGGCATTACGGGCGGACAATCCGGCAACAATCAAACGAATCAGGCGCGCACCAGCGTCGTTATCACGGCGGCCATTGTCGCTCTGGGCGAGAGCTTTACGTTCGAGAATCAGAACGATCCGGACAGTGGGTATGTCTGCGACTGTCAGCCGGACGATCGCGGCACCATTTATGTGTTCGGATCCATCACGCAAATGCGGCGCGGATACGTTCACCGGTCCACACGCAGTTCCACGGGTTATTTGAAGAAATACGTGTACGACAAGCGTCTCTTGCGCACCCGGCCTCCCTGTTTCTTCGACGTAACGGACGACCAAGGCCACGCTCTATTCAACGTGGTGCAGTGGGGTCAGGGCAAGGAATATGCGCCGGACAATGAACAGTGGAACGTCGTCCGCTATAACTAACAGATTTTCTCAGGTGCGCCGAGGGGCATGGATCACCGGCACGGCAGCGGCGCACCGAATTTTTCTTGATGCAAGCGGGGCGACGGTCCGAATCGCGGATCGTATCCCACACATTGGTTGACCCGCGAGGCTTCACCCCCTGTATCCTGCCGGTTTAAGACCTTCGGATAAGGCTGAAGGTCTCCCGATTTTCTATCCTCCGGTTTAGAAGGAGTCATCGTGTTTTCGTTGAAATCCGGTCTGCGTGTAGGTCTTGACATCGGATCGCACGCCATCAAGTTGGTTGTGGCTGAAAAGGGCAGCCACGGGCGTCTCAAATTACAGAAGGCGCTCACTCGCGACATTTATACCGGACAAGAGAAGTACGATCCGGACGGCCCGAAGAAAGTTACGGTTGTTCCGTTACTCTTGGAAATGTTCCAAGAGGTTGGCGTGCGGCCAAGGCGGCTGGCTCATTTGGCCACGTGCGTGGGCGGATTGAATCAGGCGGCGAAAGAGATCCGCACGGTGCAGATGTCCGATGAGGAGATGAACTCCTCCATTCTGCAGGAGGCGCGCAAGCACGTTCCACTCGACGGAAGCGAATCGGTAGTGGATTATCAGATCATCGGCGAGGATCCGAAGGAAGCCGATAAGGTGCGCGTTTTAGTGGCAGCGACGACCAAACGGATTTTCGAAGCGCATTTGGACATGCTGCGCGAAGCGGAATTGAAGCCGCATCTGGTGGATCTGGAACCGCTGGCGGCCGTCAATTCGTATCTGGGACACAACGAACTGCCGGACGACGGCGTCGTGGTGTTTCTGAATATCGGGGCGCGCCGCACGAATCTGACGCTGCTGGGCCGCAAGGACATGTTCTTCAGCCGTGATCTGCCGATCGGCGGATATGCCTTCACGGAAGAGATCATGAAGAAGCTTGGCGTGAAATTCGAAGAGGCTGAGGAGATCAAGAAAACGCAGGGCGTCGGCGCCAAGACCATGAAGGTGGAATCGGCGGCCGGTCCCGACAGCTTCGCTTTGGCGGAAAAATCCGCGATGGAGCGGTTGGGCGACGAAATTAACCGCTCGTTGCGCTATTATGTGAAGGAAACCGGTCAAAGTTTCTTTACGCATATCGAAGTGGTCGGCGGCATGGCGGAAAGCCGCGAGATGATAGATTTTCTGACACAAAAATTCAGTATTGACGTCCGGCCTTTCGATCCGTTCGCCTATGTCGAAGGATCGCAGGACGTGCGGCACCGTTCGCAGTTTGCGGCCGCGGTCGGCCTGGCAACCCGCGCGCAAAGCCTTTAACCCGAGAGCAGCAGCACATGGTAAAACAATTCACCATTAATCTGAACAAAGGCGAAGGCGAAGCGGTACTTCGCGGGAAACGTCAGGATCGGCGTTCCTACTTAGTACTGGCGCTGTTCGCGCTGATCTTTGTGGTTCTGGGCGGCTTGACGTGGGCGCAGAACGGTTCGATTAACGACGTCATTAAGTCGCGCCAAGCCAAACTGGACCGCATCCGCTTCGAGCTGGACAGCCTGAAGCGGGAAGGCACGAAAGTGTCGAAGGACGACGTGCTGGCCTTAGCGCAATTGGAAGGCGAGCGCTTCTTGTGGGCGCGGCGGCTGGAAAAATTAGCCGAGATTCTTCCCGCGGGCATGGCTCTGACCGGATTGGAATATCAAAACAAGATTTTCACGATCCGGGCCATGGCGCAGGTGGATACGAACCGGAAGGAATTTGAAATTATTTCCAAGTTTATCGAGCTGCTCAAATCCACGCCCGAATTCCGCCAAGGGATGTTTGAAATCCGGTTCGACCAGTCCCTGCGAAAGATGATTGAGAAGCAGGACGTTCTGATTTTCTCCGTCGAATGCCTGACGACCGATCCGGACCGCAAGGCGAAGAAGATAACGACGGCCGCCTCGACCAAGACCAAAACCGCCGCGACGAAGACTCCCGGCGTTCAGTTCTAAGAAGGAGCTCCACCCAAGATGAGAAAAGTGCTTGTAGGATTGATCTTGCTGGCCCTGGTGGCGGTGGGCTTCTACTATTTTCAGAAGCTGGTCTACGCGCCGAAGCCCGCGAAAGTGAAAGAGCTGGATCGCGTTATTCAGCAAGAGAACGAAAAACTCATTGCCGCGCAGATTATCGCCAACGAATTGAAGCACGTCACCAAGCTGATCGAAGGAAACTTGGCGCAGTCAGCCCGCGATTCGCTGGCCGAAGACGCTTCGCTCCCGTTCATGAATCAAGTGACGGACATTTTGCGGCTTTATGATATTGATTTGATCAGCATCGAACCGGGACGACGCCGGAACTTTGCCGACTACCTTCAGAATCCGTACACTCTGGAAATTGAGACCAGTTATAAATCACTGGTGAACTTTTTGAACGACGTCGAAAAGAACAACCGTCTGGTGACCTTGGATCGGGTTGATCTTCAGAGCAACCTCAAACGCGTACAGGCCTTGGCTAAGGCGGGCAAGCTCGACAAGCGGAATATGTCGATTACCATGTCGACGCTCACCCTGTTAAAGCATAAATAAGGAAGTAAGTCGCCCATGGGACAGCGTATTAACGTAACGTGGGGTATTGTGATCGCACTGCTGTGCGGTTGCGTGATCTGGATCGGATACTCTAACTACCGTGTCTCGAAGCAGATTGACAAACTGAAACAGCAGAAGATCGTGCTGGGCACCGACGCTCAGCTGGAAGAGACGGTCAATACCCTGGAAAAGAATCTGGATGACCGGCTGGCTTACAAAACTCATGTTGAGACGGATCCTTTCGATATGACGAAAGTGATTCAGTCGAAGGAGTTCCTGAACAGTCTGGGGCTGCGGGAGACGCTGGAGCAGCAAGGCCGGATGCGCCTTTCCTGTACGATTACCGGCGAGAGTCCGGCGGCGATTCTTAAGTTTATGGGCCGCAGCAATATCGTTCACGAAGGAGACACGTTCAACGGTTTCCATGTGGACAAGATCACGTCCGCTCAGGTGTTTTTATCGAAGGGCGGATCGAAGCTGGTGCTGGTGAATGAATCCGCTCCCGAAGGGGAGTTGACGGAAAACCAGGGTAAAACCTCGGTTTCCGGGCAGAATTACTAATCGGCGCCGCAACATTCCATCGTAATATCAAACTTTCACTCAACTGCTGAAGAGGTAAGATTCTGTTGAGCTTTGCACAGCAATTCCCACCGCGCCTCCGTTCCGGAGGTCGCTGCATGCCGGCCGGCTTCGTCCTGCTCTGCGCCGCGCTGGTTTTTCTCGCCGCGGGATTCGGGCCTGCCGGACAGGAGCTGGCTTGGGCTCAAACGCCGCTGACCACCGAAGAGGCTCTGAGTCGCGTCGTCACGATTGACGCCGACGATGCATTTTTACCGTCCGTTCTCTCGATTTTAGCCGCTAAAAGCGGCTACAACATCGTGACCGGACCCGGAGTCAACAAGGAAGAACGGATTTCCGTCCACCTGAAGGATGTGCCCATCGAGCAGGCGATGAATCTGGTCGTCCGCGCGGCGGGGTTATCCTACGAAGTGGTAGGCCGGTCGTTTTTGGTGGCTCCGTCCCGTGCGTTGAAAGAACAAGTCGGTTTGACGTCCTACGTCATTGACCTCAAGTACACCGATGCCCCGACCATTTCGAAGATGTTGGAGCATTTCAACGCCAACATTTCAATTGACACGACCGGCAACAAGATCCTGTTGATCACCAGCCCGAAGGTGATTTCCGATATCCAGAAAGTGATTGACGAAGTGGATCGGCCGTCTTTGCAAATCGTTCTGGAATGCCGGATCATTGAAGTGGCGGTGGACGACGAGCAGCAATTGGGTATTGACTGGAACCGTCTCTCGCAGATTCAAACCGTTATTACCGAATCGCCGGTGGACGTCCATGGCAATTATTTGAACGCGCAGGGCGACGTGCATCTGACCGGTATTGACGCTTCCTCGCGAGGCAAAGTCCCTACTCAGCTGCCGTATTATCCGCTTGAAACCCGGCGGTTGGGCTATTGGTCCAAGCAAGTCACCGCGTTCGAAATCGCGCTCGACATGCTCATGAAGCGCGGCCGCGCCGAGGTTCTGGCCAATACGGCTATCGCCACGCTCAACAATAAGACGGCGGCGATTCAGGTTGTGGATGAAATTCCGTACATCGCCCGCAGCGGCGGCGTCGGCGGTCAGGTCCAGATTGAAAAGACCACGGTCGGAACGCTGCTGAAAGTCTGTCCGAAAATCAACAGCGACGGCTACATCACAACGGACATCCAGCCTGAGCTATCCTCCATTTTCCAGTTCCTGGAATCGCAGGATACTCAGCTGCCGTGGGTCAAGCGGCGCACGTCGCGAACCACCCTGCGGATTAAAGACGGCGAAACCGTGATTATCGGCGGCTTGTTGGGTGTGGAATCTTCCACCACCATGCATCGCGTGCCGTTCCTGGGTGATCTGCCGTTTATCGGTTCGTTGTTCCGTCATAAATCGGATTTAACGCGCAAGACGGACCTGATCATTCAAGTCACTCCGCACATTCTGGGTTCGGGTTACGGTTTGGAACTTCCGGAACGCGTTAAAGAAGTTCAGGACAAGTTTATGCCCGAGCATCAGCCGAACCAATCGTCTGAGGAGAAATAAGCCGCGTGCTAAAACGCGTCTTCCGCAGCATTTTCTGCTACGGGGTCTGGTATTGCGGGCTTGCGCTGATCACCGTACACCTTAGTGGATACGCCCAGACGAACTTTTCGGGTTCGCGAGTTCCCGGTGTGAGTTCCGATCTGGAGAAATTTCTGGGTGGAAAGGCCCCCGCCATTCCTACCGGAGAAGTGCTCTTTGAAGGTGTCGTTGATCCCGACGATTATATACTGGGACCCGGCGATAAACTGAACATCGTTTTTTGGCAGCCTACCTTTATCGAGTATCCGGTGGTTGTCAACGGCGAAGGCGATGTCGTAGTCCCGATGATCGGTGTGTCTAATGTCGGCAATCTGACATTGGCCGAAGCGCGAACGAAGTTGGAATCCGCCGTGACCAGTGCGATGCGATTCGGCCGCATCACGGTCTCGCTGGTCCAGCCGCGAAAGTTTCGCGTTCACGTCACCGGTCTCGTCGAGAATCCCGGCACCTTTGTCGTAGATGCAACCACCCGCGTGGCCGATGTAATTGAGCAAGCGGGTGGTTTAAAACGGGAACGCACTTTTGCCCGGGGCGACACGACATCGCGTCGGATCGGGTCGGAACGGCGGATTGAAATCCTTAGACCCGATGGACAAAGGGAAGGTCATGCCGATCTTCGCCTGTTTCAACAGGCGGGGATTACACGGGCTAATCCGCGATTGCAGGGCGGTCAAACGATCCACGTGCCCTATGCCGCCGATGCGAATTTGCATATCGGTGTTTTCGGAGCCGTTCATCAAAGCGGTCTCTTCGAATTTGCGGAGGGCGACCGTGTTGCGGAAGCCCTGGCCTTGGCGGGCGACTTAACGTCGCAAGCGGATTCTTCCCAAATAGACGTTGTTTCCGTCGGCGGGCAGAGAATATCGGTGGACTTGCGCGGCACGGCTCGAAATGCCGCTCTGAACCGCACTCTGTCACCCGGAGACCGGATTTACGTCACGGGTTTTCCGGATACGAGTCGGTCAGGCTCCGTGGTGATTCGCGGCGAGGTTCCGCGACCCGGCGGATATCCGGTGATCTCCGGAGTGACGACACTGCGGGATGTTTTACAGGAAGCGGGCGGTTTGCTGCCGACCGCGGCGGCGAATTCGGCGCGCTTGATCCGCCGTGTGGACAAAGATCTCATTGAACCGGAAGTCGGTCGAGTGGTCATGGCCGGCATGATGCGGTTGGCGAAACCCGCGTATGATTTCGACCCGCAGCTGGCCTCGGAACTGACTCGCTGGGATTACGGCACCGTGGTTTTAGATTTATCGGAGACTTCTTCATCCGCCATTGGTGCGGACGATATACGATTACAGGACGGCGATATTCTGGAAGTGCCGCGAACGCCGCTGGGAGTTCGCGTGCTGGGAGCTGTCAATCATGCGGGTGAAGTGGCTTGGGCTGCCGACGGCAATCTCAATTACTATTTGCGGCAAGTCGGCGGCGTCAATAAAATGGGATGGAAGAATCGCGCGCTGTTGGTGAAGGCCCGCAACGGATCCCAACTCCGGTATCAATCTTCCCTGACAATTGATCCGGGCGACGTGATTTTCATCCCCCCGAAAAAAGACGTCACGACTTGGGAATTCATTAAGGATTTTGTGGCGGTAACCGCACAAGTGGCTACCATTGCTCTGATCATTCAGAACGTTGGAAAATGACACGCCCTCAAGAGTTTGCAAACCACTCGGAGGGTTTCAAAAGGCGATTTGGAGGCTTCCGATTGGTTCACATCGTTTAACTGCTTGGGAGGGCGTATGGAGGCAAGAACTATGAAGCGAGCGTCGTGGGCGACCGCACTGTTGCTCATCATTGTGATGATCATCGGTTTGGGTTGCGCCTCAGACAAAGAGGGCGGGACGGTTGGTGGAACTGAAGTGGGGTCGGTGCAGATTATTTTGGCGACCGATACACTTCAATTCATCCCGGGAGATTCGGCTTCGGCTCCCGGATTTATTGTGGTGACGGATCGTGAAGGGCGCGTGATGCAGGGACAGCGAGTGAATATCTCCCTGGCTCCGGCGATCGGGTACATCGAATACTCGAACACGACGCTGAAGGATACGACCAACGAATATGGGCGCGTGGAATTCTATTTCCGTTCCTACAATCAATCGGGGAACACCACGATCACCGCTGCGATCGGCAACAAATCGGCATCGTGGCCTCTGGCGGTTCTCCCGATGACCGTGCTGATTTCACGGGTGAACATCACGCTGAGTGCGGATTCCATTTATGTTCCGCCCGCCACGGAAGACTCTGCTTTTGTGACGGTCTCGGTAACCGATTCGAGTGGAAACGGCGTCCCGAATCTTCAAGTGAACTTGAGTGCGTCGGGCGGCCGTCTCATTCCGTTGGCTCCGACCGATGCCTCCGGACGAGCGACCACGTGGTGGTTTACGAATCACCAGCAAGGCCATTTTACGTTGCGAGTGGGTGCGGGCGGTTTGTCGGATTCCACTACGGTGTTTGTTCAGGAGATGGAGACTCAGCGCGGAACATTAAGACTTTCAGCGTCCACGCGTCTCATTCGTGCCGACCGCTGCGTTTCCCGCGCTCAAGTGGTCGCGGTTCTGAAAGACCGTTATTCGACGGCAGTCCCCGGCGACACGATTATCTTCTCGGCTCCCTATCTGGGCCGGATCAATGCATGGGCCATTACCGACACTTCCGGAATGGCGATGACCGATTTCTGCGAAAATTTCACGCCGTGCGCCGATTCTTTAGACTCTGCCTACGTCGTGGCGCGTCATGTGAAATGGAGCCTGCGGGATACGATCCGCTTCATGATCGAACCGGCATCGCGTGTCTCCGTGGTGCATTTATCGGCGAATACGACGCAGGGAACGGCCGGAGTGGACTCGGCCACGTTGAGCGTTCACGCCTACTATGAGGACGGGGCTCCCGTCTACGGCCTGCATGCCTACTTTTCGGCGACGTGCAGCCATTTTGCACAGGATTCCATGCTGCTGATCAACGGGACGACGCAGACGTCGAACTATTGGAAGTTCTGTGATCAGACAACCAACGCTCAATATCGCGTTGGGCTTTCCGTTACAGTGGGCGATGCTGTATCCGACACATTGTGGATGGACGTTACTCCCGGCGGAGCGCGGCAAATTGACGTGACCACGCTCAGCAGCGTGATTCCCATTAATGAAACCATGGGCATCGTTGCAACAGTGCGTGACTCACTGAACAACCTGGTGCGCGACGGCGTCCCGGTGATGTTTACGAGCACATTGGGTACGATTTCTCCGCCGTCTCCTGTTCCCACAGGAGTGGACGGTCGGGCGATCGCTACGCTTAATCCGGGAACACAGGCGGGTCAAGTGGTCATTAAAGGCACGATTGCCGGGATTTGGATGGACTCCACCGTAGCCACGGTGCTCTCCGGTACGCCGGGAACCATTCAACTGACCGTGAGCAACGCCAGCCCGCAAGTGGCCGGAACCGGCGGTATTGATTGGACTCAATTGATTGCCACGGTTTATGACGCGAACGGCAATCCGGTGCAGGATGGCCAGTGGGTAACGTTCACGATTATGGCCGATCCGGGTGGGTGCAGCATTAACCGCCGGGGCTTAGTTGATTCGGCTCAAACCGCGGCCGGTTCCGCGATGGTAACGTTTAATTCCGGCTCGATTCCCGGTCCGGTTGTCATACAGGCTTGTACGTATGCCAATCTCGTGAATTACTGCGTGCAGGCGTCCAATATCACGGTCATTGCCGGTCCGCCGCGTGCCATTTATATCCAGCCGACGGACGTCGGTTCCGGAACCGAAGGCGTCGCTTGGGATATTTCCGTTGCGGCTCTGGTTGGTGACTTATATAATAATCCAGTGCGCGACGGAATTGCCGTGTTCTTTGAAGTAGAACCGGAAATTGCGCTGATTCTTTCGGACACCGTGATTACCGGCAACGGCGTACACCATCCGGGCATGGCCTACACCACTCTACGTTATCCGTCCGATGTAACGTTCCAAACCGTTACAATTCGCGCGCGAACCGCGGGAGCGGAAGCTGTCAGTGCCGAAATCGAGTACATTCTGCCGCTGCAGTCGCCAACGATCACTCTCTATCCGCTGCCTTCGACCTGGCACTTTGCCGCTCCGCCTCCGCAAGGCGGCACCCCCTGTCGCATTCGTTTGTTGTCCATCGTGCGTGACGGCCACAACCGTCTGATTACCGGTGCCACCGTGATTTACTCCACGACGAGCGGGCGGATCTATAAAGAATCAACCGGTACAACCACCGCCTACATGAACAAGACGGGTTCGGGCGAGTGGGGCAACTATGCAAATGGTCAAACGGAATTGTGGCTGGTGGATAGTCCGCCCTACATCTTCCCCGATCCCAACGTGAATGAAATTACGGCGGACGTACAGGTGGAAGTTGAAGGCTATCAAGTCGCGATAGACGGACAGGTTATTAACTTCCGCCGCGGCAACGGTGGCCCCGGACAGAATTAATGATCCGGTGTGTCAGCGTTTCGCGCGTGAGCGGCTGAGGTTCAAGTATGAGGCCGGAGCCGTGGTTTCCCCTCGGCTCCGGCCTTTGTTCGCTGCGCGGCGGAGATGGTCCCCGTTCCGGCGAGTGGTATCAATTCGATCATCCGACAAGGCTGGAAACGTCCGATATGGACGAGAAGTGAGTGGAATTCGTTATGCGTGAAAAACTGGGTGAAATTCTGCTGCGGAAAGGTCACATCAACTCTCAGCAGTTGAATGAAGGCTTGGCGCGGCAGAAAGACACCAGGAAACGAATCGGGGAGACCTTGATTGCCCTCGGTCACGTAGCCGAGGAAAAAGTATACGCCGCGCTCGCGGAACAGTGGCAGATCGCCTTTGTGTCCGCCGACAATCTGGTGCAAGGTGAGAAGGAAATCCTGCAGATGGTGCCGGAGGTCTTCGCCCGCCAGAATCTGGTCGTTCCCCTGCAATTGACCGAAACGTCTCTGGTGGCTGCGATGGCCGACCCCGACGACATCGTTGTGGTGGATCAATTGCAGAGACTCGCGGGACGCGAAATTGACGTTCGTCTGTCGGCTCCCACCGCGATTCTGGCGGCGATTGAAAACCTCTACGCGAAAATCCGGAAGAGCGAGGAAGTCGGCGAAGCGCTCGGCGATCTCCAGTTCTTTGCCCCGTCGGACGAGGACGAAGAAGGCTTGGTGGACATGACCCGCACCGTCGGCATCGAAGATGCGCCGGTGGTGAAACTGGTCAACCTCATGATTGGCGACGCCATCAAAGAGCGGGCTACCGACATCCATATCGAAATTTTCGATGATGCGATGGTGATTCGCTTCCGTATTGACGGTGTGTTGGCGGAAGTGATGCGTCCTCCCAAAGCGTCGCATCCGGGCATCATCTCGCGCGTTAAAATTCTCTCCAAGCTGAACATCGCGGAGAAACGTCTTCCGCAAGACGGACGTTTTACGATTCGGACTTCGGATAAAGAAATTGACGTTCGTGTTTCCGTGCTGCCGACGATCGCCGGTGAAAAGATCGTCCTTCGTCTGCTCGACAAATCCGGCTTTGCCTACAGTTTGACCACGCTGGGATTCGATGAAGATCAGTTGATGGTCTTCCGCCGCTGGATTCGTCAGCCGTACGGCATGATTATCATTTCCGGCCCTACCGGTGCGGGCAAGAGTACGACGTTGTTCGCCGCCCTGCAGGAAATCCGCAGCGAAGAGGATAATATCACGACCGTGGAAGACCCCTGCGAATATCACATTCCCGGGGTCAATCAAGTGCAGACGAAGGCCTCCATCGGTTTGACGTTCGCTCACACGCTGCGTTCCATTCTGCGTCAGGACCCGGACAAGCTGCTGATCGGTGAAATTCGCGATGAAGAGACCGCCGATATCGCCGTGAAGTTTTCGCTCACCGGACACTTGGTGTTCAGCACGGTTCACGCGAACGATGCTCCCGCTACGATCACCCGTCTGTTGGATATCGGCGTGCCGCCGTTTCTCGCGGGCTCGTGCATGAATTTGGTTATGGCTCAGCGTCTGGTGCGTAAAATTTGCGATCATTGCAAGACCGAGTACGATCCGGATGATTCCGAGCTGGCGGTATTGTCGCTCACTCGTGAGAATCTGAAGGGGCGCAAGCTCTATCGAGGCCGCGGCTGCGCGCACTGCCGGAACACCGGCTATCACGGTCGGACGGGTATTTTCGAGTTGCTTGAGATGAAGCAGAATATCCGCCGTCTGGTTTTCGATAACGCCAATCAGGAAGACATTCGCGCCGCGGCTATCGCCAACGGAATGATTCCCTTGCGCGATGCGGCATTCAAGAAGATTTTTAAAGGTGTCACTACGGCTCACGAACTCCTGCGTGTAACCGTTCAGGAATATTAGCCGCGCAAGCCGCGATTGCGGCGCGTGGGTACACGGATCAAAGGACAGCATTAACAGCGGTAATCCAGCATGCCGAATTACGCCTATGTGATTAAGGACGCCGACGGCAATCGGCACGAGGACAATATCCGGGCGGCAAGCTACGAAGCGGCGGTGGATGCTCTGCGGAAGCGCGGTGCCTCCCAAATCGTTTCCGTGCGCGAAATCCGCGGCGGTCTGGCCGTGGATGAAATGACCGTCGGAGAACAGATTGGCCTGGCGATATATCGTTTCCGCACGAGAGTGCCCCTAAAGAATCTGGTGTTTTTCACGCGCCAGCTTTCCACGATGTTCTCGGCGGGGTTGACGATTGAAAAATCCATCACTAACCTGCTGACGGAAGAACGCAATTATCGGTTCAAGAAAGTGCTGGTTCAGGTCTCGACCGACCTGAAAAAAGGCTACTCGCTTTCCGAAGCGTTAGCCAAGCATCCTGGCGTATTTTCCAACCTGTACGTCGCTCTGGTGCACGCAGGGGAAATTTCCGGAAACCTGCATGTGATTCTGCAGCAGTTATCCGATTATCTGGAAACGGTATCCGATACTCAGCGAAAAGTGGTTTCCGCGCTCAGCTATCCCGTATTCTCCGTCATTTTCCTTTCGGCGGTGGTGACGTTCCTCATGGTCGTGGTTGTACCGATGTTTAAGGATGTGTACGACAAATTCGGCGCCAAGCTTCCCTTTGCCACGCGCGTCATGATGAACATTTCCGGCGTTATCGTCAATAATGCGTTTATGGCGTTTATGGTCGTATTGGCGGTTATTACCGGTTTATGGGTTCTGACTAAAACACGGCGCGGCGGTTTGATCTGGGATACCATGAAGCTCAGCTTCCCCGTTTTCGGCGGTTTGCTGATGAGTTCGATCATGGACAAATTCGCCCGCACCTTCGGTATTCTGATCGGATCGGGCGTTCCCGTTCTGGAATCTCTGAACCACGCCATTCGCGTTGTCGGGAATCGGGTTATCGCAAACGGACTACGATCAGCCAGCGGCATGATCAAGGATGGATTCGCCATTTCGGTCGCACTCCGCAAAACCGGAACGATTCCTCCGATTGTTGTTCAGTTGATTGCGACGGGCGAAGAGACCGGTGAAATCAATCGTCTGCTTGAAAAAGTTGCTGAGTTTTACTCGAAACAGGTGGATGCCACGATCGGCCGTTTAACGGCGTTGATCGAGCCTCTGCTGATTATTATGATCGGCGGCGTCATCGGCATCATTCTGATCTCGATCTATCTGCCCGTGTTCATGCTCGGACGCGCCGTTCAATCGGGTGCCTGAGTCCCGTTCACGTCCGTAAAAAATTGCGCCGTGACTGGAATTCCAGTCACGGCGTTTTTATATTAGGATGAAACCGATAAAAGGAGCGAATCATGATCGAGACTCCCTGGGGTCCCTTTCCGATATGGCTGGTCTATACACCGGTCGTCATTTTAGGCGCGGCGCTGGGCAGCTTCGCTAACGTCCTCATCTACCGCCTGCCGCGGGAAGAGTCTATCGTTTCGCCGTCCTCCCGCTGTCCTAAATGCGGTCGGCCGATCCGACCGTGGGAGAATATACCGGTCTTGAGCTGGATTATTCTCCGCGGCAAATGTGCCGGATGCAAGCAGTCTATTTCCATTCGTTACCCTCTGGTCGAACTGGTATGCTGTTGTCTTGCGGTGTTTGGAGTATCTTGGTTTGGTTTCAATTATTCCGGATTTGCCTATTCTATGCTGTTCATCTCTCTCTTTACTCTAATTATCATTGATTTAGAGCATTGGTTGCTGCCTTTTATGATCACAATCCCCATGACAATCATCGGTCTGGTCGGGGCGGTTTTCTTTGATTTGAGAGGCATTTGGGATTGTCTGTTTGGAATGGCGGCTGGATTCGCGCTATTCATGGCACTGTTGTTGGGCGGGAAGGCACTTTTCAAACGCGATGCGATGGGGGGCGGTGATGTGGTTTTCGGCATCATGGCGGGCGCATTTCTGGGTTGGAAACTTACGATTTTAATGATCTTTCTTGCGTCTTTACTGGGTACTCTGATGGCGATACCGATCTTGATTGCCGGAAGGGACATTTCAGGCCGAGCGATTCCTTTCGGACCTTTTTTGGCTGTGGCGATGGTTATTTGCATTTTTGTGGGTGATTATATTTTAAAATGGTATACCGGATTAATTGGATTATAGCGGAATAATTGAAATACATACAGATAGGATCATGAATCAAATAATACACGATAATCTTATGCGGCAGGAATAATTAGGCCTCCAGATACCCATACTACGGCCTGTTCAATCTCAACAGATGCGCATTATTTGCGCATCTGTTGTCTTTTATTGCGTCAAATGTTAAATCTATTTGTAATATGGTCACTGGATATATACTTGTTTTGCAGTTTTTTTCTTACTATTTTCTATTGTTACACACCATGATTCCTATTCTGCATTGTTTGGCAAGAATATTGCTTTATTATTGGGCAGAAATTTGATCATCGTATCTTCGTGTAACAATCTGATTTATCTAAATGAAACAAAAAGAACTGTCTTACTGACAGATATCATAGAACAAACTAAGTGGACCGAAAATACTCCGGGATCGAATGGTGCCGCATTGCCTGAACATCCCGGACTCCGTTGCCGAATCGAAGCAAGAAAGGAGTCTATATGCGGAGAGCTTTCACAGTTTTAGTCATGGCGGTGTTTGCGCTGGCGGTTGTTGCCAATGCGGCAGACATTCGCAAAACTTCCGTAAAGACGCGTACTGCCCTGACCGGAGGAGCACACAATTACTTAAAGCCGGTGCATCCGGTTGCGCCCACCCGCCCCGGTGTTGCCCGTCAAGCACTGGATCTTGTGGGCACCGCCTATGATGCCGGAACCAGCTATTGGGATGAACAGCATAATGGCACGGCGGGTAAAATGATCGCTGTGGACGAAATGGGTTATATTCACATGGTATGGACCAAGCTGATGAACACGGATTATGACAACGGTCAGCGTCATGTCTATTATAATATCTTCGATCCTGCCAGCAACGCCTTCATGTTCGGCGGCGGAGTGCAGGTGGATAATGCCCCGCGCCGGGCGGGCTATACCTGTACGTCCCTTTTATCCAGTGGCTGGGTTGTACCCGCATTTCACACCATCAAGCCCGACGATCCTGAGAGTGCGCACACAGAAGGAGCCATGGATCTCCAGCCGGGTATGGGCATTTTTGCTTCGACGCGCATTCCGTTTCTGTATCAAGATGGTTTACCCATAGACATTCTTTGGCCCAAAGTTGCCGTTGGCCGGGACAGCACGGTTCACATGGCGTCCAGCGAAGACCCGGCCAGCGGCCGACTTGGCGATCCGCAGCGAATTTACTATTCACGCGGACATTTGACTTGGGATAACGATGGTTACGGAACGGGCGTGGTTTGGGAGCAGGTGGATGGTCTCAATTATTTCAAAGAGATTGATACCGTCATGGTTATCGGTGTGGACATTGCCGCGTCCACGAACAGCGATCGCGTGGCGATGGCATGGCCTAAATCCCGCACGGATCTGAGCGACACGGCCACGAGCAATCAGCATGACAACGACATCTACATCATGATTTCGGAGGACGGCGGCTACAACTGGTATCCGGAAGTCAACATCACGCAATTTGTCTTCGCAGATACGAGTTGTCAATCCGGCGATACCGCCGTGTGCGATCGCGATACGATGCGTGTTTATACCGATTGCTGCGCGCTCTTCGATTGCAATGATCGCCTGCACGTCGGATTTACCACGAAATATTTCTGGACGCTGGAAGGGACCATCAGCCGCTCATTCTCCGATATCTGGCACTGGGGAGAAGAGCACAACGAAATTTCCAACATCGTCCACGGAGAGTTCACGCTCACCGAAGAGGACACGATTTATTGGATGGATGCAGGAGAGTGGCAACTGCTGGCGCAGCGGCCAAGTCTGTCGTTTGATACCGCGTCAGGATATTTGTACTGTTCCTACATGTACTATGATTCCGAGCAGGTGTCTCTGGCCGGTTTCCCGCAGGGCGATGCTCTGGTTTCGGTTTCGCGTAATGGCGGCCGCACTTGGAGTCAGGGAATCAATGTCACACAGACCGATGGCGGGATTGACACTCCGGCCGGAGAATGTCTGTCGGAACGCGATATTACCATCTCCGAACGAGTGACATACATCAATGGCACCGGATACGTTCACATGTCGTATACACTGGACCTCGATGCTGGCGCCGGCATGAGAGATGAGGGCGGCTGCTACCTGGATTCGATGAAGTACCAGCAGATTCCCGTGAACGATATTCCTGCATTGCCGCTGAATCCTTGGTGGAGTTTTAACATCCATGCGGATTCTTCGCAAATGCCCGGACGTATCATCGCACTTGATCCTACAGCCAGCAATCCGATTAATTGTCATTTGGCGGCGGACGATCCGGCTTTCAGTCCGACAAGTTTCCACTTGTATCAGAACTATCCGAATCCCTTCAATCCGACGACGAATATTCAGTTCGATCTGGTGAAGAGTGCACGGGTTACGTTGAAGGTATACAATGTCATCGGTCAGGCCGTGGCCACCTTGTACGACAGCAAGATGATGAACGCCGGTGTACAAACGGTAGCTTTTGACGCCTCGAATCTGGCCAGCGGTGTGTATGTTTACCGCATCGAAGTGGACGGCATCGCAGCGTCGCACAAGATGGTTCTCATGAAATAGCTATGCTGTCGCGAACCGCGACCGCATCTTCGACAGCTTGGAGTCGGGCGCAGAAATGCGCCCGACTCCGTTTTCTTGCATCGCAGGTTTTTTTCCACACTGAGTACAATTCTGCATGACCTGCATGGTTGCACAGAGTCTCGGTCTGCTTAAATCTCTAAACAGGACGGCTTTGTCAAATAATACAGGTAATATTTTGTAAATACTTATATTATAGTTTTGCGCAAATGCGGGAAAAATTTGCATAAATAGGCAGGCAATTTGCTTTATTCGACGTATAGTATTGCACAGCAGGTTCAATTTGAGACGTTAATACGGCAAAGATATATGTTAATTGTTTGTAAAACATAAAATTCAATCAATGTAATTCGGGATACAGTTGAAATCTGCCAAGATATTATGCGGTGAAGGTCCCCACTTATCTGATGAGTAATCGTACGCAAATGGCTCGTAAAACTTGACTTTTATGAGCAGGTATAGTATGTTAGACTCCTTACAACGGTTATATCAGCGCGAATAACAACAGCCTTGAGCGCTTGACTTTTCAAGGCCGAACTGGTAGAGGAAGGAGAGAATATGCGGAGATCTGTTTGGTTTGCAACACTGATCGCATTAGTCTTGACAGGTACTGTCTTGGCTGACATCAGTAAAATGCCGGTTACCAAGAACTATCCGGTCAGAGGCGGAGCGAATGATGTTCGTTTCCACTCGGCTCCTGTGACCCCCGGTCGTCTGAATTGGGATCGCGGAACGCTGGATTCGGCAGGAACTGCGTACATCATGGGCAACACGTGGTACGATCAGCAGCATAACGGCACTTCGGGGAAAATGCTCGGTGTAGATAATACCGGTTATGTTCACACGGTTTGGATGAAAGGAATGGATTCGGACAATGACGGCGGTGCTCGTCATGTTTATTACAATTTATGGGATCCCGCCAGTTCCGATTTTCTTTTTCCCGGTGGTGTTCAAGCCGATGCCGCTCCGCGGCGCGCCGGTTACGCAAACCTGTGCGTTCTTCCTTCAGGTTGGGTGTTCCCGACGTTTCACGATATGCGTCCGGACGATCCGACGAATGCCCATGCCGGAGCGGCGATGGACCTCCAACAGGGCATGGGGATTTTCAGCAGCAACCGGCCTGCCTATCGTATGGAAAACGGTTTGCCGCTGGAATTGATTTGGCCGAAAATTTCCGTAGGCCGCGACAGCACGATTCATATGGTTTCCACGGAAAATCCGGCCAGCGGAGAGGCGGGCGACTGGCAGCGAGTCTATTACTCGCGCGGACGCCCGACGTGGGATGAAGAGGGCTACGGAATGACGGTGCAATGGGATCTCGTGGAAGATCCTTACTACTTCAAAGAAATTGACACCGTAATGGTGATCGCCGGATCCGTCACGGCTTCCAAGATTTCCGACCGCGTAGCAATTTCCTGGGTAAAGCCGCGCACAGAAGACATTAACGTAGACTCGCTGCGCAATCAATACAACAACGACGTGTACATGATGATTTCCGAAGATGCCGGGTTGAACTGGTATCCGGAAGTCAATGTCACCGACTTTGCTTATCCCGATTTGGACTGCCAGTCCGGCGATACCGCGGTCTGCGACCGCGACACATTCCGCGTCTATACGGACTGTGCGTCGCTATTCGATCATTGTGATCGTCTGCATCTGGCTTTCACGACTCGCTATTATTGGGAACTCGAAGGTCTGATCAGCCGTGCGTTTTCCGATGTATGGCATTGGAGCGAGGAATTCGACGAAATTTCCAATATCACGCACGGCGAATTCACGCTTGAAGAAACCGACACCATCTATTGGATTGATCCGGGTGCCTGGCAACTCATGGTGCAGCGTCCCAATCTGGCGGAAGATCCGATCACCGGTTATCTGTATTGTTCCTACAGCCGGTTCGATTCCGAGCAGGTATCCGAAGCCGGTTGGCCGATGGGTGATGCCTACGTAGCCGTGTCGCGCAACGCGGGCCGTACGTGGAGTGAAGGAACGAATGTCTCCGACACCGACGGCGGCATTAATGCGACAGCCGGTCAATGCAAATCCGAACGTGACATCAACCTTGCCGAGCATATCACCTATACGGATAATGTCGGCTACGTTCACATGTTCTACGTATTTGATACGGACGCCGGAACTCCGCTGCAGGATGAAGGCACAATCACGCTGAATCCATGCGTCTATCGCCGCATTCCGGTGAACGATATACCGGCCACTCCGATTAATCCGTGGTGGCAGGCGAATATTCACGCGGACTCTTCCAACATGCCGGGGCGCGTTATCACGCTCGATCCGACGGGAGAACTGGCGTGTTCACCGCTCAATCCAGGCGCTGCCGATGATCACGCGCTGCGTCCGGAATCATTCCATCTGTATCAGAACTATCCGAACCCGTTCAACCCCACCACGAATATTCAGTTTGACCTCGTGCGTTCCGCGAAAGTGACTCTGAACGTGTATAACGTTATGGGTCAGGTGGTGGCGACGCTCTACGATGCCAAACCGTTGACCGCGGGTGCGCAATCCATTACCTTCGATGCATCGAATCTGGCGAGCGGCGTTTACGTCTACCGTATTGAAGTAGACGGCATCATGGCGTCGCACAAGATGATTCTGTTAAAGTAAATTCGCTTTCATCGGAAAGCCTTCGACGGTTCATTTGCCCGAAGGGCCAGGTGTTGAAGGGCACCTGGCCCTTTTGGGTATTCAGAGAAAAAGAATGTGTTCATAGACCGTGCGAAAATATCTGTCAAAGCCGGAGACGGCGGCAACGGCTGCGTGTCATTCCGCCGCGAAGCCTATGTTCCGCGCGGAGGTCCGGACGGCGGCAATGGCGGCAATGGCGGTTCGGTGATTTTAGAAGCCGATCCGCACTTGCACACGCTTCTGGATTTTCATTACCGGACCCGATACAAGGCGGACCGCGGACGGCACGGCGAGGGAGCGAGACGGAGCGGCCGTTCAGCGAACGATTTGATTGTCCGTGTGCCGGTCGGGACCCGCGTCTACGAGGATTCGCGGCTGCTGGCCGATCTGATGGAACCGGGACAAACCTTCTTAGTTGCTCAGGGAGGACGCGGCGGCCGGGGAAACGCGGAGTTTGCCACACCGACCAATCGCGCTCCGCGCAAATCAACGCCGGGCGGCGAGGGCGACGAGAAAGAACTGCTGCTTGAACTCAAGCTGATGGCCGACGTCGGACTGGTGGGATTGCCCAACGCGGGGAAATCCACACTGCTTTCCGTGCTGACCGCGGCGCGGCCGAAAATCGCGCCCTATCCGTTTACGACGCTGCATCCGAATTTGGGGATTGTGCGTCCCACGGAATTTACGAGTTTCGTTCTGGCCGATATTCCGGGATTGATCGAAGGGGCATCGCACGGAAAAGGCCTGGGATTTGAATTCCTGCGTCACATCGAACGCACACGCGTTCTCGTGTACTTGCTCGATGCGAGCAGCGACCATCCGCGCGAAGATCTGAAAGTACTCAAAGCCGAATTGAAAAAGTGGAATCCGGATTTGTTGAAAAGACCCAGCGTCGTTGCGCTTTCCAAGTGCGATCTGCTGGGCGGACAATCCGCTCCCAAGGGTATAGCGAAATTGAAGCTTTCCAGCGTCACCGGCGAAGGGCTGGATCCGCTGGTAGACACACTCTGGAAAATGCTGCAGGATGCACCGGCGCCGGTCGTATTCCGGGCCCCGAGTGAATCTGAAGCACCGGAGGAATTAACGGAGAACGAATGACGGATGAATCGCTTTCCGCTGCCGAACGAGTTGCGATCCTGAACCTGCTGGCTATCGAGGGGATTGGATCGGCAACCGTGATCCGGCTGGTACAGGAGATCGGTTCGGGGCAGGGGGTGTTTGAAGCCTCGGAGAAAAAACTGAGCGCCATCCCGCGAATGTCCGCGCAAATGATCACCCGAATTAAGGCGGTAAAAGCGGACGATTCCAAAGGCAAGCGGCAATTCCTGCAGGCGGTGGAGACGGGAGTGCGGGTTCTCACGTTCTGGGACAATGAGTATCCGCCGATGCTGCGGGAGTTGGAGGCGGATGCGCCGGTCGTGCTGTTTGTTCGCGGACAATTCGCATCCAAGGCAGAACGATTAGGAGCCGTGGGAACACGCACCGCCACGGCCTATGGCAAGCGAATGACTCGTGATCTGATTCTCGGTCTATCCGGCAGCGGCGTGGAAATTGTCTCCGGATTAGCTTCGGGTATTGACGGCTACGCTCATGAAGCGGCGCTGGAAGCGGGATTGATCACGGTTGCAGTCTTCGGCTGCGGAGTTGATCGTATTTATCCTCCGCTGCATGGCGCATTGGCCAATCGCATTTTAGCGAACGGCGGCGCATTGATTTCGGAGTATCCGCTGGGAACGGGGCCGGACCGTCACCATTTTCCTCAGCGCAATCGGATTATTGCGGGAATTTGTCGTGGTGTTTTAGTGGTGGAGGCGGGAGACCGGTCGGGCGCCCTCATCACGGCGCATTTGGCTCTGGAATACAACCGGGAAGTCATGGCCGTGCCGGGTTCGGTCACGAATCCAAAAACATCCGGCTGTCACCGGTTAATTAAAGCCGGTGCGGCTCTGATCGAACGGGCAGAAGACATCTTGGAGATTTTTCACATGAATCCGGCCGATGCGGCGTCCGCCGAAAGTAAGCAAGCGGCGCTGGATCTCAAAGGTCCGGAATCCGATTTATACAATGCGCTTGATCCTTCGGTTGCGGCACATATAGATGATATTGCTCAGAAATTGAATATGCCTGTGGGCGAAGCTTTAGGATATTTACTCCTCATGGAACTCAAAGGCGCGGTGAAACAACTACCGGGAAAATATTTTGTCCGAGCATGATGTAGCATGCCGAATGCTCCCCGAGCCGCTGCTGACCGGCTGCAACGTCGTTCTGTTTGAAGACGAACGCACCGCTCAGGAACTCTTTCCGCTGTCGGTTTTACGGCCGTCATGGGAAATTCGCTGCGGTGCCGGTTGTCTGCGTCAATGGCTTATCGGCATGAATTCTCCTTCGATGTCCGTGCTGTTCCGGCCCCGCACCGAACTTACGGCTATGGCAGAGCAACTGGCGGGGCGCGAGGATGAATCGCCCGATCCCGATGCTGACGTGGTGTTTATTAACGGTCGGCTGATCGGTTTGTGGAACATCACACAGCATGCGGCGGAATTGCCCGTCACCGTGACAGATCAAGACGGCCGCGTGTTGATAGCCCGTCGTACCGGTGCGGAAGCCCGCCGCCTGTTGGCCTTACCGGGAAACGAATTGGGGGAAACTCTCGTTCAAAAACAAACGGGGATGGGACTCCCGGACGGCTGGACGATGCTTCATGCCCGCTATATCTGGGATTATATGCGGCACAATACGCAAGCGCTGGAGCGGCAGTTGATCACTGAAATCAAAGCCGCCAGTGAAATGCTGGGCGCACACACGCTGCGGGATTTGCCCGGCGGTGCGCATGTTACCGACCGCACTGCCGGACATCCCGTCTATGTGGGAGCCGGAGTAAAAATTATGCCGGGTGTGGTTTTCGGCAATCATGCCGGACCTATTTGGATAGGCGGCCGCACGGAGATCGAACCGCATACGTATCTCGAAGGCCCGTTGTATATCGGCCGTGATTGCCGCGTGAAAATGGGTACGCGATTGTATCATGGTTGCGCGCTGGGTCCGCACTGCCGCGTGGCCGGAGAGATTTCCGCGTCCGTCATGCAAGGCTACGTGAACAAGCAGCACGATGGTTTTTTAGGCAACAGTATCCTTGGTCAATGGGTGAATTTGGGTGCGGACACCGTGACGTCCAATTTGAAGAATGACTATTCGCATGTTAAGGTGCGATTGGGTGATACTCGGTTGGATACCGGCGATCAGTTTATCGGATTGATGTGCGGTGATCATGTAAAAACCGGCATCAATACGATGTTCAATACCGGTACCGTGACGGGAGTGGCCGCCAACGTCTACGGGGGAGGGTATCCGCCGCGCTATATTAACAGTTTTTCGTGGGGCGGAGCGGAAGGAATGAAGCTGGGAGATCTGGATCGAACTCTGCACGCGGCTCGTTTTGCGATGCAGCGGCGGGGCGTGGAATTGTCAACCGCGGAAGAAGAGCTTCTCCGCCGGCATTTTACGGAAACAAGCAATCAGGAGAGATCAAAGTGAAAAGAATGCGCATTTACGTGGGAACTCTTGTTGCCGTCGTGATCGTCGGCGGGTTATTACTGTGGGGACCGATGCTGCGCGCCGAGGGCGAGAACGTCAATACGCAGCTGGCGAAACTGACATATATTTTACGCACGGTTCGTGACAACTACGTGGAATCGCCGGATGTGTCCAAGATGCTCGACGGCGCGATTCGCGGCATGCTCGAGGAACTCGATCCGCACTCCGTATATATTCCGCCGGAAGATCAAAAACGCATTTCAGAGACGTTTCGCGGCGAATTCGAGGGTATCGGAATCACGTTTACGATTCAGAACAAGTGGCTGACGGTTGTGTCGCCGATTCCGGGCACGCCGTCCGATCGTTTGGGCATTCGCGCGGGGGACCGCATTATTAAAATCAACGGTGTCTCCGCTTACGGCATTTCCAATGAACAGGTATTCGAAAAACTGCGCGGGCCGAAGGGGACTTCGGTGGATGTGAGCATTGCCCGTCCCGGCATTCAGGATCCGCTCGATTTCACGATTATTCGCGACACGATTCCCATCTATTCCGTGGCGGCGTCGTTCCTGATGCGTGACCATCAAACAGGATATGTACGGATTAACCAGTTCACATCCACGACGGATCGGGAAGTGGAACATGCGCTGGATAGCCTGAAATCGCAAGGAATGAAACGGCTGCTTTTAGATCTGCGTGCCAATCCGGGCGGCTATCTCGATCAAGCCTGGAAAGTAGCGGATCTGTTCATGCCGCGTAAAGATATGAAGATCGTATACACGCTGGGCAGAACAACGCGTTCCAATCAGGAATTTTTCTCCACCGGGCGCGGCGCCAAGTATGACTTTCCGGTTATCGTTCTCATTAATCATGGCAGCGCTTCTGCCTCGGAAATTGTCTCTGGAGCGATTCAGGATCATGACCGCGGTCTGATTGTCGGCGAAATTAGTTTTGGCAAAGGTTTGGTTCAAACACCGTATCCTCTGAACGACGGTTCGGCAGTGCGGATTACTACGGCTCGCTACTATACTCCCAGCGGCCGCCTCATCCAACGTCCGTACGACAAAGGGATCGCCGAATACCTTTTAGACGATGCTAACGTGGATAATCCCGAAATTCCGGCAGATACGACTCCGCGTGCGGTTTTCCACACGGATCGCGGACGCACCGTTTTCGGCGGTGGAGGAATTACTCCGGACAGCACGATCAAATCACTCTATGGAACGGGAACTACCGCCCGGCTTTTCGGACAGAGGCTATACTTCGAATATGCCACTGAGTACGCCACCAAACACCCGGAATTGGCTTCCAATTTCGATGCATTTGCAGATAAATTCGAAGTGACTGATGCGATTCTGGCTGAAGTAAAGGCCTTGGCTATAGAACGCAAGATCGAGGTTAAAGAGGAAGAATGGACAAAAGACCTTGATATTGCTAAGTCTAACATCAAGGGCGAGCTGGCGGGCGTACTTTTCAATGATCGTAACTTGTACCACTTGGTTCGGATTGGCGACGATCCACAGGTGAAAACAGCGATGACACTTTTCAACCAAGCACAGCAGATGGCTGATGGAATCATTCCTGCTCGCGACGGTCAATAAATCTTGAGTAAAAACAAGGCTCAAGAATATTACAGAGAGGGTCTTGTTTCGTCAAGTAAACATCAGGTATTCAATTGGTGAAAATTGTGGGATATCATGGAAGGTTTGGCTTGCTCTTTTGGTATAGGTTTTCTATATTTAAAGGATGTTTGAGTCCCATCTCTCCCGATATTCCCGGTGTGCGAGTTCGGTAGCCGAATCTACATTCCCAACAGGTGGTTGTCTGCCATGCTAAAAAAATTAATTCCATCATTGGTGCTGGTCTTCTCCTTGATCGGGTGGAGCATGACTGCGTTTGCGGCGAAAAGCGATGCTCTTTCGAAAGCCAAGGATGCGGCGGCGCATAGTGAATGGGAACAAGTTTTAGAATTGGCGCAACAGGCAACCGGCGAAGAACCCAACAACGAAGAAGCATGGGCCTTGCTGGCCGATGCGCAAATGGTGAATGGAGATACGGCAACGGCGGTCGCCAATTATGAGAAAGCGCTGCAGATTGACCAGAAGCTGCCCAGCGCGGTGTTGGCCTTAACATCGTACTATGTGAAGGCTGATCTCCTGACCGATGCCGAGCGCGTGGTTGCGGCGGCGGAGGAAAAAGATAAAAAAGGCAAGATAGACGAGATCAAGGTGGCGCGGGGACAGATTTATGCGGCGCGCGGCGACATGGGTGAAGCGACGAAAATTTTAGCCAGCGCCAGCGCAAAGAATCCCAAGAATCCGCTCTATCCGCAGATTCTCGCCCGCATTTACGAAAATAAGCGCGTATTGGATCTGGCGGAAAAATACTATGCGGACGCATGGAAGCTCGCTCCCGGTGATCCGATTCTCGCGTATGAATATGCGCTGGTCTTGCAGGATCAGAAAAAGTATAACGACGCTTTGGAACTTTTCAAAGAGGTGCAGGAAAAGGATCCGAAGAACAAGAGCGTAGACTATATGATCGGCCGGCTCTATTATGCGGCCCACCGGTATGCGGAAGCGGCGACGCAGTTCGAAAAAGCCGTGGAAAAGCGGCCCGAACATTTCCTGTCGAACTACTTGCTGGGCAAGAGCTACTACGATTTTTCACGCGAAGAAAAAAAGAATTTCTATTCGCTGTCGGAAAAATGGCTGCGTAAGACTCTCGCGTTAAAACCGGATCGCCAGGACGTACGAAAACTATTGGCGGAAGTGCTGGCTACCGAAGGAAAGTTGTATTATCAGCGCGCGGCGGCCGACACATTCGGCGCTAAAGGTGCGCTCCGGGATGTGTTTGAGAGCCTGGCCGAACGCTCATGGAGTAAAAGCGCCGTTCCGGCGGACAAAGACGAACAATACAAAACCGCTTATCGCAAGGCCAAGATACAGGATTCGCTGGATACCGTTACTAAATTACTGAACAAAGTTGCCTTGCTGGATTCGGCGATTATGTTCTCGCAGAATGCACTGCAGTACGACACGGCCTCTACCGGTGTGTATAGCCAAATCGCGCGGGCGTGGGACCGATTGGGGCATTTGGATTCGGCCATATATTACTGCGAAATGCAGCTTGCGCGGACGCCCGAAGATCAAATCGAATTCGCGCGGCTCGTCAATCTGAAGCAGCGCAAGAAGGATCAGCAGTCGCTGGTGGATCTGCTGAAGCCGTTTTACGATAGGCTGGACTGGGTCACCCCGAAGGCGGCAGGAGATGCAGGAGATGCAGGAGATATATTGAACGGCCCGCAGGATAAATTCATTGACAAATTTGCGGGTATCTACGCAAACGCACTGATTGAAACCGGTAAGTCCGCGCAAGCCCGCGATGTGCTGCGGGTCATGTTGAAGTATAAACCGGCGTGGTGCGACGGACATAGTCTGAACGCCTATATTGATCTGAAGCGGGAGGACTACACCGCGGCGATTCCGGTTCTGCAAGCCGGGGTCCGGTCGTGTCCTGGCGATAAGGATTTATGGACTTCGCTTGGCGACAGCTGGTATTTCGCGAATCCGAAGAAAAAGGAGAACATTCAGAACGCCAAGGACGCCTATCAGCGCGCCTGTTCTTTAGGCAGCAGAGACGCGTGCGACAAATACCAGCAGTTGAATCAGTAGATTCAGCGATGCAATTCGATTTCGAATTCGAAAACAACAAACAACAAATATCTCACGGACAAAGGGCTGAAGGATGAAGCAAGGTACTTTCACTATCATCGTGTTGGTTATAGCGCTGATTCTGGCCAACATTTTCTTCTACGGGATTCTCCCGTCCATGGATCAGGGTGCTGAGAAAACCCCGATTGCCCACCAAGTACGTTCGGGCGGTATCGTCGTTCCATTCCTGATCACGATCACGCTGATGCTGCTGACGTTTATCGTTGAGCGTATCATCACATTGGCTAAAGCCAAGGGCACTGCCCCGCTCAGCTCGTTCTTCTCGAATTTCACGAAAGCCGTTCGGGAAGGCAAATATGCGGAAGCGGCCCAACTCTGCGACAAGCAGCGCGGTTCCGCCGCCGCTGTGCTTAAAGCCGGCGCCGAGCAGTACCTGCGCACCGCCACCGACAAGAGTATGGGTACGGAAAAACGATTGGCAGAAACACAGCGCGCGATTAACGAAGCCCGGCTTTTGGAAGTACCGTTCCTGGAACGCAATCTGATTGCTCTTTCGACGATTGCCTCAATTGCCACGATGGCGGTTTTATTGGGCACAACGGTCGGCATGATCCGCGCCTTCGCCGCTATGGCAACGCAGGGCGCCCCGAACGCCGCTGAATTGGCGCGCGGTATTTCGGAAGCTCTGGTGAATACGGCTCTGGGTCTGTTTGCGGCTATTTGCGGCATTGTGGCCTACAACTTTTTCGTCAACAAGGTTGACCAGTTCAACTATTCGATTGATGAAGCCGCCTATCTCATGGTCGAGATTCTGAAGGAAAAGGAAGCTGCCTGATCTTACCGCCGTCCGCTAACGGTTTACCCGTAGCAGACGGTTGAAATAAGGACCTGATATATGGCTGCACCGAAAAAAAGACGGATTCCCATTTCCATTGACATGACGCCGATGGTGGACATCGCGTTCCTATTGCTCATATTCTTTATGTCCACCACGCAATTCAAAAAGCCGACGGAAGTGGAAGTATCTGTTCCACTGTCGCACTCCGTGCGGAAGCTGCCGGAAACGGGCATGATTGTTATTACCATCACCCGGAACGACGATCTCTACATGTCAACGGAAGTGGCCACTCTGGACTATGCGAATGGCCTTTCCGAGCGAGTGGAAACGGGCGCGATCCACGGGAAAAAGTGGAAAGCCGACGAAATACCGCCCAAGATCAAGGAACTCCAGGTCAAGCGTTTGGTCAACATCGTGGTTATTCGCGCCGACCGTGAGACGTCGTATAAAACGATTGAAAGCGTGATGGAAACCTTGCAGAAGAACAATCTCAACATTCTGCAATTGGTCACCGATTTGGAAGAGGATCGTACGGTGTCGCAAGCCGGGGCCTTTTCGACCGGCGAATAGATGAACTTGTCGTTCGTCATAGAAATGCGAACCACATCATTCAGTAATTCAGCAAGAGAATGGATAGATTATGGGTGCTGTTGACGTAGGCGGTCCCAAGAAAGCCGCGGGCGGTCCCAGTTGGAAACGGCCGCGAGTCTCCATCCGCATTGACATGACGCCGATGGTGGACATCGCGTTTCTGCTTCTGATTTTTTTCATGGTCACCACGGTGTTCCGTTTGCCGCAAGCGATGGAAATGAACCTGCCGGAGACAGCAGAGAACCAACCGCCGACCGAAATCAAGGTGTTTGAGAAAAAGCTGCTGACATTGAACGTTATGCGAATCGGCGAGAAGGATTCGATTGCATACATGATCGGCACCGAATCGCCCAAACCTCTGGCGTGGGACAGTTTGCGCGGCAAGCTGCTGGAACGCCGGGAGCTTTTCGGCGACAGCGTTACCGTATTGGTGAAAATCGATCGCAAGTCGAAATACGCTTCCATGGTCAATTTGGTGGACGAGTTGAACGTCGCCAAAACGACCCGGTTTTCCATTGATAAGTATACGACGTACGACGATTCGTTGATGCGGGCTGCCGGTTTCACGACGGGCGGTCCCGCGGGATTGCCGGAGCCGGCGTTCTCTGAAGCGGAATAGCGCATCTCCCCCCGTCCCGCCGCTGCGCTGCCGCGCGCGGGATATGTTGCCTTTGAGGTAAGCATGAATTTCTACGAACAACTGAGACAAGGCCGCTACGGATCGTTCGAGTTGGCGAAACTCGTCGGTCCCAACCTGCTGCGCGGTCTCATCATCAGTTTTTTATTTCACGGCGCAGTAGTCGCGTCTCCCTATATTCTCCAGCTCTTGAAGGGTGAGGAGGAGATTCCCGAACCGCCGATCCGCGTGGTGGATATCAGCCAGCTCACCAAGTTGCGCAGCTTGCAGGAAACTGCGTCTCAAGTGAAGATCGCCGCGCCCAAAATGGCCGCGCCCAAGGCCGCCATTCCGATTGCCGTGCCTGAGGATGAAGTCCAGATAGACCAGGCATTGATTCCGTCGCAGACGGAAATCGCCACGCAGGTGGCCGCTTCAGGAGATGAAGGATTGGATATCAGGCCGGGCGAGCAGATCGAGATCAAGGAAGAAGCTTCGGCGGATGATATTCCCGACATGGGGAAGTTTATTCCGTTTGAAGTCGCGCCGCAGCCGCTGCCCGATTTCAGTCCACAGCCCGCATTCCCGGAATTGGCCAAGACGGCCGGTGTAACCGGAAAAGTCGTCGTGCAGGTTTACGTGGACAAACGCGGCGAAGTCAAGAAATGGAAGATTGTGAAGGTGGATCCGAAGGGACTCGGTTTTGAAGACGAAGTCGAAAAGATTATCACGAAGTGGAAGTTTACACCCGCCATTCAGCAGGGGAATCCTGTAGGAGTGTGGGTGGCCGTGCCCTTCACGTTCAAGTATAAAAAGAACTGACAATGTTTTTACGGGGCGGCTGAAAAAGCCGCCCCGCTTGTTTGCGGGGAGCAATGGATTTGATTTCTTCATGCACGCGATTCGAACTGCTTTTATGACCTGCACGTAAAGGAGCGGGCGTCCTGGCTCGTAAACTCTTCCGTATGATTTGGGTCACTCGATGGGTTTTACCGGTTGCCTTTGCTGTAATCGGCATTGCCATTCTATCCGGTCTGATTTTAACCGCGCTTCCGCCAAGCACCGGTTTGCGAGCCGTCCTTGGAGTCGTTACGATTTTATTCGGCGTCTATCGTTTTGCGGCTTCACGCGCGGTTCGCGACGACAGACGCAGACGTTACGGAGGATCGCATAAACGTCCCTGGGAGGAATCCTAATGATGCGGTTATGGCTATCTGTTTTTGTCTTGGTTGTTTGTTTGGTTTCGATCATTGGCTGCGGCGCGCCGCCGCCACGATCCACAATGACGTCCGGGAAAGCGGTTATCGGTGTGTCGGAGGCGGCCTATTTTCCGGCGTGGAAATTAGCCGTGGCGTTTCAGGCAACAAATCCCAAAGCATCCATAAGCTTTCAAAGCCGGACGAATCGTCAATTGGTGGATTCTCTGCTCAATGAGCGAGTGGAGGAGATTTTTCTGGATCGTGCTTTAGTGAAAGCAGAATCTCTGGCTTTTCAGCGCGCGGGTTTAAAGCTGTATACATATCCTGTCGCCTTCTACCCCGTGTTTTTGCTGGCAGCAGAAGGCAATCCGGTTTCAAGCTTGGATAGCACAAAGTTGCGCGAGATTTTAACCGGCACGATCCGCAATTGGCTGGCGTTGGGAGGAGACGATCAATCCATCACCCCATATCTGCCGCTTCCCGGTGAAGGCGCGTTTCAGACAATCGTCCAATACTATGGCGAATTGGATTCGATGAGCGTGCGGATTTGCAGCACGTACGCCCAGATGCTGGATCTGGCCAAAGATGATGAAGGGGCGTTGCTCGTTTATTCCATGCCTATCGAAAACCTTCCTTTTAAACGTTTGGCATTCGGAAGAGCCGGTTATGATATTCCCGCAAATGTTAAGACCATTTTTGAGGAGCCGGTGTATCCGTTCCGGCTCGATATCACCTATGTAACCACGCACAACAAGGATGATGTGGCCGCCGGCTACTTGACGTATGCTGTCAGCAATACGGGTCAGCGCGAAGCCATGCGATTGGGTTACCGGCCTGCGGCCGTGCCGGTACGTGTTGTCAGAATGCGATAGACAGTCAATCCGGAATCATTCTTCGGGCGAGCACGTGATGCCCTCGCCCGCTTTTTATGCCTAAAAATGCCGTCGCGATTATTTTGCAATTGGATAATATACAATGAGATAAGCTATAGTGGAAAGGCAAGGTGCTGCTTGCTGATTTGACCGGAAATTGTTATAATTACTTTCTGTACCTAATCATTGCTGGAGATACGGATCGTGAAGAAGACTGCCTTGACGGACATCCATCGCCAATTGGGCGCGAAAATGGTTGAGTTTGCGGGCTATGATATGCCCATTCAATATACATCCATCCGCGCGGAGCATCTCCGCGTCCGCGAAACGGTGGGTGTTTTCGACGTATCGCACATGGGTGAATTCCGTGTGACCGGCCCGGATCGTGAAGCGTTTGTGGATTACATTACCGTCAACGACGTTAAATCGCTGGCCGTCGGTCAAGTGCAGTACTCCTGCATGTGCAAGCCGCACGGCGGTATCGTAGATGATCTTCTGGTCTATCGTTTTCCCGATCACATTATGCTGGTCGTGAACGGAGCGAATGTCGAAAAAGACTGGAACTGGGTCAATGAGAACAAGCGCGGCAACGTTCAGCTCACGAATGAAACAGATGATATCACTCTGCTTGCCGTTCAAGGCCGTAAAGCGGAACCGCTGATTCGCAAGCTGACCGACACAGATTTGTCCAAGATTAAATTTTACTGGTTTGCGGAAGGAAAAGTAGCGGGAGCGTCCGCGATCATTTCCCGTACCGGTTATACTGGCGAAGACGGCTTCGAATTATATTTCGCCAATCGTGACGCCCTTACGATTTGGAATGCTCTGTTTGAGGCCGGCAAGGAATTTCATTATGAGCCGATTGGCTTGGGTGCGCGCGATAGTCTGCGTCTGGAAATGAAGATGTGTTTGTACGGCAATGACATTGACGAGACCACGCATCCGCTCGAAGCCGGTTTGGGCTGGATTACCAAGCTGAATAAGGGCGATTTCTGCGGGCGGCAAAAAATTTTGGAAAGCAAAGAAGCCGGTTTGAAGCGCAAGCTTGTGGGACTGGAAGTGGAAGGCACCGGTTTCCCGCGTCATCATTATCCGATTTTGGGAGTGAATGACAGTAAGCAAATCGGTACCGTGACTTCGGGAACGGTATCTCCCTGCTTGAACAAAGGCATTGCCATGGGATACGTTCCCACTGAACTCAGCGCCATCGGCAGCGAAGTTCGCGTGGACTGCCGCGGTCGGATTTTCCCGGCTCATGTTGTGAAAACCCCGTTTTATCAGCGGCCTTACTGATGAAGCAAGAACCGAAAATCACGGCTCAATCACCGCTGGACGTCAAGCTGTTTGCCACGCCGCGGGAAGTGACGGACGACGATTTGCGCGGCTGCTCGGTTGTGATTGTGGACGTGCTGCGCTCTTCCGCGACTATTGCCTGTGCACTCATGAGTGGCGCCCGGGAAATTATTCCCGTACTGACCCCTGCTGAAGCGGGGGAACTGGCGTCTCGGGCGGGACGCGGGATGAGCCTTTTATGCGGTGAACGAGAGGGCCGGAAGATTGACGGTTTTGATCTGGGCAACTCTCCGTTTGAATATACGGCGGAACGAGTCAACGGACGGATCATCATTTTCTCTTCCACGAACGGTTCGGCGGCGGTGGTTCGGTCGCGGTTGGCGGATCACGTGTATGTCGGAGGCTACAACAACTTCGCCGCGGTAATAAAAAGGATTGTGGATGACCGCAAACCCATTGTCATCGTGTGTGCCGGGAAAATGGATCAGTTCGCCATCGAAGACTTTGTGTGCGGCGGCAAATTTATTGTGGCGTTAGAAAGCAAAGTGAAGCGCGGTTTGACGATCAACGACGGGGCGCGCGCCGCGTCGCTGTTGCATAAACATTTTGACGGGAATATTCCGAACCTGCTGAAGAACTGCAATCACGGACAACTTCTGATGTCGCTTGGCGCGGAGCAGGATATCGAATACTGTTCGCGGTTGGATATCCACCCGGTAGTTCCCATGCTGGTGGAAGGTAAAATCCGAGGATATAAGCCTGATGGCAGTCCGCTCGCCGAGCCCACGGTCAACTCGGCCTGACACGGTTCCAACCGCATCTTTTCTATGGGGGCTGGCATTGCTGGCCCTTGCACTTCTCGTATTCCTTGCTTTAGTGAGTTGGTCTTCTTCCGATTGGCCGGCTACAGACGAAACGGCGCATTCCAATAACTGGATCGGCTTTTTCGGGGCGGTCATCGCTCACGGATTGGGACCGTTTCTGTTAGGGCGTTGGGCGGCTTTCGGAATCGTTCTTGTAATCGGCATCTGGGGATGGACGCTACTCCGCCGTTTGCATTGGCAACGTCCTTTTGAACTTTCGGCATGGGTGATTGTCTTTACGCTGTGGATATCCGCTTTTTTTGGACTGGCCGGTAACATTTGGCCGGGGCTTCTTCAAACGGATTACTATCCGCATTCCGGTCAATTCGGCGCTTGGTCCGCGACTCATTTGGCGATACTGCTTGGCCATACCGGAGCGGTTGTACTGCTTCTGCTCATTCTCGTTGTCGGTCTGGCCTTTTCCGTAGCGGGTTTTGCCGGATGGTTTGAACACCGCGTGAACACTGCGATTGACCGTGTCGCGCAGGCTCGCCCGCCGCGTTTCTCCTTTTTCCGTAAGCGTGATCATGAAGCGGTTGAAGGTGAAACGGGCGTAATGGAAGCTTTACCCGATGCGGGTGACTCGATTCTCGAGGAAGTGGAGAGTGAATCTCCGAAACCAGGTTTCCTGCGTTTGGGGCGCAAGGCGCGCCGCGAAAAACCGGAACCGGTTTCGCAGCTGGCCATGCAGATTGAAGATCGCACGGGGTACGTTTTCCCGCCGCTGGATCTGTTTAATCCTCCCAAACCGGGTCAGGAAAGCGGCATGTCGCCTGAAGAGCAGCAGCGCAATTCCGATCTGCTTGAAAAAACATTGGCGACATTCGGAGTACAGGCCAAGGTTGTACGCGTTAATCCGGGACCGGTCATCACGCGTTTCGATCTCGAACCTGCTCCCGGTGTGAAAGTCTCGCGCATTGAAGCTTTGGCCGATGATATTGCGCTCGCTCTGCGCGCGCGTGGATTGCGTATTCTTGCGCCGATTCCCGGCGTGGCTGCCGTCGGTGTGGAAATGGCCAACGTCAAACCGGCCACTGTTACGTTTCGCGAAGTTGCCGAATCTCCGGCTTATCAGTCATCTCAGTCACGGCTGACAATCGCCTTGGGGCGCACGGTTTCCGGAGATATTTTTGTTTCCGATCTGGCCAGTCTCCCGCACCTGCTGATAGCGGGGACGACGGGCAGCGGAAAATCCGTATGCGTCAACACCATCATCGCCTCCATTCTGCTGCGTACGACGCCCGAAGACGTGCAGTTTGTGCTCATTGATCCGAAAAAACTTGAGCTCTCCGCCTATAATGAACTCCGCAATCACCATGTCACGCATCGCCCTGATCTTTCCGAGTATGTGATTACACGGCCCGATGAAGCGGTTAAAGTGCTGAAGAGCTGTTTAGTGGAGATGGAGCGCCGCTATGATTTGTTGGCGGAACGCGGGTCGAGGCAATTGGCCGAATATAACGACGCTGTGCGCGAGGATCCGGGCGAAAACGACGAATGTCCGCTGCCGTATATTGTTGTGGTGATTGATGAGCTGGCGGACTTGATGGTAACCGCCGCGCGCGAAGTAGAAGAACCCATTGCCCGGTTGGCGCAATTAGCGCGTGCTGTCGGCATTCATCTGGTCGTGGCTACACAGCGGCCATCCGTGGATGTGATTACCGGCGTGATTAAAGCGAATTTCCCTGCGCGCATCGCTTTTCGTGTTGCAATGAAAGTGGATTCGCGCACGATCCTCGATACGAATGGCGCGGAGATGCTGCTTGGACAGGGGGACATGCTCTTCCAGCATCCGGAAGAACCCGCACCGATTCGTTTACAGGGCGCTCTGCTCACATCGCATGAAATTTCCCGGCTGATTTCTCACATTTGCAAGCAGTCTCCGCCGCGCTCCAAACTGCTTTTACCCGTAGAAGAGGAACAAATTGAGAACGGCGGCTTGACTTTAGGGCCCGGCGACCGCGATCCGCTGTTTATGGAAGCGGCAAAGATTGTCGTACGCACCGGACAGGGAAGTGTTTCCATTTTACAACGCCGGTTGAAAGTCGGCTACAGCCGCGCCGCGCGTCTCATTGACCAATTGGAACGAGCGGGAGTCGTCGGACCCTTTGATGGTTCCAAGGCTCGCGCAGTTCTCGTAGATGAGCACTACTTTGACAATGTTGCCGAAAAGTAACGTTCTTTTAATTCTCTGGCTGCTCCTAACGGGTTTAGCCTGCGCAGAAACACCCGCAGAGAATCTCTATTCTACGCTGGAACGGCGTTTGCAAGCCTTGAATTCACTGGATATCCGCTACGAAGCCCGCGCGGAATCGGACAACGCGCTGATTGAGGGTCGTCTTGTCTGGGTCAAAGGGGATCGTTTTTTTCATGATACTCCGGAATGGTCCGTATGTGAAACGGGCCGCGAGCAGTGGCGATATCTGAAAACACAGAATACTTTAATCCGGGAAAACATCTCCGAGCAAAGCGACTGGCTTCCGGAAGAAGTGTTGTTTAATGCGCGAAAAAATTTCCGCGCCGTTCAGTTGGAAAATCGGCCGGATGGAGATCGCGTTCTTACTCTTGAACCTTTTGATAAAACGTTGGGCGGAACGGTTACTCTGACGTTTTCTGCAGATCGCGATTACCCGGGCGCTTTGGATTTGCGGCCGCCCGACGGTACGGTGATGCACTATTCGGTTATGGTGTGGAACGAGAATGGTCCAATTGATTCGGCGCTTTTTACGCCGCCCGAAGTTCCCGTGGAGAATTTATTGGACTTCCGCGGCGCGGGAACGAGTAAGTAGGTGACGATGCGCTGGACACGACTGATCATCAGTTTCGGTTTGAGTCTGCTCTTTCTCTATCTGACGTTTTTTATTCCGCAGTTCGGTCGGTTTTTCGCGGGGGAATGCGGGTTTGGCGAAGCGTTAGTAGGTCATCCGCGTTTTGATATTTCTCAACTCGGTGATGTTCTTGCCAGAGCCAGATGGAGCCCGATTGCCGGCGCCGGAGTACTCTTTTTTACGTCGCTGGCCGTCCGAGCTTGGCGATGGCAGATTATGCTCGGCCCGATAGTGCGTATGCGTTTCATGGATGTGTTCGCCGCGATGTCTATCGGATACATGGCCAATAACGTGCTGCCTTTCCGGATGGGGGAAGTGTACCGCGCGCACGTGGTGTTCCAGATTTCCGGCTTGTCCCGCACCGCCGCCTTCGGCAGCGTCGTACTGGAGCGGATGACGGATTTATTTTTTATGATGCCCTATGCTTTGCTGGGCGTCTTACTCTATCCGTTGCCCGGTGGATTGCGCAGCGGTATTTATCTGATGACTGGAGTGGTCGTTATATTAGCGACGCTCACGCTTTGGATTGCTTTTGACCGCAGACGTTCTTTAGCTGCGGCGCAGAAGTTGATGAATGTACTGCCGAAGAAAGCCGCGGCGGCTTGCTACGAACTTTTAGAGCGATTTACATCGGGTTTCGACGTCCTGAAGAAATCCGAGCATCATATCGGACTGGTTGCGAGTTCTTTATCGCTATGGGCCATGTACGCGGGGATGGTGTATTGTATTCTTCAATCATTGCAGTTCTGGAACTCAGGCTTGAGTATTCTGGACGCCAACCCGCTGGCCGCCGTGTTGATTACGCTGATTGTCACGACGCTTGGATTCGTCATTCCGGGCGCGCCCGGCGGGGTCGGCACATATCACGGCATGACCGTCATCGGATTGAGTCTACTGGCGGTGCCGGGAGACCGGGCGGCCGGATTTGCGATTCTGCTGCATGCGTTGAATTATATTCCGCTCACGGTGCTGGGACTTTTCTTTTTCTGGAAACTTGGACTATCGTTTCACGGGACCCGAGATCTAACGGCGGAAATGCATCCTACGGCGAGTGAATCGTCGTCTCCCATCGTTCCGGTGAAAGACGACGCATCAGACAGTTCGGAAGCAAGAAGGTAACGAACGAGGCGGACTTGGAAGGAAAAGATACCACCCATCAATTGTCGGAGTTTCTCCGCATTCTCTTTCGCGGCCGCTGGATTATTGCGGTATCGTTTCTGGCCGTGGTAGGCGCCGTCACATTTTTAACCTACCGCATGCGTCCGGAATACTCGTCTTCGGCCTCGATTCTTATCCTGAATCGCGACATGGTGGAAACGGAGTTTCTGAATTCGCGGCCGGGTCCGGTTCCGAAATCGAGAAACCTGAATGCGCTGGAGATTTTACGCAGCCGCACCATCGTGGAAGATGTGATCCGTTCGCTTGCCGATTCACCCTACCGCGGCGAACTCGAAATCATGCGCGAGGCGGCTCCTTCCGGCATGCCCATTACCTTTGACAATCGCGTGAGCACGCTGCGCAATAAGGTCGGTGTTACTCTGCAGAAAGACACGGATTTACTCAAAGTTAGCGTCATCGCATACTCGCCGTTTGAATCCGCTTTCCTTACCAACGCTCTTGCCGAGCAATTCTATCGTTATTCCCTTCAGACGTCCCGCGGCGAGATCACGGATGTCCGTCTTTTTCTGGAGCAGCAGCTTGATGTTGTCCGCCAGCAGCTTTCGCAATCGGAGGAGATGGAACGAACGTATAAGGAGAATCAAGGCGTCTCGGCTTTGGATCAGGAAACCACGCAGCTCGTTGGACAATCCGCTGAGTTTCACGCTTTATACAATACGACTCAGACCGAATTGAACGCGCAGCTTCGCCGTCAGGAATATCTGCGCCGGCAGATCGCTGAAACGAAAGGCACGATGGTGGAGGATATCAGCAGTGCGTCCAGTCCGCTGATCGAATCCATTCAGCGTGAAATTGCGGACAAGCAGACTCGCATCGCCACGTTAATGGCGAATTCCGGTCCCGGAACTGATGTGACCGTCGCCGCGCTGGAGAAGGAAGTGGAGGCGATTAAAAGCAAGCTGATTGAAGAAGTGCGGAAAGTCGCCAGCGGCGGCGCATCGGCGATTGATCCCATGCGGACTTCGCAGCGACTCTTTGATGAGCTGCTAAGCACGGACGTGGAGATCAAGGCTCTGACCGCCCGCGCCGAAGCCTTGCGGGAAGTCATGCAGAATATGGATTACGATTTGGAGCGGCTGCCGCAAAAGACGCTGGTGTTGGCTCGCCTGACGCGCGACCGGGAATTGAATGAAAAGTTGTATCTGATGTTGAACGAAAAATATGAAGAATCGCGCATTACGGAAGCCGGGAAATCCGCGGGTGTGCAAATCGTGGATCCGGCCAAACCGTCTGTTGAACCGTTCCGTCCAAAAAAGAAACTGAATATTCTGCTGGGAATGCTGTTCGGCTTGGTGATCGGAGTGGGCATCGCGTTCTTCCTCGAGTTTCTGGATGACACCGTGAAGACCGGCGATGACGTGGAACGATTGGGAATGACTCTCTTAGGGACGATTCCGCTGGTTTACACCGAGCAGATTATCAAACGGTTGAAGAAGCAGGGCAAGCAGTTCACGGATGCGGATTTGCATCGCGTGGAAGCGAAGATGATCACGCGCTTCTCGCCGAAATCCCCCGTAAGCGAAGCCTATCGCAGTTTGCGCACTAATATTCAATTTGCGGATATTGACAAACCCAAGCGCGTGCTCATGGTCACATCCACGATGTCGAAGGAGGGAAAATCCACCTCCATCGTGAATCTGGCGATCACGCTGACGCAAATGGGTTCACGCGTGCTGCTCGTGGACAGCGATCTGCGGCGGCCGTCACTGCACAACTTCTTCTCAATGGATAAAACATACGGTCTCACGAATGTTCTTATCGGTTCGCTTTCATTTGATGAAGTCGTGAAACATACGGAAGTTGAGAAGCTCGACGTCATCACATCGGGCGACATTCCGCCGAATCCAGCGGAACTTGTGGCGTCGGAGGCGATGAAGAAATTCATTGAGGAAGCGCGTGCCCGCTATGACTATGTTTTATTGGATAGTCCGCCGGTTGTAGCGGTTACCGACTCGGCGATTCTCGCCACGCGCGTAGACGGTACGTTGCTGGTTGTCAGTTCGGGAATGGTCAGCAAACGCGAGGTACAGCGCGCTGCCGGCCTGCTCAAGAATGTACGCTCCTCTGTAATGGGAGTAGTGCTGAACGGCCTTGACATTAAAAAGATTTACGGGTCGTACTATTACTACTTCCATTACTACCAGTACTATTACTATTACGGCTCGGAACATAAATCCGGGAAATCGCGTAAGAAAAAATCCGCAAGCGCCGACTATCAGGAAGTCACCTGATCCGCGCCGTGCGCTGTATGGACGATCAGATTTTGAATTG
>RPQS01000025.1 GCA_003818605.1 Candidatus Zhuqueibacterota bacterium | reverse complement strand
GGGAACGACGGCCCTCAACAACCGGGGCGGTTGTTCGATCCGTGTCCTCCCAACGACTGGGCTCCCCAGTGCGAATATCCGTGCGGCAGCGGACAGCAGTACTTGTTCCAAGCCGGTTTGTGGATCGGCGCGCTGATTGTGGAGGAGGGTTACGAGACGAAGCGGGTGAGCGTCGGCACTGACGGCTGGCTCAGTCCGTCCATCAACGAGTTCTGGCCGGGCGAAGGCGAGAACGACGGGATCATCGAGCGTTCCACACGGCCCGGACTGACGAACTGTTTAGGCGATTTCGTGACTCATCCGGACGCCATTTCGGATCAGGATTTTCTCTGCGCGTATGCGGACACGTTGCGGGATCAGAATTTCGTTTTAAACGATCCGATTGACGGGCCGCACCGTCCGCTGGGTATTCGCGTGAAGCAGACGTCCTACTCGTTCAGTCAGGCGTTTGCCGAGGATTTCATTCTGATTGACTACGAAATCGAGAACATCGCTTCGAACTTTCTCAAGAACCTGTACGTCGGTCTTTACGTGGACGCAGACATCGGCATTCAGGGCTATTTCAACGAGCACACGGACGACATCTGCGGTTTCGTAAAAGACTACCGGGAAGGGAACGCGCGGGGCGATACGTTCCGGATTCCGATGGACGTGGCCTGGATCGCCGACAACGACGGACGTCATCCGGAATCCACGGCGGGAGCGCTGAACGTTTCGAGCGTGGCGGGAACACGCGTGATTCGCGCGCCGAACCCGCGCCTGCGCACGTCGTTCAACTGGTGGATTTCCAACGGCGACGTGACCCTGGACTACGGCCCCTCCTGGGAAGACTACTGCGCGCGGGACAGCATGGGCATGGGCTGGACGCAATTGTTCGGCACTCCCATGGGCGACGAGCATAAGTATCAAGTCCTGAGCAACAGCGAGTTTGATTTCTGGCAGACATCGGTCGGATTGACTCCGTATACGGCGCAGACGATTTACAATCCGCGGGGAGACAGCATCGGCAATAAATCCTGGTGCACATCCGATCCGTCTCCGAATGCGGCGGACATGCGCGACGGCTACGATACGCGCTATCTGCTGTCCTGGGGGCCGTTGGGAATCCGCGATTATCAGGATCCATCGGGCCGGTGGATTTACCGTTTGAATCCGGGCGAAAAGTTCAACATGACGATCGCCTACGTGGCCGGGGAGAATTTCCACGACGCCACGCACCCGCAGGCGTCCAATACAAACATTGATTCGAGTCTTTTCAACTTCGCGGACCTGCGGGAAAACGCACGGTGGGCGAAGGACGTGTACGACAACCGCATGTTCGATACGCCGCAGTACGACTGGGGCGACGATCATGATCCCAACATCGTGGATCAGGACGGCACGCAAGGCGACGGCAAACTGGACACTGGCGACGGTTGGTACGGCGAAGACGTGGGAGCGGACGGTCTCTACGGAGAAATTCCGATCGGCGAGGACAGCGTGGAAGTATACTACTTCAAAGGCAATCCGCTGGTCAACGGCGGTCGGGGCATTTCCGTGGGATGGTACAGCGGGCCGGACATCGACGGAACGGAACGCAACGGCGTGATTGATTCGATCCTCAATGCCAACCTGAATGCACTGGGAGCTACGACGGAAGACAAGATTATCCCGGACACACTGTATTACATCCATCCCAAGCTGGGCTACTGGGACATGGGCTGGATGGCGCAAAACGAGGTCGTGGACATGGGCGACGGCATTCCGGACTTCACAGGACCGCCGCCGCCGCCGATTCCGGCCCTGATGCACTGCTGGCCGAATACGTACAACGCCGCCGCGCATTTGGGCGGTCAGGTACGAAGCGGCTGCTATGTCGGCGGTCTGGGCTATGAGCTAAAAGAAGAGGAAGTGGTGCTGCGCTGGTCTACCACGTCATCGGAGCTGGACGAATACCGGGATCCGTTCTCGCGGGTGCAGGACTTCGAAGGCTATCGCATCCACGTGGCCAATACGAACCGGGACAACCAGTATTCGCTGCTGGTCGAGTTGGACAGGATTGACTACGCGTACTTCAATGACAACGACTCGATGATGACGTTCCCGGTGAATCAACACGACTACGATTCGCTGACGGCGGCGGGACAGGCGGATACGGTTATCCGCGGCGTCACCGGGTTTTTAAAACCCGTGGGAAACAACACCGGCTTCAGCAGCATTCAAATTGACGATTCGACGTACGAATACCGCATTCCCGCTCACAAGCTGGCTCCGCGGTACTATTCGGTGACGGCGTTCGATTTCGGTGATCCACGATCTGGATTAGGCCCGCTATCCACGCGCCCGACGGCTAATGCCGTGCTGCTGGCGCCGGCCGGCACGAACAAAGAGCCGGTCCGGGCGGTTCCCAATCCTTACCGCGCGTATACGGACTATACGAGCAAGTACGGCGGCGACCGGGGCATCAGTTGGGAAAACATGAACGACGGGACGACCGAATTCTACGGTCAGCAGGATCGGCGGATCGAATTCATCAACCTACCCGAGAAGTGCCTGATCCGTATTTACACGGTGGCCGGAGATTTAGTTCAGATTGTGCCTCACAACGTGATCGGCGATCGCAGTCAGTGGGCCAGTCCGACGTCGGAACGCTGGGATTTGAATTCGCGCAATCGCCAACAGGTTGTATCGGGCATTTATCTCTTTTCGGTCGAGAATCTCACGGAAGGCCACGGTCATGAGATCGAGACCGGCAAGTTTGTCATCATTCGCTAAGCTTCAGTTGCTTCACATAGACGGAAGGATCCTCCTATGAAGCGATGGCCGCTTCTTGTATTGCTGGCCGCACTTCCCTTCATTCCCCAGAGCGTTTGGGCTCAGGCTAAAGTCGGGACTGCGGGCGTGCAGTTCCTGAAAATCAGTCCAAGTTGCCGCGCGGTGGGAATGGGCGAAGCGTTTGTAGCGGTTGCCAACGACGCCAGCGCCATCTACCACAATCCGGGCGCGATTGCCCGGCTGGAAAAGCCCGAAGGCATGTTCAGCTACATTGACTATGTCGCAGGCCTTCAATACGGTTTTCTTGGGATCACGCATCCGATGGACAAATGGAACGGAGCGTGGGCCGCGTCCGTGGTCTACCTGACTACAGACGAAATGGATGAAACGACGCCGGAGCGTCCCAACGGCACGGGTCGTAAATTTACGGCCGGAGACGTGGCGCTCGGACTCACGTACAGTCAGAAGCTCACGGATAAATTTTCCGTCGGCGGCACGTTCAAGTACTTGAACGAAACGCTGGCGGATAAATCCGCATCAGGCTGGGCGGCGGACGTGGGAACGTATTATAATACAGGCTGGCGCAGCGTGCGCATTGCCATGTTCACGTCGAATTTCGGACCCGATATGAATTTCGTAGACGGGCCGTTTCCGATGCCGATGAATTTCACGTTCGGCGTTTCCGCCTACGCGTTGAATTCCAAAGACAGGCAATGGTGGACGGGATCGGACTCGGTGGGCACACACGCGCTGCTGGTCGGCTTGGCCTGGTCGCATCCGAACGATAACGTGGAAGTCTACAATATCGGTTTGGAGTACGGCTATCAGGACATGGCCTTCCTGCGGTTCGGCAAGAAGATCAACGGTGTTCATCGCTGGAACTGGGAAGACTACCAGCGGAAAATTGACGACGGCGAGGACGCCACGGATCGGGATCCGTTTTATGAATATCCGCTGTTTAGCGAGACGGGAAAGTTTTTCCAGAACGGCGCGACCATCGGCGCCGGCCTGAAGCTTCATCGTTTGGGATTGACGATTGACTACGCGTTTACCGGGATCGCGTTCATGGAAAATACACACCGGTTCTCACTCGGGTACAAGTTCCCCAAGTCGTTCTTCTAAACCTTGCGGAAACATCCGCCGATCGGTTGGGCCGCGCCGCAAGGGACGCGGAACGTTTACGGAGACCAACATGCTTCATCAAATAAGAGTCTACATTGTCGCCGCACTGGCTTTGGCCCTCGTGGGAATCTACTGGGGATGTGACCGTCTGACGGGCGATGAGGATACGAATCAGTTGCCCACGGTGTATTTTGTGAACGTGCCGCTGGACAGCAGCGTGTTCAACTACGCCCCGGTAGTTCACTGGATGGGCTACGATCCGGACGGAATGGTGGTTGGCTATCAATACCACGACGATTCGACGCAGGCCGCCATTGACGCCTATAACGCGGGCGACGAAGCCTTACGCAACTACATCAACGGGCTGCCGGCGAGCGCGTGGGTGCAGACGTATCTGACGTCCGACACGATCCGCCTGCGGCGGACGGAGCAGGACAGCATCACGCAACATATTTTCATGGTCCGCTGTATTGACAATCAGAACAGCGTTTCCCCCGTGAAAGTCCGGACATTTTTCCGCACGAACAATCCGCCCAATACGCCGCGCGTGAAATGGGCGCTGGACGTGGAACTGCTGAATCCTTTGGAATTCCGCACGGTTTACAACGTTCCCGACACGCTATTCTGGAACGACACGACGACCGCCACTTACACCGGCATCAGCTTTTTGTGGCAGGGCACCGATCCGGACAGCCGCGAGTTGAACATCATTCAATTGGAGTTCAGCTGGCTGCTGGTTGTGGATCGCACCGACGGCACTACGGACACGCTGCCGCATCCCGTGTATGACGACAGCAGCCGCGTCACCGGCTTTGCTTCCGGCTGGAGTCCGTGGAACGCGATGACGCAAGTGAATATTTCCGGGTGGTTCGCCGATTCCGCTTGGTGCATGGCAAACATGGGCCAGACGTTCGACTTCGACGGTTCGTACCGTTTTCTGCTCAAGGTACGGGACGACGGTTTGACGGAAGCGGACACGGTCGCGATGGCCACCTTCCGCGCCGTTCGACCCGTTTTCGACAAGCAACTGCTGCTGATTGACTGGAATCGTTCTTACAATTTATCGCGGATTTGCGGCGGACAGCAGAACGCCGATTTGACAGCCTTCTACAATCAAGTCGTGGAAGAGGGTTTAGAGTTGGCGGAACAAGTTCGTCAAGTCATGCCTTTTTCCTATCAGCATGATCCCATCCTTTACAACGACGATCAGGTTCATTGGCTTATAGACAACGACATTTTCTCAGCGAACCTCATTCCCTATGATTACATTCGCCGTTTTAAATGGATTTGGATTATCGCCGACAACGTTCCCTGCCAGAATATGGATCCCGCTCCGGTTCACGCAAAGCTGCGCGTGCTCATGGACTATATGGACGTCGGCGGGAACGTGATGATTTCGGGACGCAGCATTTTCGGCGGCATCTTTCAATTGCCGACAGGCCCGCTGGCTCCGGGACTCACCCGCGTAGCCGACACCTTCTTCCGCAACTACGTGGGGCTTTCGACGATCACGGCCAAACCCCGCTACGACCGAACCCATCCCGATTTAAGTCCGGCGGACTTCGCAGGTGCGAACACAACGGACCAGTTTTTAAGGCGTCTGGAAATTGACACGGCGATCGTGCGATCGGTCTTGTTCGGCGGCACGCGTTTGAGCTATTTGCCGGAAGTGGATTATTTCGGCCGTTCCACGGGACAGACGGGATTCGACTACTCGCTGACGCAGTATAACTACTTCTCGAGCACGTCGAATCAGCAATACGACACGGCAAACGTGGACTGCGCGGTTCTCCCGCCTACGTCGGCCAGCGTGGCTTATCTGTCTCCCGACGATGATTCCATCGCGACCACGTTCAACACGAACGCCCGTATTCTGGACGTCACGCGCGTTTACAACGTGACCCGCGGCGTGTACGGCGAGTTCATGTGGGTAGATCAATCCAACGGACGCTGGCGGATCGTGGTTTCCACGCCGGCGCAGTCCGGAATCTGGACCACCGCCGATGAGCTGCAGGTGGATTACTCGTTTATTCCGGTGGATCCGAGCCATGACCAGCCCGTCTCCACGTTCTTCAATCGCAACGAAGGCCTCATTAACTTCGATCCGAACACCGGTCAGTTGCGAATCTGGACGGTGAATCGTTTCCGCGCGGCGCTGTTCACGTTCCCGTTGTCTTTTATCAAGAACGATGAATTGGTGTCTATTCCGATTATGCCGGGATTCACCGTCGAAGGACATCCGGTGGGAATCCTCGTCGCTTACCAAACATTGGCCTTTAACACCATTCATTCAGGCAGTGAGTTGGGAGGCCAATAAAGGCCGGCGGAGTCTTGCAGAATAAAACTGTGACTTGGAGGGCTGCATGGCAACCGCTTTGCAGCCCTCCGTTTTTTTCATTATGAACAATATCAGCCGACGATCCCGCCGCTGCGGCGTTGTCTGGGCGATCCTGATGATCGCCGGATCGCTGCTTCTTCCCCGCGAGGGAACGTGGACGATTGACGACGGCGTCAAGCGAATTGCCGCGTATGCCGGAAGCGGACTGTGGGCAGAGAGCGTGACCGACGGACCGATCCGTTCGCGGTTGGCCGAACCGAGCGGGAATCCGCCTTTGCTGCTGCCCTTTGCCGAGCGGGAAAGCGGCGGATTTGCACTGGGGTTTTCGCCGTGGGCAAGAGTATTATATAAACACCTGTTCGACGGAAATCATGTACTGAGACGACTGGCGCCCGCGCTGATCAGCATCATCACTTGGATCGCGTTTGAATGGGCGGGCGTTCCTTTCGCGTTTCTGCTGCTGCCGCTGACGTTCTATGGTTTGATACCCTGGGAACACGCGCTGAGTTGGCTTTTTGCATGGCCGGCGATTTGGCTGGTATTCAGCCATAATCATGGCCGCGTACTGCGCTTCGCATCGGGATTACTGCTGTCCGCCGCGATTGTCCTGCGGCATGAAACGGCGATCATCGGCGCGGCTTTGGCCGGTTACGAAGTATTCCGGAACATTCGCGATAAAAGCCGTTTCGCTCCCGTATGTTGGTTCGTGTTGGGAGCCTTGGCAGGATCGGCAGCGCTGCTTTTATGGCAGGGGATGGGATCGGAGCAATCCGCCTGGATACAGCTGCAGATGAATCGCGCGGCGGGATCGCACGGTTTCGCGGAGTGGTTCGGAGACAGATTGACCGCTGTATATCATCTGCTCTTTCGAGCGGACCGGAATATTTTTCTGTCGTGCACTATTATTCTGCTCTTATTAACCGGAGCTTATTGTCTGTGGAAGGGGGAGTCCGGCAACAAGCGAAGGCATTGGATCTTTGGTTTAATCGCGGTGTTTGCCGCCACAGCCATTCATGCGTATCGCCTGTGGCAGTCTCCGCTTCCGCCGATGGCGTTGATGGGAGCCAATTCACTTCTCGTCTGCCTGCCGTGGACGCTGCTTCTACTGCTTCCTCCCTATCGCCATAGGCCTGCACTTTGGCTTGGAGTGATTTGTATTCTGGCCGCTATGGCGGTAACGCCGGTATGGGAAGGCGTACATTGGGGACCGCGCGTTTTGCTCTTCGCCGTCCCCCTATTTATACTTGACCTTGCCTCATCTCAACGGGCACGCGGGCGCTTGTTCACCATCCTGATGATTCTCACGCTGATACAAACCGCTCAGTCGGGCGTTCTCGGCTACGCGCGGCAGAGGGAATGTTCGGATCATGTGCGGCTGATAGAGTCGAAGCTTGGATCTCCGGTGATGTGTCCCACCACATCCCAGTGCGCGGATTTGGCTTCGTTATGGAAAGGGCGCGAGTTTTTTACGGCGGGAAATCCGCGCGAATTGCGGCAACTTCTGATTGAAATGCGTTTTGCCGGAGTGGATACGGTTTGGCTGCATTTAGGCGCACGCGATCCGCTCTACATTCAGACTTTTCCGGAAGCGAAGCCGGTGCGGCCGCATCGTATGTCGGTGATTCAGGCGGGAAATGTATACCGGACGATGTGGCGAGTGTATGAGCTGGTGATGAATCGCGCGGATACGCTGTGGGCGGAGGTGCTCGAAAAAGAAGCCGGTTCTCTCTTGCTTGAGAACCGGCCGGAAGACGCACTGAAATTTCAGATGGAAGCCGTGACGCTTTTACCGATGTCGGCGGAAAGGCATCACAATCTTGCGTTGATTTATGCGCAATCGGGAAAACGAGAAGAAGCCCGGAAAGAAGCGATACAAGCCTGCGAACTCAATCCCGCGTTAGCGGAACCGGTTCGGCTTTTAGAGTTGCTTTCATCTCCAATAAAAGCCGCGCCCTGAGTTTTTCGGATTGCACGAAGTACGGATCGAACTGAAGCGCGCGTTCGACGGAAGCGAGAGCGCGTGACATGTCACCCAGTTCCGCGTAGACGAGCGCCAGATTGTGAAAAACCGGAGCGGACGGTTCCAGCGCGATGCATTCCTGGAAATGACGAAGGGCGAGAGAATCCTGTCGCTGCTTGAAAGCGCTGTTTCCAAGACGGAAATGGATTCCCGCAAGGTTGTGCCGCGGATCCGGAGCAGACGGGCGAAGCGCGCGCGCCTTTTGATAACTGGCCAGCGCTTTCAGGGTATCGCCAGAGGCTTCCTGAATGGTGCCGAGGTTATTCCAGATATCCGCATTGTGGGAATCCGCCTTCAGCGCTTCCTGATACCAGTACAGAGCCTCCGTATTATTGCCCAACCTCTGAGCGATGACTCCGAGATTCAATTGGGAGCGGGCTACGGCATTGCTATCACGTATAGAATCAAAAAAGCATACCTTAGCTGAATCCAACTGATTGAGCCTTAAAAATGCGTTTCCTTCCATGTAACGTGCCCAACCAATCGGAGCTTCGGTAAGATTCCATATATTCAAATAGGCTATTACTATCCCGGGGATAAGAATAAAGAGCGGATCGAGATCACTGCGAGTTGGACGCTTGCGGAAAATACCCGCAATCCAAACCAGCCCGATAGCAGCGGGAAAGACGAGCCAAGGCACGACCGGCATACGAAAACGAGCGGTAATGAAAAAGAGAACCACGCTGGCTGCATAGCAGAGCAACAGTCCGGCAATTATTCTTATGGCAGGCTGGCTCCTGCATGCAATCCAGAAACCCAATAGTCCCAATGGGATCAGAATTCCGAAATTCAGGTGAATCAGGAAGGGCAGCCACGGGGATAATCCGGCAAAATGAGTAATGTGTTTATTGTTGGATATTTCAAAACGGTTGAAAAACAGCGCGGTTTTCCGTATCATGAACCGGATGGCGGGTCCGGGATGCGCTTTCAGGAAATTCCAGCCTTTTGCGTAGTAGTAGTTGGATAATTCGCCGGACTTCAGTGGACGACCCATTTCGCGTTCGGCCTCAGATTCCGCATCCCCCATTGTCCACGTGTTGCCGTATCCGGGCAAGATCGAGAGAATACCTGTGGATTCGGGGTTGTTGCCGATCCAGAAATTGACACCGCCCTGCGTAGCGATCATCACGACTTCACCGCCATAGAAATAATTGGCCGCCGTAATAGGCAAGATGGGAATGAAGGCGGAGATCAGCCAGACCCCGACAGAGACAGCCGTTCGGCGGGAAAAAAGAGGCTTAATCCGGGCGAGCAGTACGATTGCCGCGATGACGACGGGGTAGACGAAAAGAAAATTGGGGCGGGTAATGGCGGCAAAACCCCATATTAAACCGCAAACGGTGACGGAGGTCAGTCCCGGATCGCGAGTCAGGCGGAGCGTTGCCCATAGGCCCAGTGCGGCCACCATCATTTCGGCGCTGGATGAAACAAGTTCTCCGGCAAAGTAAATCGTGGTGCCGTTTACGGCCAATAGCAAGGCGGCAACGATTCCGACGGCGGAAGTGAAATAAGCCCGGCCGATCCGCCACACCGCCCAGATCGCGACTCCCTGAAAGAGCACGTTCAGAAGGCGGGCAACCACCAGATCGTGACCGAAAACCGCATAGACGGCTGCTAAAAGAGTCGTATACAGCGGCGCACGGAACAGCGGAAACGGCCCCCACTGTCCGAGTACAATGTTTTGAGCGGTTTGGTCATACCAACCCGGATCCACAGCGGGAGCCCAAAACGTCGGATTGGAACGGCTGTTAAGGATATGGATGACACGGAGCAACACGGCCAGCCCGATGATGAGATAGGGCCAACCGGGCCAGTCTGACCTCAGGCGCTTATTCGATTGATTTATTTGATCCGACATAGATTTAATTGTCATGGCGGGGAATCCGCAGAAGAAATATACGGAACACCGCCGCAAAACGCCACTGCTTAGCGCAACTTTACCCTCGAAACGAGCCACCAGCGGAGAAGCGAATCATGAAGACAAAATCACCCTTAGATCGGTCTCTATCCATCATAGGCTGGATCGTGTGCAGTCTCATGTTCATGACGGGCGGAGTTGCCGCAGCCGCGGAACATACCGTGGTGCTGAATGAATTGATGTTGACAACACCAGAAGATCAGCCGATTCCCGTCATTTTATTTTTGGACCAGCGGCTGACGATGGATGATGTTTATCCTGTGGCCAAGAGTCTTCCAATGGATGCGCGGCGCAAATATGTGGTGGAAACTCTAAAAGCCCGCTTTCAAGATGTGGGATCACGGGTGATGGCGCGGTTGGAGTCTGCGCGAAAGAGCGGGCAGGTGACTTTATTGCGGCCGCTGTGGATTCTAAACGGTGTGCGGGTTACAGCCACCGCTGATATTCTAAGGGAGCTTGACACGAGCTTTCCGGAAGTGGTTTACATGACGGCAGACACACGCTTCGAGAATACGCTGGATGCCGTGGGTTGGGGAGTGGCTGACATGCAGATGATACGGGTCTGGACTCAATATCAGGCTTGGGGATTGGGCGTGATCGTCGGGCATAAAGATTCGGGAGAAGATATTTCGCATCCCGGATTCGCGGGACATCATTGGATTAATCCGGGTGAAGATCTGAATCACAACGGTACGATAGATGCGGGCGAGATCAACGGCGTGGACGACGACCATAACGGCTACATTGATGATTTTCGCGGCTGGAATTTCGACGACGACAACAGCAACGTGAACGACAGAGACGGGCACGGTACAAAAACCGGGTCCGTCATCAGCGCGAACTTCACGCCCTGCGATACGATCTCGGTCGCGCCGGGAGCGAAGCTGATGGTGCTTTCCGCCTATGAACTGCAAGGTTCGGTGTGGGAAGCCAGTCAATACGCCGTGGAGATGGGTGCACAGGTGATTTCCGCCAGTCTCAGCTTTAAGCATTCGGAATGTACGGCGGACGGAACGCGCGAGTGTCCCAATTATGTAGCTCATCGAATCGTGAGTGAAATGGAACTGGCGGCGGGACTTTTACACGCAAATTCGACGGGCAACTACGGGCACGTGAATCCAGTGCCGTTTTCGGCGGCGGCTCCATCGAACTGTCCGCCTCCGGCGATGACTCCGCAGCAGCCGCAACACGGCGGAGTGAGTTCGATTGTGGCAGTGGCGGCTTATAATCAGGGCGGGAGCCATGAGTATTACTCAGGGCACGGGCCGTGCGCGTGGTCGCGTCAGGATATTTGCGTTCATGCCCGCATGGCCTTTTGCGGACCGGAGGGATCCGGCAACGAATATCCGGCGGAATATGAGGACTATCCTTTTCACAACCGAGAAATGCCGGGATTAATCCGGCCTGATGTGGCCGGGCCGCAGGGGGTTCCCTCTTTAGGCATGGGCGGCGGGTGTTCGAGCATTACCGGAACGAGCGGAGCGACGCCGCACGTGGGCGGCGCATGCGCGGTGATCTTTTCCCGGTTTCCCGGAATCACTCCGGAGGCCGCCTATTTGCTGCTGGTCAACGGCGCGCAGGACGCGGGAGCGGCGGGGTTGGACACTTTGTGGGGCTACGGAAAAATCCGTCCGTTTGCTGCGTGCAGTTTAGGTGTGGCGGGGATGGGACGAGTGACAGGCCTCATCAGGCATGGCGATACCACGCTTTCGGGAGTTCGGGTTTTCACAGACAGTTCACACAGTATTTATACCGCCGGCGACGGCCGCTACACACTATATCTGCAGCCGGGCACACACTGGATTCACTGCCGCAAGTATGGTTTTGGCGAGGGGGTGATCAACATCGCGGTGAGTGCAGGACAGGAGCTCATCCATGATTTCCAACTAACGGCAGTGTCGCTGGCCGATTTTCAAGGTTACGTAACCGGAAACGGGCAGCCGCTGGCGGGGATTCGCGTGTGGATTCCGGAATATGATCTGGAAACGGTATCCGGCTTGGACGGCAGCTTCAGTATGCCGCTATATCACGGAAGGTACGAAGTCCATGCCGGTGATTTACCGTGGGACGAATATATACACAACTTCCTGCATGCGGAAGCGCCGACCGTTCACGAATTCGCGTTGACGTTATCTCCGCGCGCGTGGCCGACGGGTCCGGACGGATACGGTTATCGCATCTTCGACAACTACGACACACCGTGGCCGATCTACGATTGGATCGGAATCAATCCCAATGCGGGCGGATTGCCTGGAACGGAATTGAACACCGGAGGCGACGGATCCGTGCAGCGGACACTCCCGTTCACGTTCCGTTTTTATGGCGCGGATTATACCACGATCAGGATTCATGCCAACGGATTTATTATGATGGGATCAGGGAATTCGGATGAATGGTCACCGTATCCGATTCCCAGCACGAGCGGACCGAACGGATTTTTAGCGCCGTTTTACGACGATTGGGAACCGCAGCATTTCGACGGCGGGGTTTTCTACTATAACGATACGCAGAACCATTCGGTTATCGTGGAATGGTATGCGGTGAACTGCTGGGACACGACCTGTTCGGCGACGTTCCAGGCGATTCTTTATGATCCTCTCTACGTGCCGAGTTTGACCGGGGACGGAGTGATCAAGTATCAATACCACACGATCAATGGACGCCTTGAAGGTTTGGTGGGACTGGAAAATCCGAGCGGCACGGATGGATTGCAGTATTTATTCCTTTTGCAATATGATCCGCACGCGGTGCCGATTGAAGCGGGACGTGCGTTGATGATCACGACGGATCCTGATCTGGAAGCGGGGTCGTCTCAGCCGTCCGCCTTCCCGAATGAGTTCGTGTTGGAACCCAATTATCCGAATCCGTTTAATCCGGCCACGATGTTCACCTGGCACGTGCCGCGCGGCGCGCGCGTGAAGCTTTCGCTTTTTGACATTTTAGGGCGCGAGGCCGGAACCGTGTTCGAAGGCTGGTGCAACGCGGGCAAATATGAACGCATATATAACGCGTCGGGCTTAGCCAGCGGAATCTATTTTGCGCGATTGGAGACAGCGGGACACTCCGTTGCCGTGCGCAAGGTGGCTCTGGTTCGGTAACGACAACACACCTGTATTAAAAAAGGACTTCGTGCGCGTCCTCATGCTGTTGACAAAGTCCCTCTGCACACCTGAGTAAGTTCTCGAAAGTATGTCTGGCCATCAAATTGATAACTTCTGAGAGCCAACCGAATGAAATGAGATAGCTGGGGGCTGTCACTAAGCCACAATAACCAAACCCCGCCAGAAATGGCGGGGTTTGTCAGCAATCTGAGGACAGGACTCCGTGCGAGTCCTTTTCTATTCGATGCCGGACACATAAGACCTATACCCTATGCAGCTCTCCGTTGCGTTTTATTCATGCCGTGGTTCATTTTACGGAAACACGCGAAAGGAGAAGCGCGATGTGCCGAAGGGTCGCAGCAAATTCGCGCTCGACATCTTTTTGAAATTCCGCAAGACGGATTTGGTACCCGGCTGCTTGCAGGGATGTAACAAAATCGGAATGCCTACGTCCTTCACGATAGGCCGGAAGGCGGGGCGGAATGCTTAAATAGCGCTCGATCAGGTCGGTATTTCCGGCCACATTGATAATCGCGTGATAAAAAATCAGATTGCGGTTGCGGTAAATTGCCGTTCCGGCAATTTTACGATTTTCGAGAGCGATATCCGATGTTCCCGCGTGATGCAATCCGGAGATGCCTTGTGCTTTCAACGCACGGATGACGGTCTCATTAAAAAGCCGGAAATATTCACTGGACTTGAGTTGAGTATCGCTGCTGATGGAAAACGAAACGGCCATCATGTCCCGCGTGAGCACAACGGCACAGCCTCCCGTCCCGCGACGCAGCACCGGAATGCCGTCGGCAAGAATCGTATCTTTGTTCAACTCGAGGGCCGGATCGGAACCTTTACCGATCACCACCATGATCCCGGATGGAACAAATACCATGCAGCGCGCTGCTTCAGCCGACGGTTCGAGCAGCGGCGCGTCGGGCAGATCGTACGGCAGACAGGTTACTGAAGAGGGTGAATATCCGAACATGCTCAATCGTTTATTCACATGTGCAGCGGTCTTCCCGAAGCCTTAAATCCGGCTTCGAGAAAAGTTTCGCTGACGGTGGGGTGTGGGTGCACGACGCGGGTTAAGTCGTCTAACGTGCCTTCCGTCCGCATGCACATAACCGCTTCGGAAATTAGATCCGTCGCGCGCGCGGCAACGGCATGAACACCAAGAATCTCACCATATTTTTGCTCGGCAAGAACCTTGACAAAACCCTCGGCAGTTCCTTCCACCAGAGCTTTGCTGTTGACGGCCATCGGGAACTCGCCCTTCACAAAATCTATGCCCGCCGTTTTGATTTCTTCTTCGGTCATTCCCACGGCGCTGATTTCCGGATCCATGTAGATGGTGATGGGCATGCGCAAATAATCCACCGGTTCCTTCAAGCCTGCGATATGATTTACGGCGCACATACCTTGCGCCGAGGCAACATGCGCGAAAATGCGGCCGGTGACGTCACCGATGGCATACACTGAAGGCACACTCGTTTGCAGATATTCGTTCACGGCGGCGAAACCTTGATCCAAATCGAGAGGAACATCCTGCATGACGGGCAAAACGGCTTTGCGGCGGGAGCAGTTTACCACGATGTCGGCATCGAGCAGCGAGTCCCCGACACGGACTTGTTTGCCTTCCACGCCTGAAAAACGACTGGCCGTGAAGACTTGGATGCCGTCGCGTTTGAATTTGTCCGCCACGAAGGAACTCAGAGAATTGTCCAGCCACGGCAAGAGTTTTTCCTCGGGAGCCACCATGACCACATCTTTGCCGATCAACCGCAGCATGCTGGCCATTTCGCAAGCCACGGTATCGCCTCCGGCCACGATGATTTTTTGCGGAATATCGCCGCGGGAATAGAGATCGTCTATTTCCACCACCAGTTTTTCCGGCAACATCTCGACGGGTGCACGATCCGGACGCGATCCGGTGGCTAAGATGGTCTTCCCCGCTCCGTAAGTTTCTCCGCCGACACGGACTTCCGTCCCGCCGATCAGACTGGCTTCCCCGGTTATCACCTCCACTTTATACTTTTTCAGGAGAAATTCAACTCCCTTGACCAGCTTTGTGACGATGCGATCTTTTTCGGTCACAGCCCGTTTCCAGTCAAAGCGGAGTTTATCGGCTTCGATTCCCTCGATTCCGAAGGCGGAAGCATTGCGGATACGGCCATAAAATCGCGCACTTTCCATGAGCCTTCGCGAAGGAACGCATCCCCAGTTCAAACACATGCCACCCATGCGGCTTTTTTCGACCAGCGCGGTTTTCATGCCCAATTGGGCCGCGCGGATAGCCGACACATAGCCGCCGGGTCCGGCACCGATAATGATAACGTCAAAGGACTTCATGTATAATTCCTCATCTGAGCAGCATGTTGACCGGATCCGCGAGTGAATTCATCACATCGAGTAAAAAACGCGCCACGTCGCCGCCGTCCACAATCCGGTGATCGGCGCTTAATGAGAGCGGCAGTATATGGCCGGGAGTGATCTGGCCTTCTTTAACCACGGGCTTGGATTGGATGCGACCGATTCCGAGAACAGCCACTTCGGGATAGTTGATAATCGGAACACCGTAAGTGCCCGCAATGGATCCGTAGTTTGTAATCGTGAATGTGCCGTCGCGGATTTCGGCAATCGTTAGTTTGCGCTCGCGGGCACGATTTCCGAAATCGGCAATTACCGTGGCTAATTCCAGAATGCTTTTCTTGTCCGCATCTTTGATGACCGGAACGATCAACCCATCCGGCGTGTCCACCGCGATGCCGATGTTGAAATAGTTATGGTAAACGACGCGGTTGTTTTCCAGATCGAGACGACAGTTGAGCTTGCGATGATTGCGAAGGGCTAACGCCACAGCGCGTACCATGAAGGGAAGATACGAAAGCGAGACGCCTTGCGCGGCAAACGAGGCCTTCTGTTCCCGGCGGAGTTCCACTAACTTGGAGACTTCCACTTCTTCATGAGCGGTGAGATGCGGCGCGGTGAATTTGGATTGCGACATCCGGGCGGCAATCGTCTTGCGGATTTGAGACAGTTCCTCATATTCCGCACGCTCGACGGGTTCAACCGGATGAACAGCTGCGACCGCCGGAACAAGAACGGCAGATGAAGCCGGAGCGTGAGACGCCGCCGCCGCCGGAGTTTTTTGCGCGCGTTGGACATCTTCTTTCATGACGCGGCCGCCGGGGCCGGTGCCTTTTAATGTTCGGATATCCACACCAATATCACGAGCCATCCGTCGCGCAACGGGCGAAGCAAGGATCTTTTTCGATTCCGCAGCGGTATGAGCCTGAATATCTCCCTCGAACCCTTCACCGGTAGCGGGCAGAAAAGCATCATCATGTGCAACTTCAATCTGCCCGACAACACCAAACCCTTTCTCCTCCACTCCTTCCACGTGCGGGCGGGAGGGAACCGGCTTGCCTGCGGCGATTTCCAGTTCATCGCCCTTCGGTTCCACTTCGAGTTCTACAATCACGTCACCGACGTTGATAACTTGTCCCACTTTTCCGAAGAGACTGCGCACAACACCCGTGCGCGGAGAAGGAATGTCCGCGACAACTTTATCGGTTTCCACTTTAAGCAGAGGATCTCCCTCTTTCACGGTGTGGCCGCGAGCGACATGCCACTCGAGAATCTTGCCCTCGTGAATGCCTTCGCCGATGTCGGGGAATTTAAAGACAAAGATCATGCGTTTGCCTCCATCACCCGCTTAATTTCGTAATAGATTCTTTCCGCCGGGAAAAAGTACAAGTCTTCGCTTTTCGGCAGCGGGGGAATGGTATCGTTGCCGGTCAGGCGCGCGGGCGGAGCTTCGAGATGGAAAAAGGCCTCTTCATTCACGCGCGCGATAATCTCCGCCGCCACTCCGAAGCTGCGCGGCGATTCGTGAACGACGAGGATGCGCCCTGTTTTCTTCACGGATTCGATGATTGTTGCCGTGTCCAGCGGATAGATGGTGCGCAGATCAATCAACTCCACGGAAATGCCGTCCTTTTTCAAATCCACCATCGCTTGCTGAACGAGCCGCACCATCGCTCCATAGGCAACAACCGTGATATGTGTGCCTTCCGATAAAATCCGCGCCTTGCCGATGGGAATGCGATACAATCCCTCCGGTACTTCCTGTTTGATGGCCCGGTAAATTCGCTTGGGTTCCATGAAGATGACCGGATCATTATCCTCAATCGCGCTGATGAGCAAGCCCTTGGCATCATAGGGCGTGGAGGGCATGACGACTTTCAATCCCGGAATGTGTCCATACACGGCTTCGAGACTATCGCTGTGCAATTCAAGCGCGCGCACGCCGCCGCCGTTGGGAAAGCGAATCACCATCGGCAAAGGCATCTTGCCGCGCGTGCGGTAACGAAAACGAGCTACATGAGAAACGATCTGATTGAAAGCAGGATGAACGAAACCGTCAAACTGAATCTCAGCAATGGGCCGCAATCCGGCGATGGCCATACCGACCGCCGCACCGACGATGGACGATTCCGCAAGGGGGGTGTCAAAAACACGCTTCACGCCGTACTTTTTCTGCAAGCCGTCGGTCGCGCGAAAGACGCCGCCTTCGACACCAACATCTTCACCGAAGCAGAGCACACGTTCATCATCGGCAAGTTTTACATTTAAAGCCGAATTGACGGCTTGAATCATGGTCATAACAGCCATGTCAGCGTCCCTCCTTCCACTTCAGGAAGCTCTTCAGAGATTCGGCCTGCTTCCGAAGTTCATCATTCGGCTGTTCGTAAACGTGATTGATGATTTCATCCGGAGAATTAGGTGGAAATGCTTCAGCTTCGCGGAAGGCTTCATCCGCCTTGCGCGCCGCTTCTTCCTTTTCCTTCTCTTCCAGAGAATCGTTCCAAAGATTTTTACTTTCGAGATACTTCCGCATACGAATCAGCGGATCGCGCCCTTTCCACTTTTCTTCTTCTTCGGACGTGCGGTATTTGGAGGGATCGTCGGAGGTGGTATGCGCGGCCAAACGGTAGGTTTCGGCTTCAATGAGCACCGGGCCTTTGCCGGAACGGGCATAATTTACGGCTTCGCGCGCTGCGTAATAGACGGCGGGCAGGTCGTTGCCGTCCACCTGAATACCCGGCATGCCGTAGGCAATTGCTTTTTGCGCGATGGTTTTGGATTTGGTTTGTCGCGCACGCGGCTGGGAAATAGCGTACTGATTATTATTGCAGAAAAATACAACCGGGCAATTGAACACCGCCGCCCAGTTCAGGGCTTCGTGAAAGTCTCCTTCGGATGTGCCGCCGTCACCGAAATAGGTCATGACCACTTCACAACCGCCCAGATAATTCACCGCATGACCGATGCCTACCGCATGAAGAAGCTGTGAAGAAATCGGTACAGAGGGTGGCAGCACGCGAACTTCCGGTGGATACACACTGCCGTATTCACTACCGCCGTGATACATATAAATGCGGGATAGCGGAACTCCCCGAACTAACAGCGCACCTAATTCACGATAAGCGGGCACCAGCCAATCGCCAGCTTCCAAAGCGAGTGCACTGCCGACCGCGCAAGCTTCCTGCCCCATGTTAGGCGGAAGAGTAAAAAGGCGACCCTGTCTTTGCAGAGATACCGCTTTTAAGTCGGCAACACGCGCCTGAGTCATTATGCGATAGGCCGCAAGCAGTTTTTCATCATCGAGACCGGACGGTAAAGCCTGCGCAACGAGTGTTCCGTCTTCATTGAGAATGCCGAGTTTTTTACCCACTAAAGGATCAAATTGGGAAAAGAAATCATTGTCGGGGGGTGCCGCGGGTTTCTCCGCCGTTCTGCTGCTGGAAGGATTCATACTGACATTTCCTGATGAACACAATCTTTTCTAATTTGGAGGCATGGCCTCAAGACCGCCGATTATAATACTCCTTAATGGGGATGTTTCTCCACAAATTTTTGGTCAAATATGGCGATTTTGCTAAAAAATGCAATCCTTAATGACGGATACGATTCATCTGCACGCATCAATGCCGGCTCAATTCTGTTGTTATGTCAAATTTATACAATTAATTAAGCGAGTTATGACAATTTAATTAAGGGCACGACAAGAATGCCTCTCTTTGGAGTATTGTTGCGATGATAGAAAATTGTTGATCTAAAAGTAGGAAATCAAGAAGCGAATTCGGCGACGGCCTCTTGATAAGCCCGAAAAGTCGGCGAATCGAAGCAAACAAATTGAATAGATAGAACGGAAGTATTCCGGGCGAGGAAGGCTGACGATTCGCGAAGGGCAATCCGGCAGGCGCGGTAAACGGGAAATCCATAGGCTCCCGTACTAATGGAAGGGAAGGCGATTGTGGAGATATTTTTTAATGCGGCCAAATGAAAACAGTTTTGGTAGCACTGGGTAAGCAATTCATCCTCGCGGTAATTCCCGCCGCGCCAGACGGGGCCGACCGTGTGGATCACCCACTTTGCGGGAAGGCGATACCCTTTGGTAATTTTTGCCTCTCCGGTTTGACAGCCGCCGAAAGTGCGGCACTCTACCAGCAATTCCGGGCCGGCGGCACGATGGATGGCGCCGTCCACTCCGCCGCCGCCGAGCAGCGATGAATTAGCGGCATTGACAATAGCGTCAACTTCGAGAGTTGTGATATCGGCTTGAATGATGCGGATGCGCGGATCCATAAAAGAGTCCTTACAGAAGTGTAATGCGGGAGCGGCAAATCGAATCGAGAAAGAAGTGTTTTGCGCCGGAAAGATTATCTGTCGGTCTATGATCTTCAGATAGAGCACAATTCTTGCACGACATTATGGCGACAAGCGGATTGATACATTGTCGCCGGGCTATTTTAACAAAATTCATTTTCTCAAACGGGGCTCAAAATGAGTGTCTTGGGTAATTCTTCGGCGTGTGAGCCGACGGGGATTCCAACGAACGAAAAAACGCTACGTGTGGTCGAACAGAGCGAGAATGCATGGAAGGTGGCGCTCAATATACCCGCCCACGAGCTGGTGGATCAGAAAGCGCTGCTGATTCACTTACGGAAGGTCAAGCGGGAAATCGCCGCACGATTCGGCGTGGCGGAATCAAATTTATATTTCGACGGAATCGCGGATCGCGAAGCGGTGGATGATGCCGTGGACGTCGTGGTGAACATTCGCAAGCAGATGCTCCGGCGCGGCGCGCCGCGCGTTCATTTTCGGGATGGGCTGCGGGGTGAAAACGTCTATCCGAATATGGTTGCGCTGTTGGATATTCTATATCTGGATCAGGACGATCATCCGGTAAGCCTCGATCAGGTGTTGGAAGCCGTTGCGAAATCCGGAGTCTCCATGTCTCTGGTGAATCGCGAAGCGATTACGCAGAAAGTCGCCGAAGTCCGCGAGTTGGAAACACCCGCCGTGAATTTTATTTTTGCGCGAGGCAAGCTTCCGGAAACGGGCTTCAATGCCGAATTGAAGCTGCTGTTTCCCGCCGTGCCGTCCGGCGCAAACGCCGGCGATTACATTTCCCGACGCAAAATATCCGCCGGAAACATCATTTGCACGAAAACTTCGCCGACGAAGGATCTGGAAGACGGATTTGACGTGTTCGGAAAACTGCTGCCAGTGGAAAGGGGTCAGGACACGGAACTGCGGACGGGATTCGGCGTGCATCTGTCGCCGAGCGGCAATGAAGTCATTGCCGAGATTGACGGGCGCGGCACCGTGACGTTCCGGTACCGCGGAACTCAGGCTTCCTATTCCGTGCGCGAGGTGCCGGAAAGCGCTCTGTTTAAAGTCAATCCCGTATTGACGGTGCCGGGCAACAGCGTGGTCAGCGTCAGCACAAGTCAAGCCGTTCAGATCAACGGTGATCTTCAGGCGGGAAGCCGGATTGTCACCGAAGGAGACGTTTATATCACGGGCGATGTCGCGGAGAATTCAACGATTGAAGCCGTGGATGATATCGTCGTCAGCGGAAGCGTACGCCGAGCCGCGCTGAACAGCGATGCCAATGTGGTTATGATGGGCAACGTTCATGAAGCCAAGATTACGGCGCGCGGCCAAATCATCGTCAAGGGCCAAGTGCACGGTTCCGCTCTCATGGCCGATACCATCGTGGCGGATCACGTCGCCGGATCCGACTTAACGGCTCGCAAAAACATCGTGCTTCGTTCGGTGGATCCGGATGAAAACGGCGTGATCAGCAACATTTGCGTGGGGATCTCCGGTTATTACAAGCAGCGGATTATCGAAAACCAAAAATACATCGAGGCGGCTACCGCCGGATTGGAACGATTGGAGGCTCTTTTCGGACGGGAGATCGTCGTGCAGTGTGACCGCGTTTCTCTGCAAATGCTGTTCATGCGGTTTTTAACTCAGACGCGCGACAGCAACCGGGATCAGCGGCATAAAGCGGAAGTCTATCGTGAACTCATGGAGACGATTCCACCCATCAAATCACTATTGCGAACGAAGCAGGAAGAACTCCGGGATATGCTGCAGCGAGTGATCGCCAGCACGGATGACATCGGATTGGTCTCCGTTGAGGAACGGCTGAAAACATCCACGCGCGTTTCAGTAGACGGAATCGAAGCCGTGCTGCCGGAAGGAACCGGCCCCGCCGTCATTTGCAGCGGGGGCAACGGTCAATTATCCGTTACTTCTCCCTGAACCGTGCGATACTGAAACGGTTACTCTCCCATGATCTGTACGAAGATCTTACGCGTACGCGGGCGGTTGTCATGGTCTATCACGACGATTTGCTGCCATGTGCCGAGCACCAACTGACCGTCCTTTAAGGGGACCGTAATCTGCGGTCCCATTAACGTAGCCCGAATATGCGAGAAACCGTTGTCATCGCCCCATGTTTCGCTGTGACGTGTGCGCATTGTGCGGGGAAACAATTTTTCCAACTGCTCGCGAAAATCCTCCGTTAACGCGCCTTCGAATTCAATCGTGGAAACCGAAGCGGTTGAACCAACAGCAAAGACGCATACCAATCCGCTGCGAATTCCGGATCTTCCTACGATTTCTTCGACATTCGCGGTGATATCGTGAATGTCCGAAAAACCTTTCATGGAAATGACGATCTCTTCTCCGTGAACCATGTTTCTCCCGCTATGGTTTGACGGCTTCCGGCCCGCCGGACAGGCCGATATCCGACGGTGCGCCGTTATAGTTTGTCAGTTCCGGGCTGCCTTGTCCGCGAGCCGGAGAAGATTCCGCTAAACGAAAGCTCACTGTATCGGAAAATTGCGGATCCGCGATAAGAAATGCCGTGGAGTCCATTCCCTGCACGTTGCCAGCGGAATTATTCCAGACAAGATTGTGCGATATTTGCCAGCCCGCCGTATCGCCCTCCTGATTCCAGAACCCCACGCACGGACAAACCCATTCTTTTCTCCAGCCGTTGAAAGCGGAAATATTGTTGACGAATCGGCCGCGCGTGCCGCGATTCCAGACCGCCATGCCGCAGTTTCCGTTGCGTGCGGAAACGTTATTTTCCGCAATCATTGTGCTGGAACCTGACACAATAACCCCCCAGCCCAGATTCTCAAAAACGGCGTTATTCCGCGCAACCACAGTGGCGGTTCCGAATGAACCGATTCCTTTCCAGTAATGGGAAATCCGATTCCGCAGGCATACGGCCACGGCATCCCACGTTGCTCCGATGCCCGCACCGCGGCCGGAATCAATCACGCAATCGGAAATCGTTGCGCGCGCCCCGCGATAAAGAGCCACGCCGTCCCAGGAATTGCTGCGAATGACGCACTCTTCAATTCGTGCATCGCTGCCTTCGCGGATCATTACTCCGCCAATGCCCACGACCGTGGAATCGTTGTAATCACTATTATCGGCGATGAGACAACGGCGGATCGTTGCCGAGGAATACTTGAGCACGATACCGCCGTCCGTAGCATTGCCCTCGCGATCCCGCTTGCCGCCGGTGACCGTCAGATTTTCGATAACGGTTCCGTGGGAATTCAGTAAAAGAAGGCCGTATCCGGCGCGGGTTTCCAAGACAGTCTTTGCGGCATGTCGTCCACGCAGGACAAGCCGCTTGGCATCCACCACAAAACCGCGCGTGGCATGAACTTCGGTTTGATGGTCGGCGCAGTTTCCGCAGATGGATTCCACGAACGGCGCAGAATCGGCAATATAGCGGCCGGGTTCAATGAGCAGCGTGTCCCCGTCCACTGCAAGATTGATGGCCTGCTGTAGATCGCGAGTTACTATCTGAACCTCACCGAAAGCCATGCCGGCCGTGAGGAGAAAGAAAATAATGATGAGTAATCTCATAATCGAAACTGTATTGAGTGTTGAGGGCAATATCTTTCATAAACGAGAAGCGAGGGCTGACCCGACTCCGTCCTTTCATTGAGGGGATGCCGCGGAGAGAATTAATCGTTGCGAACCGTGACGCAGTAAAAATATCTGGGAATGGATGAACTGACGGGATCCGTAAACGTACTGTCAGTTGTTTGGCCGATGTATTCGGCGGGAGTGGGAGTAAACTGGGGAGTCGTGCTGCGATAAATCACATAGAGACGATTCAACAAGGGAAGGCCGAATATGCTTTGCTGAACGTGCGTCCATGTCAAACGGATATCATCGGATGAATCCGCTTTCAGCGCGCGCAGGTCATTCACCGGCAGCGGACTATCCGGTCCGATGCGCAATTGATAGCGGCTAAACTCGTTCAGCGATGCAGAATTGATTTTGTTTATAATGAGAGCATAATAATCCGTCAGCGGCGGAGTGAACATAAATTCTTCATCTTCACCCGGGCCGCCCGCATCGGATACAGCGACGGCATCGAATCTTGCGGTGGCTTCCGCCGAATCAGGATGCAGACGTATTTCGAGGTCCGCATTTCCGGCAAGGATGCCGCATTCAAACACATAACGGACGCCGCCGCTAAGCAGAAATTCATAAATATGCAACAGGTTTTCCGGCGGCAGGCTGTCTTCGGCAGCCCACAAGTGAGTGGTTTCAAAGCGGCCTTCCGCCTGCCGTGCTTCCACGCGAAACGACAGGTTCGAACCGTTGTAGTTTATAATTGCCGGGTAATACGACGAATATGTACCTGACAAGCGCCACGGAACAAACACGTAGTCGGACGATCCGGAAGCATGGATCGAGTTTTCGATCAGGAAAGAGAATCCGGAATCCGTTCCCGCATAATCGGAATAAAGATACAGATCGTAATCCGATGTTGACGATTCCGCCAAAAGACAAACGGCGCTGCCTTGTTCGGGAAAAGGTGAAAACGCGAAGCCGTCGCCATTGGGATAGACACCGCTTCCGCGCGCAGGAGGTGCGGAGCGATTGACAGGCACTCCGGATTCGAGCGTCAGCGGACTCCAGACATGTTGGGCGGAGTAGGTGTTGTCCGTTTCGTTTGTTTCGGCAACATCGTTATCGGCATCCACGGCAAGAGTCAATGTATGCCGCCCGCCGCGAATCGGCCCGATAGGAACATTGAGTTCCTGGCCGAATGAGAACGGGTTCAACGAGCCGCCGTGAAAAAAGTCCGTTACGGCTTCGTTGTCCACATAGACCCGATTGGCAAACGTCATATCCAATGGCATCATGCTATTGTTAAACCAAGTTCCACTGATGAAATTATCCGTGTTACCTTGAATGGCTGCCGGAAAGCGGCAATCATCCGCAGTTGCGCCGCCATCATTGCGAATGACGACGGGGGCATCCCAACCCTCCCGATTTAAGCCCGGTACCAGATTGCACAGTCCCGGATTCTCGACCGAAAAAGTGAAGGAACCTTCCGTGCTATAATTCCCGGAACCGGTTTTCATCACCACGGCGGCATAATAACCGGATATATCGGCATCCACCATAACAACTTCATTGCCGCCCGCTCCGTGCGCATTGGCCAGCCACCGGCAATCCCAATAAGATTCCACAGAGCTTGCCGGATCGAAGATCAACAAGGAAAGATCCAACGCCGCCGCGACATCCGTGATACCAATAAAGTACTGCTGCCCGGAAACCAGATATAGCTCGTACATATCGAATATTTCCGGATTCGTCAGCGTGCCAATCATGCTGCAAGGCACTCCATAAGCGGGCTTGCTGGTATCGGCTTCGACATGGTAGGATTGGTTCGATGTGTCCGAATATCGCACGGCTTGAAAATAGCGGGTGGGATTATAGCCTTGAATGTTGCCGTTAACCATAATCAAATCAGGGAAACCTGTGCCGCGCATGCTGTACTTTTCCCACGTGTCGAAACCGGTTGTGCTGGAATAGGATGTGTTGAACGTATAGAGATCCACATCATTACCTAATTGCGGCATCACCGCGACGCCCAGCCACCAACCGCCATGAGCATGAAAACCATCTCCATTGTAATAAACGGGGCTGCCCCAAGTTTTTAGCGGCGGTGCAATACGTTCTATCGGATTATCATTCGCTATCGAAATCGGCGACCATACGTACTGCGTAAAAAATGAATTGTTGCTCTCCGAAAATTCATTAAAGGCGTTGTAAGGATCGAGCAGCCAGCCCAAGGTATGGCGGCCGCCGCGAATTACGGCGGCGGGGAGATTGATTCCGCCCATCTGCTGCAACGGCGCAATGCGCGGTGTCCAGGACAGTCCATAGATACCATCGCTATCCACGCAGAGTTCGCTATAGACTCCGACGGACGTGCAATCGGCCGCGGGGGAACGACCCGAATTTATGCCGATCACGTTGAAGTAGGTGTTGCCATTGCCGTATAAATACGGAGTGACATGGCAGTCGTCCCAGCCGGCATCCATGGCAGCGCGCGGAACAACAGGATTGTCCCAACCGGCACGATGATAGGATGTGACGTCGGGTTCGATATAATTGATGGCTTGCGCTAAATCGGGGCGTTCGCCAACATCGCGGGATCCCGTCCAAGCCGTTCCGGTGGCAGACAAATAATCGCGCACCTGATCCGGTGAAAGAGTCATGCCGAATTTCCCCTGCGAAATTCCTTGCAGCAAATTCCCCGCTCCGGCGGCAATCGGCGTGGCTCCCGACGTTCCTCCGAAAGAAGACGTATACCACTGACTGCGGTCGGGATCCGCTGTGCCTTGCCAAAGATTGCCGTAACCGAGCGTGAAAATATCGCGTCCCCAGCCTTGCAGATCCACTCGGGAGCCGAAATTAGACCAGCATTCGGCTTCGCGCGTTTCCGGCAATGCCGCGCCGACTAAAATCGCCTGCGAGTTACGGAATGAACGCTGGAAGCGATTTCCGTAAACGGGATTATTCAGATCCATTTGGCCGTTGCCCGCCGCTTCGTAGACGATAAATCCGTTGGCGGTATGAGTCTGAATCGCCGTAAAAACATTGTCCCAGTATTCCACGGGAATGAAGCGGAATTGCGAACAATTTCCGCAGACGGAATCGCAGCCAAAACCCGGATCGGGGCCATAGTAGTGGATCTCAATCAGGTAAGATTCGCCGGGCAATAGATAAGCCGCGGCGAGATTGAATGCAGAAATCCATTTGTCCTGATGAGTAATCCCCGACCGTGTGGGCCACGAAATCGCTTTGGGCGTGACGTTCGAACTGATTCCGGTAATGCCGAAGCCGTTATTGCAGGCCGCGACGATTCCCATCACGGCATCGCCATGATCAGCGGCGCCGCCCGCATCCCCGCCGCCTAAAACCTGAAAAGCCTGCGGGAAATCTTCGTGGTTTTCGGACCAGTCCATTTCCACGTCAATGCACCAATAATCCGCTCGTCCCCGACCCAGAGTCGGATGATAGTTCCACGAATACTCCGCATTAATTCCCAGCGGTGCGGGATCAAGGTAAGGCTGATCCGCTTCCCAATTTAAAGTGGCGGGAGGATCATCCGTACAAGCCAACTGCCATTGGGGAAGATAGAAAGCCGTTTCTGTAATATCCCAAGTGAGAACTTCGCGGACGATATCGAGTGGTTTCGGATTCTGCGGAATGTAAAATTGATAGAAATTATTCAGGTTGGCCAGATCCTGTCCCGTGTTTTTTTCGCCGTTAGCTTCCCAGTAATCGAAAAGTTCCTCGGGCTGCAGCGGATCATCCCGCTCCATTTTAATGTCCGGGTACCGGGCAAGAAACTCTAAGACAGCTGCGACATCCGCACCGGTCTTAGAATACGGCTTGCCGTCGCGCCAGCGAATCATCGCTTCTTCGGAAAATTTTACGATCAAGCCGTGCGGATTGGATACGTCCGCCAAATTCAGATAGAAATCTTTCGGAGTGATCGGGCGCGGTTTTAGCGTTCCTGCGTGCGGCGGGAAAAAGAGAGGCGGAAGGTTTTCCTTGGAGCGATTCACTGGCACGCGATAATCTGCGGCTGCTTGCGGAAGCGGAGTTTCGAGAAGAACTCCCTGCACGGAGACGGCATCCGCCGCTTCATCGCTTGCCGCGAATCCTGCGTAAAGCAGCAGTCCAAGTAGAGGGAATATGATCAGCAGTTTTCGCAAGGATCACCGCGAAGAATCTTTGGATTCGGGAACAATGCCGGTTGCATTCGGAGCATCACGTGGAACGGGTGATTGCTTGGGCGGCACGACGGGAGTCCGCCATTGGTCGAGGGCTTTCCGTATTTCCGCAGCCTTATTTTGGTTTCCCTCCGCTTCAGCCCATTCGAGCAGAATTTCCAAACGGTGTATTTCGGCTTGATTCTTCAGTTTAATGATTTGCCTTTCGATTGACTCGCGTTGAGCCGGATCGGCAGCAACTTGTTGGAAAAGCACTGTCATTTGTGCCTGAGTTTCCTCCTCAAGCAGGTGAATCCGTTCCGGATAAGTGAGCGCGGAAACTCCGGAAGGCACAGGGCTCGGAGCGGCAAGCAGAGAACACCAGCACAGAATCATCACAGTAGAAACGGCAAGCCTCTTCATTCAGGAATCTCCTCAAAAGGTAGAATACACCTATCTTGGAAAATATACATCGGGCAGACAGGCAAGTCAAGAAATTCCTATAAACTTGCAAAAAACCTTCTCGTTGGAGTCCTATCTATTATTATCGTCTATTATGTGATAAATGTTTAGTTTGAAGAAGATAACGGGATAATGAAACAAAAATGCGCGGGTCAACCCATAGAGGCTGATCCACGCATAAACGATAGAAACCCGGATAGGGCTAAATTCTCATCTGTGTATAGGATTAAAACTCAGCGCTGATTCCGAGGCTGGGCAGGATACCGATATCCGTATCGGTGACAACTTTTCGTTCGCGTTCATCCCAGCGGTAGCCTTGGATATTTTGATGATTGTATACATTCTGAATATCCAGATAGGTTATCAGATTCCAGCGGAGAAAATTCCAGCGGCGGTCGGCGCGCAAATCCAGAGCATGGAAAGTCGGCAATCTTTCGCTTGCATAAGCCGCGATATTCTGAGTGCCGTCGGAATCAAACGGAGTATACGGCGTGCCCGTTCCCACACGGAATTTCAGACTGAATTCCCATTTATTATTGGGAATGTAGCCTCCGCTTAAATTGAAGATCAGCCGTTGATCGTAGAGACCGGGACGACTCATGCCGTCCAGAGCTTCGAAATCGGTTTGCGTATAGCTGGCGCTGGTGATGCCGTAGCAACAGAGATCGGAAAAACGTTTTTGGATCAGCAGTTCCACCCCGCGGGAAAAGCCTTTTCCTTTACTCACTAAAGGATCGAAACCGAAGGAGGAAAAACCCTCTTCCGAACCGCCGAAGCCGCCGCCCGTATTAGATAAGACAAGATAAGGGCGAGTGACGCTGGCCGGATAATCGCGATAGGATTTCATATAACCTTCCACACGAACGCGCATGTCCGGCCTCAACAGCTGTTCAATTCCCAGCACGGCCTGATCCGCTCTAAGAAACGCGAGACCACGGTTCGCACCGTTCGACATCAGCCAGATGTACGACGGCGCTTGATAGTATGAGCCAGCGCTTAAATTCAGCGATGTGTTGTTCGTTAATTGATAGTTGGCGGAGAAACGCGGAGCCAGAGCCGTTTGTTTCGAGATACGGTCGAAGAAGTCCAGCCGCAATCCTGCTGTGAGGCGAAAACGCGGAGAGAGCGGATGACTGGCTTGAACGTAGGCGGCGGATTTGAAAGCCATCGCATCCCAGTCACGCGAACTCGCCAAAGAATCACCGAGCGAAGTTTGAATCGAGGCAAGATACAGTGAACCTTTGAGACGAGCGGCTTTCGCCTGCACACCCAGAGATAACTCGGTTTTGCGGTTGAACATCCACACGACATCCGAGCGGAGCGACGTCTGTCCTTCCCGCGATTGACTCGTGAAAATCGGCGCGAGCAGCGAATCCGCTTGGCGGTAGTCGAAGGAAGTATACGTGCGACCGAGGGATGTCGTCAGGAATCCGCCGTGAAACAGGTGCTTCCAGTAGATATTCGAGAAGTACTGATCTTGAGATGTCCCCAGAATGCGGGAGTTGTCAAAGCGTTTCTCGGGGGAATCGTTGAAAAAACGGACATCATCCACCGTGCCGATGGCCAACACGGAGAGTTCATCGTGCGGGCTGAGGCGATGCGTGGTCTTTCCCAGAAAATCCCAATATTCCGGCACGAAAGAGAAACCCGCCGATTTGAAAAAGAAATCCAGATAGCTGCGACGGACAGAAAACAGCGCGGATCCGTTTTTCCCGAGGGGGCCGTCGGCATTCAATCCGAACTGCGAAGCGGAAATGGTCGCTTTGCCGCCGAAACGGTCGGTTCTCCCTTCTTTCAACTGAATATTCATGGCGGACGACAGTTTGTCGCCGTACGGCACTCCGAATCCACCCGTGGAAAAATCCACGTCGCGAACATAATCAAGATTGACAAAGCTGAGCGGACCGCCGCCCGCTCCCTGCGTCCCGAAATGATTGATGTTCGGCACTTCGAGATGATCTATGACATACAGGTTTTCGGACGGCGCTCCCCCGCGAACCACTAAATCATTCCGACCGGCTTGCGCCTGAACGACTCCCGGTAAGACTGATACGGCGCGCACAACGTCTTCATTGCCTCCCGGTGCGCGGCGAATCTCCTCGTTGGAAAAAGACTGAGTGCTCACTGGAGCGGCCGAGCGTTCTTCAAAGTAGGACGGCGTAATCACGACTTCAGGCAGATTCAGAGGAGAAGGCTGCATCATCAGCATGATTTCGGTCTGCTGACCGGAACGAATCACGATGTCGGTTTTTAAAAGAGTGTTATAACCCAGATACGAACCGCGCACCCGGTATATGCCGACCGGTATCTCGGTAATATTAAAGCGGCCTTCCGCATCGGTCGCCGCGCCGAGTGTGGTCCCTTCCACGCTAACAGAGGCGCCTGCCAACTCCTCGTTCGTAACCGCATCAACAACATGGCCGCGCAGAGATCCGGAAGTAAGATTCCGGTTCTCAGCCATCAGCGAGGAAATTCCAAGCAATAATGAAAAGGTAATTAGAAGTGATATCTTCTGTTTGTGGAATATCATGGATTTCCTGAAATTAGATACTTAAGCCATTCCATGGTTAATAGACTTGCTTATCCTCTATACGCATAACTGTCTCAGAGGTTTCCCGAAGGGATTATTTTGTAATTTATCGTGATACGAATTCAATCGGACGGGAGGGTTGAGAAGATTATCTCTAAAAATAAGAAAATTCGCAAACTTGACAATGATGATAATACTCTGTAGCTTAATGTTTTGATTGTGATTCGGTCTGCTGTTATTTTGAGCAGGCCGCCGACGATTTCAAATCGAAGAAGATACACTCGACATCAACTGTGATAATGGAGACCCCAATGAATTCCCGTTTTTCGGTTGTTGCACTTTTGGCTTCGTTGTTTTTTATCTTGGCCGTATTCGGCCCGGCCGCATGGGCGGCGGAAAAGACCGTGATTACCAAATTGGACGATCTGCCGCGGCACACATATAAAATCGGGATCAAAGCCGCTGAGATCTTGGATAATGAGCAAGCTTTGATGAAGCTGGCCGGGGAAGTCAAGAAAGATTTGCTGGATGATCTGAGCAAGTATGACATTCAGGATAAAACAACGCAGCAGTCGTTTTATGCGGATCTCGGACAGATTGCCTTTTTAGAAGGTAACTACGATGTCTATCTTGAAAATCTGGCCAAGCGCAAAGCTTTGGAAGACAAGGAAGCCACCCGCTTAGTCACGGGGCTGTTGGCGCAAGCGTACATTCAGGCTAAGCGCGCGGGGGGAGCTGATTTTGCGGCGGCGTTTCGCGCGGAGATCAAGAAGCTGTTGACTCCGCTTCCCTTTGCCACGATAGAAGCCGGAGCGAAACAAACCAAGTCCAGTTTCGAAATCATCTCCAAAACACTCCTGCAGGGCAGTATTGAAGCCGCCACACAGCCGATTCTGGACAAGAGCGGCGGCGAAATGAGCAAAGACATTGCCACGAGCTTAATCGGATCGGCTTACACGGTAAAAGTGATGCTTCCGTACAAGGAAGACATCGTAGCTGTGTATAGCGAATACATCGCCGCTAACGAAGTGAAGAAGGCGGACATTTGGGCGGAGCGGGATGTGGCTTTATCGGAAAAGGCCGGTGTGAGTCCGGTGATTATGGCCGTCTGGGACAGCGGTGTGGATACGGACATTTTCAAGAATCAGATGTGGACGAACACGAAAGAAGTTCCCGATAACAACGCGGACGACGATAAAAACGGATTCGTGGACGACGTGCATGGCATCGCGTGGAGTCTGCATTCCGATAAAGAAACTTCGCTGCTCTTCCCCATCGGCGATCTGAAAACCGACCGCGTGCGGATGCAGCGGCGGATTAAGGGACTGGAAGATTTGCAGGCGAACATTCAGAGCGAAGAAGCCGGAGAAATCAAGCAGCTCATGGCCACGCTGCCTAAAGATTCCGTGAAGCCGGTATTCGAAGAAATCAGTAAATACGGAAACTACGCTCACGGAACGCACGTGGCGGGCATTGCGGCAAAGGGAAATCCTTTTGCCCGCATTCTGGCCTGTCGCACGACGTTCGACTATCACATGATTCCTGAACTGCCGACGATTGAACAAGCGCAAAAAGACGCCAAAGCCATGCAGGAAACCGTAACGTACTTCAAGCAGAACGGCGTCCGGTTGGTGAACATGAGCTGGGGCGGTTCGCTGGCAAGCATTGAAGGTGCGCTCGAAGCGAACAACGCGGGCGGAACACCCGAAGAACGCAAGGCTTTGTCGCGTCAGATCTATGACATCACGTACAAAGGTTTATTCGATGCTATTAAGGGCGCGCCCGAAATTCTGTTTATCACGTCGGCCGGCAACGCGGACGCGAACGTCCTGTTCGAGGAATTCTATCCGAGTTCATTCAGTCTGCCCAATATCATTTCCATCGGAGCCGTGGATCAGGCCGGCGATGAAACCGATTTCACCAGCTTCGGCAAAGTGGACGCCTACGCGAACGGCTTTGAAGTGCTGAGCTACGTGCCCGGCGGCGATCAGATCAAGTTTTCGGGCACGTCCATGTCTTCACCGAACGTCATGAATCTGGCGGGCAAACTGCTGGCCAAGAAACCGGCGCTGACCGCTTTGCAGATCCGCGATCTAATTCTGCAAGGCTGCGACGAACGGAAAGCCGGCGAGCGCAGCATGAAGCTTGTCAACCCGAAAAAGTCTTTGGAACTTCTGGCGGCGATGAAATAGTCTATTCCGTCAATCCGAATTGAAACAGGGGCGCGGTAATACGCGCCCCTGTCCGTAACGGGAATACCATCATGATCGAACAACATGAAATTAACCGTCGGCGCTGGAATGAAATAACGCCGGTCCATGCGCGCAGCGAATTTTACGACGTGCCGGGATTTTTGGCCGGACGAAACACTTTATTCGAGATTGAACTGGACGGAGTGGGCGATGTGAACGGCAAATCGCTGCTCCATCTGCAATGCCATTTCGGAATGGATTCTCTAAGCTGGGCGCGGCTGGGTGCGCAGGTTGTCGGCGTAGATTTTTCCGAAGCCTCAATTGAGCAGGCGCGCGATCTCGCGCAGCAAGCCAGACTTGCCGACCGCTGCCAATTTATCTGCTGCGACGTCTTGGAACTGGATCAGCACTTGACCGAGAAGTTCGATGTGGTATTCACATCGTACGGCGTGATTACGTGGCTGTGTGATTTGGAGAAATGGGCGCGCATCGTGGCGCATTTTCTCAAGCCGGGCGGTCTATTTTTCATTGCGGAGATTCATCCGCTGGCTCTCATGTTTCGCGAAAATACGGACAAATTCGAACTGGCTTACGATTACTTCAGCAACGCCGCCGAAGTCGTGATACCGCCCGGACCGGATTACGCCGATCCATCGTTCGTTCCGACGCATGGAGAAAATTATTGGGCATGGACGATTGCGGATATTTTTCACGCGCTGAAGAAAGCCGGATTGGAGATCGGGGAATTCAACGAATATCCGTATTCGTGCTATCCGCAATTTCCGAATATGACCCAGCAAGCGGACGGCCGCTGGATACTGCCCGCCGGCATCCCCCGCTTGCCGCTGCTGTTTTCATTGGCGGCACATCAGAAATTATAAGTATTTTATTGGAATCTATTGACAACCGGCCAACCGTTCAATATATTGCGTATAACATCGGATTATGCACAATGCGTAAATTCATATACTGCAATATCATTATATTCGTGCTGTGCCGGTATCCGGCTTTCGCCGAATACACAATGGTATTGGATTGCAGCATTTCGATTCCGGGATATTACTGCGATTTTCAACGATGGACTAATGCTCGCACATACGGGTATGCCTATGTGAGAGGGGATTCGCTTTGCTATGTCCCGGAACATGGTCAAGCCCCGCGGTATCTTGCCATTCCTGATTCAGTCGCTTCGGGTATGTGCAAATTATGCCTGATGAAAACGGGGCCGGGCGAAATGGATTTGGGTGTTGTTATCACATATAAAGGATCGTTTTTCTACAACCCGGATGTCCAAGCGTTCCCCAAACAGAATCTTTACGTCGTCACTGTTGATCTACAGGCGAATACCTGGGCAGAGCCATTCATCCACACACGCATAATAGGAGTTTCGGAGGAACGTAGTCATGGTGCCATGTATGCCTATATTGGCGATCTGGCGGTCTGGCCCCCTCCCCCCCACAAGAACGATATTTTAATGTGGAGCAAGAGGATTCATGAATGGGACAGCTCACTGGAAAACGGCTATTCAGAAAATATGACAGGGACGACTTTCGAGGGGTTAAACTGTCCATACTTTACACATACGGGGTTTAGCGACAGTTATTATATACGCCCGTTTTCAGACTATCGCACACTGCAGTTTGTTGTCTCCGGATATTATCGTCTCCTCTGCTCGGGATATGAACCGATATGCGATGACGTTTTTCGCTCTCAAATGACCACTGTGGACATCGGACAACCGGGACAGCCCGCCTATCCATTTTGTGCCGATTCTCATCCCTGCCTGAGAGGCTATGCGGTTCCACAAATGGACAGAAACGGTGTGAAGCGTTTAATTACGCCGGAAGGGACAGCCTTCGATCACTACACCTACGAAGTGCTCTGGTCGAATCCGGAAATGGCTACGGCTAATGAAAATCTTTGGACAGCAAAAGTAGATACCAGCGGAAACGAACGCATATTAGTATGGTATAACGGTCTATTCCGCGTATTTGATGCAGAGACGGGAATGCAGTTAGGGCAAACAAATCGCATGTGGGGATCAACATTCAATGTATTGAAATATCCCGGCGTCGCGGACAGAATACTCATGCACAACGGTAATACGATAAATGTCTGCCGTGCGGCAGTTCTTTGCGACTCTGTGACAAATCTGACCTGTACATTTATCCTCCAACAGAATATCGTGCGGCTCCGCTGGGAAGCGGCGGCCGGTGCGGTAACATATCATATCTATGGAGCCGAAGCGTACGAAGGCGAATACACTCACATCGGGCAGACTCCAGTGAATAACCATACCTTCGACCTTCGGGCAAACACCGGTATACATTTCTTTTATGTAACAGCAACCCCGGAGTAAGATAATATCATCGCCGGAATAGTGCCTCCCCGCACCGACAGCTAATTATCTATAAAAACAGATTATACAATATACCGAAGCGTGAAACGAAGAGGGTTTCCCGTTTCGGTTTTTTTATAAGACCTCTGTTTTCACTTGTAAACAGGTCGTAAATTGGTTAAATTTTTGTACTGAACTCGTTGCGCGGCATCCTGAGTTAACATCGGGTCAGGATTACTGACAACACTTTGTGCCGAAACCGGCACAGTATGAGGAAATGACGCATGAAGCATGTTTGGATTCTATTCGTCATGTTGCTTGCACTGCCTGCATGGGGTTGGGCTGCCGAGCGCGTAGAACTGAATTCCGCCGCTCAGGATGTATCAGTCAACGTACTCGAGTCGAGTGGTTCGCGGACCGTCGTGCGGTTCGACGTGAACGCATTCACGCGTGATGCCGTGGAAATCAGCGGCCAGAATTACTATACGGTGAATTGCGGACGCGAAGCGCATTTTTTGAATGCCGGAGAACCCGATCTGCCGCGCATCTGCCGGAGTATTATTATTCCGGATGATGCGGAAATGGAGATCAAGATTGTCGCATCGCAGTTTACGGATTATCCATCCATGCCGATTGCCCCCTCGAAAGGCAATCTGTCCCGCAATATTGATCCCGCAACTGTTCCGTATTCGTTTGGTTCGGTCTACGAAAGTCAACGTTGGTATCCCGGTCAGACCGTCGCCTTGCGCGAGCCGTACATTTTGCGCGATCTGCGCGGAACCGTGATCGAAGTTTACGCTTTTCAATATATGCCCGTCACGCAAACGCTGCGCGTCTACACGTCCGTCACCGTTGCCGTAGAATCTTCGGGACAGGGACGGAAAAACGTATTCGAGCGCCGCGCGCCGTTCACGAAAGTGGATCCCGCTTTTAATCTGCTCTATCAACGGCATTTTCTGAACTACGGAACTCTTCAAGAAAAAGATTCCCGCTATACGGCCGTGGATGAACAGGGCGAGATGCTCATTATCACCGCCGATTCCTTCCGCACGGCCATGCAGCCGTTCTACAGTTGGAAGATTCAGAAGGGAATCAAGACCACGATGGTCAACGTCTCGACCATCGGGAACAATTCCACGTCCATCAAGAACTACATCCAGAATTTCTATACGAGCACGAGCGGAAATCTCGCATACGCGCTGTTAGTCGGAGATGCCGCGCAGGTAGCGACCATTATGTCTTCGGACAGCGCATGCGATCCGAAATACGCGAAGGTCGCGGGCGCCGATAACTATCCCGACATTTTTATCGGACGTTTTTCCGCTCAGCTCATTGCACATGTGAATACTCAAGTCGAACGCAGCATCGAATACGAACGCGACGCAACCACCGGGGCAAGCTGGTGCCAGCGCGCAACGGGAATTGCCTCCGCCGAAGGGGATGGCATCGGCCACAACGGCGGCGAGATTGATTACGAGCATATGGGCTATATCCGCACGGATCTTTTAGGATATGGATATACATCGGTAGATCAGATCTACGATCCGGGCGCGACGGCCGCGCAGGTGAGCACGGCGTTGAATGCCGGACGCGGATTCGTGAATTATATAGGCCACGGCAGCACCACTTCCTGGTCAACGACCGGCTTCAACAATACGAATATCACCAACCTGACCAATGACAATCTGCTGCCGTTCATTTTCAGTGTTGCCTGCGTCAATGGTCAGTTCCACAATACAACGTGCTTCGCGGAATACTGGCTTCGCTCCGTGCGCTCCGGCCAGCCGATCGGCGCGCTGGCAACGTATATGGCGTCGGTCAATCAATCCTGGCTGCCCCCGATGGACGCCCAGGATGAAGCCACGGATATTGTCTGCGCACAGAGTAAAACCACCTTTGGCGGAATCTGCTTCAACGCTTCGTGCAAGATGATTGATCTGAATGGAACAGCGGGCGCCGCTATGTTCAACACATGGCATATTTTCGGCGACCCTTCCGTTCAAGTACGCACGAAAACTCCGACTGCTATGTCGGTCAGTCATGCTTCGCAGTTCGCGCAGGGTCAAACCACGTTTAATGTAACGGTCACCGGCGTATCCGGCGCATTATGCGCTTTAACGAGAAACGACACGATCTACGGGGCGGCTTACACAAACGGAAGCGGCCTTGCAACCATCACGATCAGTGGAACACCGCTCGCCGGTCAGACTTTAAAATTAGCCGCGACGGCTTTCAACAAGGTCACCTATACGGCGAACATTCCGGTCGTTTCCGCAGTTCCGCACTTGTATTTGACTACTCCCAACGGCGGTGAAATCTGGTATGTGGAAGATTTGGACAGCATCAAGTGGACGTCGGAAAATCTGACGGAAAACATCAAAATCGAAATCAATCGCAGCTATCCCGAAGCTTCGTGGGAAACGATTATCGCCAGCACGCCGAATGACGGATCGCATCCGTGGACGGTGGCGGGGGACGTATCCACCACCGCGCGCGTGCGTATCGCGGGCACAGTGCAAACCGGTGTCGGCGATACCTCCGCGGCGAATTTCACGATTGCTTTGCGGACGATTACGGTTGCCGTACCGAACGGCGGCGAAACGTGGATCATTGACAATCCGTATTACATTCAATGGACATCGCAAAACGTGACCGGCGACGTCTGCATCGAACTCAACCGGGATTATCCGGCGGGCTTATGGGATACGTTAGCTCCCAACACGGGTAATGACGGCATCTTTGAATGGTACGCAGCACCGCCGACTTCGGGAAACGCGCGGATCCGCGTTTCGAGCCTGAGTTATCCCGCGGCGAGCGATGTTTCTGACGGTCCATTCACCGTTGTCATGCCCAATGATCCGCCAGCAGTTCTCCATGATCCTCTGCATGACCAGATGTTGGAGTCGTTCACGGTAACCGCAATCGCAACGGATGACGCTTCGGGATTTACAGTACGGATGATTTACTGGCCCCTGGGCGGAGCCGCCGATTCGGCGGATCTCATCGCCACGGCAAATCCGGATGAATACGCCGCCACCGTCGGCCCCTTCGCGGAAGACGCGTATGTCTATTTCATCCGCGTACAAGATGCGGAAGCGGCTGTCGCCCAAACCGATACTTTTACTTTCGACGCGAGACCGGGCTGCGTCAATGAATTGGTCTATGACGACGGCACGGCGGAGGCCGCCCACTGGTCGGAAAACAGGGATTATCGCTGGGCCGTGAAATTCGATCCCACCGGCGTGCCGTTTCTTCTTTACGGAGTGAACATCGGCATATCGGCGGAACACCCTGATACGACGCATTCGCTTCTTGAAGTGCAAATCTTAAATGCCGACGGGCCGGATAATCTGCCGGGCAGTCTTCTGCTCAGCAAACAAGTCGGGAGTATCGGCAATGAAGTTGGCGGGATGCCGCGCAGTCCGGACAATTGGACTTACGCAGCCACATACGATGAAGATGGAGATCCGTTGGCGCTGACCGGATCGTTCTATGTCGCCGTGTCGAATCCGGCATCCGGTCATTATGAGGCGTTTTTGCACGATACCAGCAGTACGGCGGCGGGAAGGTCATACGTGTACGATCCCTGCGACAGCGTTTGGTACAGCGAAGAATCCGCCGCCTCGTCCGCACGCAGCGGTAATCGCCTGATTCGCGCGCACGGATTCACGCTGGTTCCGCCACAGGTCGTATCGCAAGTCGAGGGCGACTACGTGCGTTTGTCCTGGACAAATTTGGGAGTCCCGCTGTATAAAGTCTATTGCTCCACGGCTATTGAAGGCCCATACACGTTTTTCCAAAGCACATCCGATACGCTCATGAACGTGGCGCGAACGGACACGGCCGGAATCCGGCAATTCTATCAGGTGCAATCGGCTACGGAATAGGCCGCTTTGGCATCATTGATCCCCGACAGAAATGCGGCGCGGAGTCTTCTGACTCCGCGCTTTTTATTCAGCCGTAAACGCAACTTGACTTTCCAAACGGTTGTTTGTATCTTAAAGCCGACCCATTGATCTACAATAACAAGGGAGGCCGATTGTGAGCGATGTCTTCAAAGCGGTTCAGATCAGTGACCATGTGTGGTGGGTGGGAGCGATAGATTGGACACTTCAGGATTTTCACGGTTATGCCACGCCGAGTGGATCAACGTACAATGCCTATCTCATTTTAGGCGGGAAAATCACGTTGGTGGACACGGTGAAGGCTCCGTTCCGCAGCGAAATGCTGGCGCGCGTGATGTCGGTGGTCGAACCGCGGGAGATCAGCTATATCATTTCCAACCATTCGGAAATGGATCATACGGGCTGCCTGCCCGAAATTATCGAATTGGCGAAACCGGAAAAAGTATTTGCATCCGCCATGGGCGTCAAGGCTCTGGCCGACTATTATCATTTGGACAAGATTACCGCCGTCAAAGACGGCGAGAGCCTGAAGTTGGGCGATTTGACGCTGACCTTCACGGAAACACGCATGCTGCATTGGCCCGACAGCATGTTCTCGTATTTGGAAGAAGACAAGCTGCTTTTTTCGCAGGACGCTTTCGGCATGCATTTGGCTTCGCGCGAACGGTTCGCCGATGAAATCGCGCACGGAGTTCTCGAATCCGAAGCCGCGCGATACTATGCCAATATTCTGATGCCGTTCAGTCCGCGCATTACGAAATTACTGGAAAAAGTCAAGACCTCCGGAATTCCATTTGACCTGATCGCTCCGGATCACGGTCCGGTCTGGCGGCGCGAACAGGATAGGCAGTGGATACTGGATCGCTACGGATGCTGGGCCGCGAAGAAACCCACACGCAAAGCGGTCGTTGTGTTTGATACGATGTGGGGCAGCACGGAAAAAATGGCGCTGGCAATTTGCGAAGGACTTGCCGCCGGCGGAACGGAAGTGAAATACATGCCGCTTCGCAAGTACAGCCGCAGCGACGTGGCAACTGAGGTGTTGGAAGCAGGCGCGCTTTTAGTGGGAAGCCCGACACTCAACGATGGTCTTTTTCCAACGGTAGCCGACGTGTTGACGTATTTGAAAGGACTAAAACCCGCGAATTTGATCGGAGCCGCATTTGGCTCGTACGGATGGAACGGGACGGCTGTTGAAGAGATCAAATCCATTCTGACGGTAATGAAAGTCGCTTTGGTTAGCGACGGTTTAAAAATCCGCTATCTGCCGGATAAGACAACGATTCAGGAATGCTACGCTTTAGGATTGCAGACGGCGCACAAGCTTGCTGAAGTCGCCGCTCCATAGCACAGGCTTACGAAATTTCGGACAACAAAAAAGCCCACACTGCAACGGGCTTTTTTGTTTACCTGCATGAAGATTCAGCGGACGGAAACAACCTGATAGAAACGAACGCCTGCCGCCGCCGCCGTAACCGTATCAGTGTATGAAGTGGCGGTAATGGGTACGAGCGTGAGCAGTTCTCCAGTGGAGTAATCTTGTTCGGCTCCGCTCATGCGATAAACCAGATAGCCGGATGCCGTTGGAACCGGATTCCACTTTAGAAGCGCATTTGTTCCTTCGGAATAAATCGTCAGATCGGTGACCGGGTCCGGCGGAGCATCCACGACCGTGATAACAACGGGAACATGAAGTGTCGGAGAATCCGGATCGTTGGATGAAATGGCGAGGATTCCGGCAATCGTTCCCAAAGGCACACAGCAGGTGTTTACGCTGACAGCATACGATTGCGAAGACATGGGCGCGACTGTTCCTGCCAGCGGAGCCGGAGTAATCATCGAATGCGGGCAGAATTCAATAGCCATCGCATCGTGGATGTACGTTTGATTGTTGATGACAGCCATTCCCTTTGTACCCGCGGCGTTCTGCAAACCGATGGTTGAAGAATTCAAGCGAAGAGTTCCCATCGAATTGTATTGATACACAATCTTGCCCGACGAGAGCAAAATGAACTGGAATGTATACAATCCGCTGCCGCTGTAACTCTGCACATTCGAGAATGTCACAACCAGCGTATCGGAGTTGTTCGACCAATATCTGACCTGCGTTCCCGAACGCTGCGGACTCAAATCATCCCACCATGCCGCCAGCATATTAAGCGGCGCACCGGAAGAGGGCAGCATTCCGTTCTCATAGGCCGTGGACGTGGACGTGAAGGAAATCCATCCGTTGCCGCAAATCCTGAATGTCGTATGTGCTTGGCCGAAATAGGGGAAAGAAAATCCGACGGAATACGGCCCCAGAGTCTGATCGTCCGAACTAAAGCTGACCAGAGTCCCCGCGGAGCTGATGTCTTTCCAAGCATAAACCGGTCCGTCCGATTGATCGCTGTCAATGAATCGCCAGTCGCCGCCGACGGCGCTCCCGTATCCGCTGTAATTGGTATAGCCCTCCACCGCCGACCATGTCAACGGCCCGGCGCCGTTATTGATTATAGTATAGGAGGCACTCCCATTACTGCAACGGCCCACCGTAGTCCGGATCGTATCGGGACTGACGGCAATATCCGGCGGTAATCCGAGTTGAACGTTCAGCGTCGTATAGGAATTCGGCGCGACCGTGACGGAATGAGTTTGTGATCCGTAACCCGGCACCGAAAAGGAAATTGAATAGGTTCCGGGCCGAAGCATGCGATAATATTCACCGTGCAGCGCACTGCTAAAAGTCAGATATGGAATGGAATTCACGGATATGCTCGCCCGCAGGGGCAGCCCCGATACCACGTCCGTGACGGTTCCGCGCACGCCGTACTTGGCTTCCAAGAGATAATAACGCATGCTTTGACGATTGTCACGCCAGAATTGTTCAAGCTGGGAAGCCGCTGGATTCTTGGTATTGCTGATTTCAAGGGTCAGTTCGCGATCACCCATCCATACATAATCCCAATCCTGCATGCCGCCGCTGAGTTCGTACCAGTCCGCGCCATGGGTGATGCCACAAGGCGGAAACGCCGAGTTGTTCCACATCGGCGTGTTGTAGTAGGAATAGCGCCTGGCTATATAGACAAACAAGCAGTCTTCCTGAGTCGGAGCATAAACGTCGCCACCGGTGCAGTTGTTGTCCCACGGGTAGTTGGCAACCAACGCCCCGCCATGGAAATTGGCCGACAGTACGAAATTCCGGCTGGCCGTCCAGTTCATTACATTGGCCACTTCAATCGGGCGGCCCGTAGTCGTATTAACCGAATCGTCGCACCGGTCCGGAAACGTACGATTCAAATCATAGCCGTTGGCATTGTAGCGCGATGAGCTGTAGTTGCCGTCCGGATTCATCAGCGGCAAAAACCACATTTCGTAATCGGTCATCAGCTCAGTTAATTCGGGATCAATTCCGTATCCGGTGAGCAGTGTATCTATAAACCGGAGACAATTTTCCTTGCCCACCGTTTCATCGCCATGCATGTTGGCCACGTACTTCACTTCGATTTCCGGTTCATCCGTGGTTACATAATCCGAGAGCTTGGCGACTAAAAGGGGTCGTCCTAAAACGGACATGCCGATAGAGTCGTATTTGAAGAGAGTCGGATATGCCGCCTGCCATAGCGCAAACTGCGTACGGATTTCGTCATTTGTATGATAGGCATCGAGCGGATCGCGGGTATGCCGCGTTTTCTCCCACAGGTCCTGCAAGCTCAGTTTGCCTTCATCAGGAATCCACTGCAACGAGAATCCGGAGGCGCGCAGTTGTTCGAAATCTTCGGGGAGTAAATAGACCCGAGCCACGTTTCCTTGAACCCAATCAATGTTGCCGCCCATGCGATCTATCGTCTGCAGATCGAGCTTCGATGTCATTTGGACTTCGGCAAGTCCGGAATTCAGCATGTTCTTGCGGGCTACAGGCTGTTGCCCAAAAGCCGTCGAGACGACAAACGCGAGAGCCAAGAATAGCGCCCAATGCGTCAATTTTTCGAAATACATGTTTTTCCTCGCATAACACAATCACGCGTGTCACTGAAATATAATATGAAAACGGCGATTTTACCAGTCTTTTTCCAACCAGCCCAATTTTATACTCAGTTCCGACTTTCTGTCTCGAAGGGTCAGAGTTGCTCGATTTTTCGGGAGTGCCAATCGGCGAATTTCCCTAAATACAAGTGGTTTGATACTGAGCAGAATGGTTAAAAAGGCGAATGAATAGGGACAGACAGGGATTGGACAGTTTTTGATACAATTTTCCCATACCGGACGATTAGTTCTTGCTATTCGGCGGATTTGTTCGTAGAATATCTTTAATAACATGGCGATGACAGGCGGAAGTCGCATGGTTTGAAAAGTCAGGATTTGCTTCAAGCGATGACCGAAGACATATGTATTTTCGCGGAGGAATGTCGGATGAAAACTTTTTTGCGCTTGGTATTATTAACCTGCTTCGTGACCGGACTGAATCTTTCGATGGTTCAAGCCGCTTCGGATGCCAAGTGGGTCTCGCTTGATGGAATGACCCGGTCAGCAGCGGTGGATGAAGGATTCAAGCTGGTCAGCAACCGCGAGGACGGAATTGATTTGTCGTTCCGGTTCAGCGGTTTGGAAAGTTTTAACGTGCAAACCCGCATGGGCACCTTCAGCCGGATCAGCGTGCCCGGTTTTGCGTATAGCAATCGGATCGGCGAACCGGCCTTGCCACTCGAGCGGCGCATCATTGCCGTACCGCTGGGTGCGGAGGTTATCGTGGAAGCCGCCCGGTTTGATCGCAGCGAAATCAAATTAACCGATCACTCGATTGAGTATCCGTTAATGCCGGCGCAGCCGTCGCTGTCGAAAAGCCAGAGACCGGAAGACGTACCATTCGAATACAAAGCGACCGCGTACTCGCGCAACTCCTATGATGACCATCCGCTCGTGACGGCGGAAGAATTGGGAATCATGCGCGGTCTGCGTTTGTTTGTGATTACCGTGGAACCGGTGAAGTACAATCCCGAGCAAAAGACTCTGGCTGTGTATAACAATATCGAAATCGCCGTGCATTTCAACGGCGGTGATTACATTGCCACGCGGGACATGCACACAAAAACGTATTCACCCTACTTCGAATCCATCTATAGTCAATCCGTACTGAACTACCGGCGCGATTCTTCGCTTGATGAAGACCTGACGCGCTATCCGATCAAGTACGTGATTATCTCTCATTCGATGTTTGCCGCGCAGCTCGCGCCGTTCGTAGACTGGAAGAGAAAACAGGGCTACAACGTCATCGTTGCCTATAAGGGCGAACCCGCCGTGGGTTCCACGGCAACTTCGATTAAAGCATATTTGCAGGGCTTATACGATGCGGGCACAACCGAAGACCCGGCTCCGAGCTTTGTGCTGTTTGTGGGCGATACCGCTCAGATTCCGGTCTGGAGCGGCGTCTCCAGCCACTATACGGATTTGACTTATGTGCGGCTGGCCGGATCGGATTACATGCCGGAAATTTATTTCGGTCGGTTTTCGGCACGCACAACGGACGAACTGCAGCCGCAGATTGACAAGACGCTGGAATACGAACGCTATGAAATGCCCGATCCCAGCTATCTGGGACGCTGCGTGATGATTGCCGGTGTGGATGCGGATAACGCTCCGACCTACGGCAACGGGCAGATCAACTACGGCACGACGTATTACTTCAACACGGCGCACGGCCTGACATCCAATACGTATCTCTATCCCGAATCGGGAAGTTCGGATGCACTGGTTCTGGCGAATGCCAGCGAGGGCCGGGGCTATATGAATTATACGGCGCACGGCAGTTCGAGCGGCTGGGCGGATCCTTCGTTCTCGGTATCGGATGTGGCCAATATGACCAACGCGCACAAATATGGCACGATGGTCGGGAATTGCTGCCTGACAAGCAAGTTCGACGTGGCGAACTGCTTCGCCGAAGCTCTACTGCGAGCCGAAAACAAAGGCGCCATCGGCTACATCGGCGGAACGAACAACTCGTATTGGGATGAAGACTATTGGTGGGGCGTGGGAGCCAAAGCCGTGGCGGTCAATCCGGTGTATGATGCAGCTCATCGCGGCGCATACGATGGAATGTTCCACGATCACAGCGAAACGTTCCCGAATTGGTACACGACGCAATACGGCTTCATTATGGCGGGCAACATCGCCGTCGTGGAAGGGAACAGCAGCCGCATAAACTATTATTGGGAAATTTATTCGCTGATGGGCGATCCCTCTTTAACGACGTATCTGGGAGTTCCCACGGCCAATACCGTCAGCTATCCGGATCCGATTTTCATCGGACAAACCTCGTTCACGGTTACGGCGAATCCGTATTCATACGTCGGTTTCAGTTCGGGCGGTCAACTGCTGGCCGCGGGTTTAGTGGGAACGAGCGGTTCGCTGACACTGAATTATGCCGCCATCACCGCGCCTGGCTACGCGCATATCGTTATCACGCGCCAAGGCCGCATTCCGGTGATTGATTCGATTCAGGTCATCCCCAATTCCGGCCCGTATGTTGTCACGTCCGCAGAAGTCATTAATGATGCGGCGGGCGGCAACGGCAACGGGCTGGCCGACTTCGGTGAGACCCTTGACCTGACTCTTACGGAAGAAAATGTCGGCACGGTATCCGCCGCCGGAGTGAACGTGACTCTTTCCACAGTGGATCCATACCTGACATTTACCGATGCAACGGAAAGCTACGGTACGATTCTCTCCGGACAGAGCGCAACTATCACCAACGGCTTCGAAGCGGTTGTAGCCACCAACGTCCCCGACGGACACGTGATCGCCGTTGTCGTCACGGCAACCGATAACGCGAGCAACGAATGGACGGACGGATTCAATATTACCGCCCATGCCCCAGAAATTACCGTGGGAACGGTCACCGTGCACGATCCGTCCGGAAACAACAATGGGCGGCTTGATCCCGGAGAAAGCGCGACACTGGACGTCAATTTGACCAACAATGGCTCCGCTCTGGTCGTGAATCTCGCAGCGCTGTTATCCTCCGCCGATCCCTATGTTGTCATCACGGACAACAGCGGCAGTTTGGCATCGTTGGCTGCCGGCGCGACGGACGTTGTGACGTTTGCCGTTACAATTGATACTGAAGCTCCTATCGGACACGCCGCGCCTTTCCATGTAGATATGACCGGTACGAACTACGCGACTACCGGATCGTTTTCGCTGGCTATCGGCTTGGTGTTGGAGGATTTCGAAACAGGGAACTTCACGCGCTTCCCGTGGACACCGGGCGGGAATCTCCCGTGGACCATCACTTCCACCGATCCGCAGGAAGGCGTTTATTGCGCGAAATCCGGCACCATCACACACAGCGACACGAGCGATCTATCGGTCACGGTTACCATTTTAGCGGCAGATACAATCCGGTTTTACTACAAGGTTTCTTCCGAATCCGGCTACGACTATCTGCGGTTCTATATTGACGGAGCACAGCAGGCACAATGGTCGGGCACCGTTGCGTGGACGCAAGCCGCATTCGCGGTAACGGCAGGAAATCATACTTTCCTCTGGCGCTATCTGAAGGACGGATCGCTCAGCAGCGGCAGCGACTGCGCGTGGCTGGACTACATCATCTTCCCGCCCATTGCCCCGATACCTTACCCGGACATCAGCGTTAATCCGGCGTTGTTTGAAGTCGGCCTTGATCCGGAGGCTTCCACAACCCGTACACTTGCTCTTGACAACATCGGACAGGCGGATTTGATTTTCTCGGCCTCCGCTACAACGAACAGCACACGGCTCGCGGCAATTCGGGAAGAGTACCCTGATTTGATCTTGGCAAAAGATCAAGCGGATCCGAGGCACGGATCGAGAACGCTGGACAATCAGGGCGGGCCGGATACGTTCGGCTATCGCTGGTATGACAGCAATGAAGCGGGCGGGCCGGTATACAATTGGGTGGAAATTGCCGGAATCGGGACGCGGCTGAATACCACCGGAGATGACGAGCATTTTGGCGTAACTCTGCCGTGGGGCTTCCCCCTATACGGCACGACCTATACGGCGGCGCGAATCAGTTCCAACGGCATCCTCCATTTCAGCGGCGACACCACCGATTACGGCAATCGGGAAATCCCCAGCGGCCGGCTGCCGAACGCCATGTTGGCTCCACTTTGGGACGATTTAAGCCCGCAGAACGGTGCCGGCATTTATTATTATAATGATGCCACCAACAGCCGCTTCATCGTGCAGTGGGACAGCATACCGCATTTCGGAACAACCTACCCCGGTCTGTACACATTTGAAGCGATTCTCTACTCTTCGGGCGAGATTTTCTTCCAATATCAGAGCGTTTCGGGCACGGTGAACAATCTAACGATCGGCATCGAGAATGCTACGGGAACGGACGGCCTGCAGGTCGTATACAATGCGGCATATCTCGTGTCGAATCTGGCAATCCGCTTTACGGCGGTTCAGCCGTGGCTGCGAGTGTCGCCAACCAGCGGTACGGTAAATCCGTCGGGATCCACACCGCTAACGGTGACCTTTGACGCCACCGGATTGGCCGCAGACACGTACACCGGACAGATCTCGATCACGTCGAATGATCCGGATGAAACCGTTGTGACGGTTCCCGTGACCATGATTGTGGGAGTTCCGAATGCCGTGACGGATCTTTCCATCCAAGTCTCGGGTGCGGATGTTATTCTCCGCTGGAGTGCGGTTCCGAACGCGACTTCTTACAATGTGTATGCATCCAACGATCCCTCCAGCTTTATCGAAGCGCCTATCGCCACCGTTTCGGCAACAACCTGCACTATCACGAACGAGGCGGACACGTACTTGAAACGGTTCTACCTTGTGACATCGGCACGGTAGATATCATCTATCGGCCATGGATTTTCAGCGGCTTCGCTAACATGCGAAGCCGCTTTTCTTTGCGACCCCGGACGGCGAACACTCCGCTCCGGAGATACTTGACAAGAAGGTGGAAAAAGCGTATATTTTCACAAATTTTCATCGCAGGATTCAGGATTAAGCATGGTGAAATCCACGACACAGCCTGTTCCTTTAGTTCTGGAAAGAGAAGCTTTATCAAGCTTGTTGACGGAGCTTCAGCGATACGGCTATACGGTGGTTGGCCCAACGGTCGTGGACGGCTCTATCGTGCACGGTGAAGTCACCACGGTAGAGGATTTGCCCGCGGGTTGGGCGGATGAACAATCGCCCGCCCGATATCGTTTACAGGAACGCAGAGATCAGGCATTCTTCGGGTATCATTGCGGCCCGCAGTCTTGGAAACGCTTTCTGCATCCTCCGCAGACCGTACTTTGGGAAGGCGTGCGCTCGGGTTTGCAGCCCGCCGGTACAGCGGGGAAACCGCCGCACTACGCCTTTCTTGGAGTGCGTGCCTGCGAACTGGCGGCGATTCTCATCCAAGACCGTGTGATGATGCAAGGACCGTACGCCGATGCTACGTACAGCGAATTGCGGAAAAATATTTTTATTATCGCCGTGAATTGCCTGGACAGTGCCGCCACCTGCTTTTGCGCTTCCATGGGAAGCGGGCCGCGAGCGGCTTCGCATTTCGATCTGTGCCTAACCGAACGGATAGATGAACACGGGCACCGGTTTGTCGTAGAAATAGGATCCCTCAAGGGCGGAGAGATTCTTGCTGCCATACCCCATAAGGAAGCCGCCGCTTCAGACATAAAATGGGTGGAACAGGTCACACGCGCGGCCGCATCCGGTCAAGTACGAAAGCTGGATACAAACGGACTGAGAGATATTCTCTACGAGGCGGTGGAACATCCCCGCTGGGATGACGTGGCGGCGCGCTGTTTGAGCTGCACCAACTGCACCATGGTGTGTCCCACGTGCTTCTGCGCCACGGTCGAAGATCGAACCGACCTCGGCGGCACCACCGCTCAGCGCGTGCGACGTTGGGATTCGTGCTTTACCCTTGATTACTCGTATATTCACGGCGGCAGCGTCCGGTCATCCGTTCGCGCCAGATACCGCCACTGGCTGACTCATAAATTGGGCACGTGGGTGGATCAATTCGGCACGCCGGGATGCGTCGGCTGCGGGCGCTGCATCACATGGTGCCCGGCGGGCATAGACTTGACGGAAGAAGCGACGGCTCTTAAGCACCGCGTCACAATCAAAGAGGTTCCCGATGGAAACGATTGAACCGTTGTTGGCGGAACACCCATTGTTCCAAGGGATGAGTTCCGAGCACTTGAAGTTGCTCGTGGGTTGCGCCAAGAACGTACGCTTTAATGAGGGCGAAATCATCTTTCGAGAAGACGGTGAAGCGGATGTGTTCTACGTGGTCCGCAAAGGAATGGTTGCTCTCGACGCGTATTTGCCCGGGCACGGCGCGGTTACCTTGACCACGCTGACCGATGGGGATACGCTGGGATGGTCCTGGCTGATCCCTCCGTATCGCTGGCATTTCGACGCCCGAGCGGTTAAAATGACGCTCGCAATTGCACTGGATGCAAAATGTCTTCGTACCAAATGCGAGAACGATCACGAATTGGATCGTGAACTGCTGCGCCGTTTCGTTCCCATTATGGTGGATCGAATGGAAGCGGTGGTTATGCAGCTTTTGGATTTATATTCAACCCGTCGGGTAAAAGGCTGATCATCATGGCCAGTGTTCGCGAGCAAATGACTCCCTTACCCTTCCGCGTGAAACGCACGGTGCAGGAGACGCACGACACGTTCACGCTGGAATTGGAGCCTGCGGGCGGAAAGAGCAATTTCGCCTTCGCCGCCGGGCAGTTCAATATGCTCTACGCTTTCGGCGTTGGTGAAGTGCCGATCAGCATCAGCGGAGATCCCGGCAAATCGCAAGCTCTGGTGCATACGACGCGCGCCGTCGGACACGTCACGGAAGCTTTGCGGAAATTGAAGAAAGGGGATCTGCTGGGCATTCGCGGCCCGTTCGGCAGTTCGTGGCCGATCACACAGGCGCGCGGCTGCGACGTCGTACTGGTGGCGGGCGGCATCGGACTGGCTCCGCTTCGCCCCGCGTTTTATCATATTCTGTCGCATCGGGAAGAGTATGGACAGGTGGCGCTCTTATATGGCACCCGCACACCGCAGGATATGCTTTACGAACGCGAGCTGGAGCAATGGCGCGGGCGATTCGATGTCGAAGTCGGAATCACGGTGGATCGCGCCACAACGGGATGGAAAGGCAGCGTGGGCGTGGTGACCCGCCTGATTTCGAAAGCTCCCTTCGATCCGCATACGGCTATCGCCATGGTCTGCGGGCCGGAGATTATGATGCGCTATGCGATCATGGAATTACAGAAGCGCGGCGTCGCCGATTCCCGCATTTATCTGTCCATGGAGCGCAACATGAAATGCGGCATCGGATTGTGCGGCCACTGCCAGTTCGGTCCGACGTTTGTCTGCAAGGATGGACCGGTGTATTCTTACGATTCGATCCGCGACTGGCTCAGGAAGCGGGAAATCTGATATGAAAACGCAGCCCAAACCCAAAGTAGCCGTTTGGAAATTCGCCTCGTGCGACGGATGTCAATTGAGTCTGCTGGATTGCGAAGATGAGCTGCTCGCGATAGCTGACGTCGTGCAGATCGCTTATTTTCCCGAAGCCACGCGCGCCGTTGTCAAAGGACCGTACACGCTGTCGCTGGTGGAAGGTTCGATTACCACGCCGCACGATGCGGAACGCATTCACCGCATCCGCCGGGAATCGGAAGTCCTGATTACCATCGGTGCCTGCGCCACATCCGGCGGTATTCAAGCGTTACGGAATTTTAAGGACGTCAAGGAATTCTTCTCCATCGTCTACGCGTCGCCGCATTATATTGACACGCTGAAGAAATCCACGCCGATTTCCGATCACGTGTTCGTGGATTTCGAGTTACGCGGCTGTCCGATCAGCAAAGCGCACCTGATTGAAGTCCTCAGCGCTTTTCTCAACGGACGCAAACCGCAGATTCTGCCGCACAGTGTGTGTCTCGAATGCAAACTCAAGGGTATAACGTGCGTGATGGTGTCCAAAGGGATTCCGTGTTTAGGACCGGTCGTGCACGCGGGCTGCGGAGCGTTGTGTCCGTCGTTCCATCGCGGCTGCTACGGCTGCTTCGGTCCGAAGGAAACTCCGAACACGTCGTCGTTGTCCGCCGGTTTCCGTCAATTGGGAATGAAAGAGGATGCGCTGCTGCGCGCCTTCCGCAGCTTCAACGCGTGCGCCGAACCGTTCCGCCGGGAGAGTGAATCCCATGAAAAGTAAATCGGTGAAAGTGGATTTTCTGGCCCGCGTGGAAGGTGAAGGCGGGATTTCTGTTAAGGTGCGCGATGACCGCGTGGTGGACGTGCAAATGCGCATTTTCGAGCCGCCGCGTTTTTTTGAAGCGTTCCTGCGCGAACGGCATTTTTTAGAAGTGCCTGATATCACGGCCCGCATCTGCGGAATCTGTCCGGTGGCTTATCAGATGAGCGCTTGTCAAGCGATTGAAGCCGCCTTCGGCGTACGGGTCAATAGCGGCATTCGCGATCTGCGGCGGCTGCTCTTTGCCGGAGAGTGGATCGAAAGTCATGGTCTGCATATTTACATGCTGCACGCTCCCGATTTTCTCGGTTATGAAGACGGGCTGCAATTAGCTAAAGATCATCCTGATGCAGTTAAGCGCGGATTGAAGCTCAAGAAGATCGGCAATGAGCTAATGACGATTGTCGGCGGGCGGGAGATTCATCCGGTCAATGTCCGCGTCGGAGGTTTTTACCGTTTGCCGGACTTACGCACTCTCAAGGCTTTCACCGACCAATTGAAATGGGCACGTGACGCCGCGGTGGAAACCATTCGCTGGACGGCGACGCTGCCTTTCCCGGATTTCGAAATGGATTTCGCCTTCGTTTCGCTGCGCCATCCGGATGAAT
>RPQS01000024.1 GCA_003818605.1 Candidatus Zhuqueibacterota bacterium | reverse complement strand
CGGTACGAGCCAAGGCTAACGTCGAGGAACCGGAACGAGCCGGGGCGCGCACGCGGATCGTTATTTCGGAAATTCCGTATCAGGTTAACAAGACGCGGCTGATCGAGAGCATAGTTCAGCAGGTCAACGACAAGAAGATCGAAGGTGTTGCCGATATCCGGGACGAATCGGATCGCGACGGCATGCGGCTGGTGTTGGAACTCAAGCGCGAAGCTGTCCCCGATGTGGTGCTTTCGCAGCTTTTTAAGCACACGCCGATGCAGGAAACCTTCGGCGTGATTATGCTCGCTCTGGTAAAGGGCGCGCCGCGCATTCTTGATCTCAGGCAGATGATCGAATATTATCTCGATCACCGCCATGATGTGATCTACCGCCGCGCGCAATATGAACTGCGCGAAGCCAAAGAGCGGATGCATATTCTCGAAGGCTTGCAGATCGCGGTGGACAACATTGACGAAGTGATTGACATTATCCGTAAGGCTTCTTCCACCGAAGTGGCGGCGGCGGAATTACGTGCAGCCTTCCAGCTATCCGAAGTGCAAGCCAAGGCAATTCTGGATATGCGGCTGGCGCGGCTCACGGGTCTGGAACGGCAGAAGCTCATTGATGAAATCCGGGAACTCAAATCACGCATCGCCGCGCTGGAAGCATTGATCGCCTCGCGGGAAATGCGCATGCAGGCCGTCCGCGCAGAGCTGGTCGAACTCCGCGAAAAGTACGGCGACGAGCGGCGAACGCTTGTGGTGGAAGACACGGCGGAAGTGTCCATGGAAGATTTGATCGCTACCGAAGAGATGGTCGTGACCATTTCACACGGCGGCTACATCAAACGCTTCCCCGTTTCCGGATTCCGCAAGCAGGGCCGCGGAGGACGCGGCAGCCAAGGAGCGTCCACGCGCGAAGAGGACTGGATCGAACATCTGTTCGTCGCTTCGACGCACGACTATATTCTGTTCTTCACGGACAAAGGCCGCTGCTACTGGCTGAAGGTTTATCAGATTCCGCAGCTCGGACGCGGCACGCGCGGCAAAGCTCTGGTCAATCTGATCGAACGCAGCGCCGAGGAAAACGTGCGGGCGTTTGTTACGGTCAAGGATTTTTCCGAAGATCGGTACGTGCTCATGTGCACGAAGAACGGCACGGTGAAAAAGACTCAGCTTTCCGATTTTTCCAATCCACGCTCATCGGGGATCATTGCACTGAACATTGCGGAGGGAGACGCTCTGTTGGACGCCGCATTGACCGACGGTTCCAATGAAGTGATCATCGGCACAAGTGAAGGCAAGGCTGTCCGTTTCACGGAAAATGAAGTGCGAGCCATGGGCCGCACGGCCACGGGTGTGCGCGGCGTGGCCTTGAAGGCCAGTGCGTATGCCGTGGGCATGATTGTCGTGCACGAAAACTCCTCTATTCTTACCGTGACCGAAAACGGCTACGGCAAACGCTCGGCAGTGGAAGACTTCCGCCTCACCAAACGCGGTGCACAGGGCGTGCTGGCTCTGAAAACCACACCCAAAACCGGATTGATGGTGGCGATTAAAGAGATCAACGAGAATGATGATCTTATCATCGTGACCTCCAACGGAGTTGTGATCCGGCAGAGCGTATCTGCGATCCGCGAAATGGGTCGGGTTACGCAAGGCGTGAGGCTCATTAAGCTGGACACCGGAGACCGCGTAGGCGACGTGGCCAAGATCGTCAAGGAAGATGATGACGATCAGTTGGAAGTCAGCGAGAACGGCGACGCGGGCGGAGAAGGTTAAGCATAGATCGCGGCCAAGCGGCGCGAGTGATTTAGAAAGGACGGACGATGGATAATCCGGCAAGTTTGATTTCCGCTGAGGAATTGTCCGCGCTCGAAACGGCGGCGAAGCAGAATCCCACGGATGCGGACGCGCAAGCCAAATGGGGCGGCGGTCTCTGCCGCGCGGGTAAATTTACGGAAGGCGTTGCCGCGCTGCGCGAGGCTATTCGTATGGACGGGACCCAACCGCTCTACCGGCTGCTGCTTGCTTTAACCTTGCGGGAAACCGGCGATTTCGAAACGGCCCTGCAAGAACTCGAAGGCGTCGTGCGCATGGCGCCGGACATTCCTGAAGTGCACTATGAGTTGGGCGTGACCTGGGCGATTTTGGGCAACGCGGGTTCCGCGGTTTCGTCGCTGGAGGAAGCGGTGCGGCTCTCACCGGATTTTGCCGAGGCACAGTACAATTTGTCCATCGTGAAGCTTCTGACCGGAGATGCGGAAGGCTCAAACCGAGCACAAGCCGTTCTGCAAAAACTTGATCCTGCGGCGGGAGCGGAATTGCAGGAAAAGCTGAACCGGCTGACGGAAATGATCAATTCCATGCCCGACCAAGCATGAAAAACCTTACGCGGATTCGCGCGAATCCGTGCCGATGAAAGAATCATGACAGCGAAGATAAAGCCATCCCCCGAAGACCATCGCACCAGCGAAAGATCGCTGGCGGCATCGTTTTATCTGCCGATGATCGCGGGATCGTTTGACGTGATTGCGGTCACGGTGGCAGCGTCGTTGGCTTTTTATCTCCGTTTTTACTGGCCGCTGCCCGATCTGGTGCCTTTTCACTGGATGCCCAAGCCGATGAACTACGTTTTATTCGGCGTGGCTCTGGGGATGGTTTATGTGATCGTGTCGTGGTCGTATCGCGGTTATGCCACGCGGATTCGCGTTCCATTGGAGCAGGAAGTCGGAAGAATTCTGCGCGGATCCCTGCTGTCAACGGGCGTGCTGTTGGCGCTGATTTTTTTCTATCGCGAATTCACATACTCGCGGCTCGTGTTTCTAATGACGCTCTGTTTCATGGTGCCGGCTTTAATTGCCTCGCGTTCCATGTTTCAGCGCGTGCAGATTATGCTGTTTAAGCGGGGAATCGGCGTGATGCGCGTCGCCCTGTGGGGCACGGGCGAACTCGCGGCGCGGCTGTGGCAGGATTTCGAGCGCGGCCGCACACAGGGATTCCAATTGATCGGCGCGGTGGGAGAAGCGCCCGTGGAGGGCGGTCGTTCTTTAGGCGAGATATCCGCGCTTCGCGATCTGGTGTTCGAGCATGATCTGGATATGTTGGTCATGGCTCCGCCGCCGGACGAAGAGGAGCGAATGGATGATGTCATGAAGGCCGCCGAAGGCTTAACCGTCGAATTGCTCTTTTGTCCATCTGCCGTGGAGATTACGCGTTCGCGCATTCGCGTAACGGAAGTCGGCGGGCGGCCGATTCTGCGGATGAAAACCATTCCCATGGCCGGATGGCGGTACGTCGTCAAGCGAATGATGGATTTCGGACTATCCGGCTTGTTTCTGATTTGCTTCTCATGGCTGTATGCGATGGTCGCGGCGGCGGTTTATCTGGACGACGGACGCCCGATATTCTACAAGCAGAAGCGAGTGGGAATGGACGGGCGGGAGTTCGATATCGTCAAATTCCGCACGATGCGCAAGGATGCGGAAACGCAAAGCGGGCCGGTTTGGGCGAAGAAAGGTGATCCGCGCGTCACGCGAATCGGCGGTTTTTTGCGGCGTTGGTCCTTGGATGAATTGCCGCAGTTTTTAAGCGTATTGCGCGGCGACATGTCTTTGGTCGGTCCGCGGCCCGAACGTCCGCATTTTGTCGAGCAATTTTCCCGGCACATTCCTCAATATTTGGATCGTCATCGCGTGAAATCGGGACTCACGGGTTGGGCGCAGGTGAGCGGATTTCGCGGCAGCGATACGACGATTGAGGAACGCACCGAATTCGATTTGTATTACGTTGAAAACTGGAGTTTATGGTTCGACGTCCGCATTCTGCTGAAGACGTTGATTGCGGTGATTCGCGGGCGCGGCGCGATGTAGGGTCGTCGGTATCAGAACCTCTTTCCATCTTTAAGTTAGGAGACGCTTTCATGCCACGCCAAACGTCCCCAACCCATCATGACGGTCCGAAAATTTCCGACGCGACCGTCAAGCGGCTTTCCAAGTATTATCGAACGCTGCAAAGCTCCATTGCACAGGAAAAGACGACGATTTCTTCGGAAGAGATCGCGCGCTTGAACGGCCTCACGGCGGCTCAAGTGCGGAAGGATCTCTCGTTTTTCGGCGCCTTCGGCCGCCGCGGTCTGGGATACAATGCCGTAGATCTGCATCGCAACATCAGCCAGATTCTCGGCCTGCACCGCACATGGAACGTGTGTCTGGTCGGCGCGGGCAACATCGGAACGGCGCTCGTGCATTTCCGGCAGTTTCAGGAGCAGGGATTTTTATTCAAATTGATTCTCGACAGCGATCCGGCCAAGTGGGGGATGAAAATCGCCGATCTGGACGTGCAGGATTTCGAGCAGTGCGATGAATTGGTCAAGCGGGAAAAGATTAAAATCGGAGTGGTCGCCGTGCCGGGACCCGGGGCGCAGCGCGTCGTGGATCGTTTGGTGCAGGCGGGAATCAAGGCGATTTTGAATTTTGCTCCGGTGACGATTCTGGTGCCGCCCGGAATCTACGTGCGCAACGAAAATATGGTGATTGAAATCGAAGCGCTGTCGTACGCCCTGACCAGCAAAAGCGGGCACAAGCCGCGAAGCTCCGCCGCTGCGGAATGAGGAATTCTTAACATTTAACTAACCCCGACATAACAGTCGGGGTTTATTTTAACGGTTGTCAAGACAATACGTGGATGTGTTGAAGGTCTATGAAAAGAATTTGGGTCATTTCACTTTTAGGTCTGTGCTTTTTCGTTCCGGCAAGAGCGAATCAGGCTAAGAATGTTATCCTAATGATCGCGGACGGATGCGGATACAACCAACTGGCCGTGGCGAACTTGTGGCATGGAAAGCCGTATCCGTTTCAAGAGTTTCCCGTGCGGCTTGCCATGAGCACCTATTCGTGGGACATGCAGCAGGAGGATTCCCTCGGCTATGATCCGGAACGGGCCTGGAGTGATTTCCTTTCGATGCTGCGCAAGGCTACGGATTCGGCGGCTTCGGCCTCGGCTATGTCTACGGGAGTAAAATGCCGGAACGGAACGCTGGCGCTCGATCCCGAAGATTTTCACGCTCTGTACACCGTCGTCGAAGCGGCGGAAAAGATCGGCAAATCTACGGGAGTGGTAACTAACGTGCCATGGTCGCACGCGACACCGGCGGCTTTTGCCGCGCATGATTTTATCCGCAGCAACTTCGAAGAGATCGCGCGTGAAATGATTGACAGCAGCGGCTGCGAAGTGATTATGGGCTGCGGCCATCCCTACTATGATATGCAGGGAAAATTTGCCTTCCCGACGGATTTCAAAGATTTTCGCTACGTGGGCGGTCCGGTGGAATGGGAATTACTTGAAGCGGGGACGGCGGGCGGCAGTGTACCATTCAGATTAATACAAACGCGAGCGGAGTTTAAGGCTCTGGCGCAGGGACCGACACCCGCGCGCGTTTGCGGGACGGTGCAAATTCGCGAGACATTGCAGCAATTGCGCTTGCCGGCTGAAATACGTAATTCCCTGACTCCGCCCTATTCGGAGCCGTTCATTGCCAATCTACCGACGTTGGAAGAGATGACTCGCGCGGCGCTGAATGTTTTAGACAACAATCCGCAGGGATTTTTTCTGATGATTGAAGGCGGGGCGATTGACTGGGCTTGTCACGATCAGCAAGTGGGACGGACTATTGAAGAACTGGATGACTTCGCGGCATCGGTAGCCGCAGTGATCGAGTGGGTGGAGAAGTATGGCAGTTGGAACGAAACGCTGCTTATGATTACGGCGGATCACGAGACAGGCTGCCTGATCGGAACATGTCAAGACAGTACTCAGACGTGGTGGCCGCTGATTGACTATGGCCCGAACCATATGCCGGGCGCGGAATTTTTCACCGCCAGCCATACGAATATGCTGATACCGTTCTATGCGAAAGGCAGCTGTGCGGAATGGTTTACCGACCGCGCTGTTCGCACAGATCCCGTGCGCGGTGCCTACATAGACAATACGGATATCGGAAAGGTGATATTCGCGCTCCATGAAGGTACACATGTTTTTCGGAAACGTAATCCCTAATTATTGATAGAATGAAATAGGAGCGGCGGGCTTTGGCCCGCCGCTTTTCATTTGCATATTTAGGACAAAGCAAGCCGTGGAGCTATTTTATCAGAACGATTTTTCTGGTTCGGGCAAACGCTCCCGTTTCCAAGCGGCAGAGATAGACTCCTGATGTTAGACCGGTTCCATCGAATCGCACCGCATGAGTTCCCGCGGAGGCGAATCCGTCAATCAACGTCGCCACCTCGCGGCCCAGAAGATCGTACACAACCAAGCGAGTGTTTCCCGCAACAGGTAAAGAAAATTCGATTTGGGTGGCTGCGTTGAAAGGATTCGGATAATTTTGCAGGAGCGATATTCGTTCCGGAACTGAAACATTGGCAGGACTTTCAACCGGCAACTGATTGCGCGCTGTATCCAAATGAAGAAAAGCCAGCATGCCGCGAAGGGAAAGCTGATTCGTGTGATCGCCGTTGAAAGATTCGAAGCGGTGCATGATATTCTGCGAATCAAGCTGCGCGTGGAAAAACTCGGTCATGGGATAAAAGCCGAGTTCATCCTGTGTCCCGCAATCGAAATAAATGTCCAGATTGCGAACATTCGGATCAAGCCGCGAAAGACTGCCGGGCATCTGCTGATACCATAATTCCTGCACAACCGGAACCACGTTGCCGTTTGCGTCGAGCGGCAGATCCACCATGTATGGCGGATTATCCAGATTCGGTGTGAAAGCTCCGGCGGCGGTGACAGTGGCCAGCGTAAACCAGCCGTTGTTGATGTTGTAAGTGTATGGTGCTTGTCCACCGTTTTCCGCAAGCACCTGCGACCGCCAGAACTCGAAAGGATATATGCTGACAAAACCGCTTAAGGAAACGACGCCGTAAAAAAGATCAGGATGTTTGAAAGCAATTCTTAAAGCTCCGTAACCACCCATGGAATGTCCCATGATCGCCCGGTCAGCGCGGGTGCCGCGTGCACGATAATTCGCCTCTACGTACTGGATCACGTCGAAAGCAATATAGTTCTCGCACAAGCCGTACAGATCCGAGTTCGTATACATGCTGCCCGCGTAAAAATCATCCCTGCCATCGGGAACGGCGGCGATGATCGGATCCATCCCTCCAGCGGCAATCATGCCGTCGAGAATGACGTTGAGCATAAAGGAATAGTCGGCGGGCGAGGATGACATGCCATGCAGGAAGTAGACGACCGGATAATTATCGGTGGATGTTTGATAGTCGGGCGGAAGATAAATGTCCATCTCCCGGTTTTCCAGCAGGGAATTGCTGTAAAAGCTGTCGTGAATGATTTCGGCGGAAGCGGAGGAGAATAGTATCAGAATCATGATAAACCGGAGTAAAGCCCCCCCCCTTTGTCCCCCCGTCCGTAGAACGAGATCTCGCCTGAGGCGGACACGCGGGGGGAGATTCAGATTATTCATGATTGGTTACTCCGATCTTAGGACAATCTTTAGCCAGCGGACACTCTGAACACTTCGGTTTGCGCGCATTGCAGATTTGCCGTCCGTGCCAAATCATGGTATGGCTGAAGTTGATCCAATCCTCCTGCGGCAGAAGCTTCATCAGATCCTGTTCGATTTTTTCCGGATCTTCCTGCTCCGTAAGTCCCATCCTTTGCGAAAGACGTGAAACATGCGTGTCCACAACCACGCCGCTGGGGATTCCGAAAGCCGTGCCTAAAATCACATTCGCTGTTTTACGGCCGATGCCGGGCAATTTCACAAGCAGATCCAAATCCTTTGGAATCTCTCCGCCGAATTGTTCAGCAATCGCCCGCGCAAAACCTTGAATGCTGCGGGCCTTGTTGCGGAAGAAACCGGTGGGACGGATGTCCATTTCCAACTCTGCGGCATTTGCTTCGGCGAAGGCGCGCGGAGTTTTGTACTTTTTAAACAGATCGCGCGTGACGATGTTGACGCGTTCATCCGTGCATTGCGCGGAAAGAATGGTTGCTACGGCAAGTTGAAATGCACCGTGATGAGTGAGCGCGCAGGTCGCGCCTGGATAGGCTTTAAACAGCTCATCCTTGAGACGGAGCGCGCGGGATTTCGGGGAAGCGGATTTCGGCATGCGGATTATTTTAAGAGTGCGGCCTTCAGAATACGGCTCTCGTTTCCGGCGATGATGCGGATGAAGTATATTCCGCTGGGCAGATTGGATCCGTCGAAGGTCAGCGTGTGACTTCCCGCCTCGCAATACTTGTCCATGAGCAAGGCCGCTTCCTGCCCGATGCGGTTGAAAGCGCGGGCTTCAACAAAAGTGCGCGCGGGCAAGTCAAGCCGGATTTCCGTAACCGGATTAAACGGATTGGGATGCGGTTCGCCGATGAAGAAAGTAACGGGCGGCGATAACGGCTGCTCGACGGCCGCCACGATTATCGAAAAATTCGTCGCGCTCTCTACATAGGTTTGTGGATCAACCAAAGTCGCGATGCGGACGCGGCAATGCTCCGTGGATGTTTCCGGAGGGAGCCAGGGACTCGAGCCATCATTCGGTGTGTTAATCGTTATAAGGTCCCACTGACCGGATGGATAATCGAGATTATAAGTGATGCGAAAACTGCCTTGATGTTCCGGAGCCGACCACGTGAGTGTATACGGTACTCCGCCGGGAATTTGTTCACCGCCATTTGGAGAGATGATAGACATTTGCGGCGTGCGTAGAATAAAATCGCCGTCGGATTCGTCAGTATATTGCGGACGCTCGGTGGATACGAGACGCAGCCGCACATTATTGGAAGCAGGCTGTCGGACCAACCATAAATGTACGGAATCCTCTCCGACTTGTTCCAGTGTTTCCCAGGAACCGGCCGGATAGTTCCGATTGATTTCGAGCCGCAAGACTTCGGATATCAAGGTGCGCGAAAAACGCAAAGTGTCCCGCACGCCGCTGAAGATGGTTTGGCCACCGTTGGGATAGAGCAATTGTATTTGCGGAAGAGCAATGCGCGTGTCTCTGTCCGACGTGTCGGTTTGCCCCGGTTCGGCTAAATGCGATATCCGCCAACGGGTATGATCTGCTACCGGACCGGTTACCGTCCAGCCTTCGCTGCCGTCATTGGAAGTAGATGCGAACAAAGTTTCCCATTCGGCAGAAGGATAATTGCGGTTGATCTGAATGGACACGTTGCCGCCGAAAGAAACGCCGCTCCAGCGTAAACTCACCGGTTCTCCCGGTTGCAGTAGTTCTCCACCGTTGGGATAGAGCACGGCAAGCTCCGCATTGCCCGTGGGAATTTCCCACATGCCGCGGCCATGTGTGGCAATACGCAAAACGCCGGTTACAGTTTGCATTTCCATGTCATCTACGCGCACGGCAGGCAGTCCTTCCCCGAAAATGTGCCAAGTTGCCCCGCCGTCAGTGGAGCGAAAGACACCGACATCGCCGCCTGCGTAGAGCGTGCTGGGTTCCGTGGGATCTACAACCAAATCCTGAAACGGAACATTCGGCAGATTGCCGGTAATGTTTTGCCATACGATGCCGCCCTGCGTAGATTTCCAAATATGCTCACTGCCGAATCCTGACAGGGTAACATATACGGTATTTGCCGAGAACAAATCCGGAACCACTCGCGTTACATACGCGCCCGGCAGATTGCCGGTCACGTTGACCCACCAATTATTTGCCGGCTCGTAGCGATAGACGCTTCCGCCTGTTCCAAGGTACAGTCTTCCGGACAGCACCGGCGAGGCGGCGATAACCTGCATATCTCCACCGATAGACTGGCCCACCGTAACCCAGGAACTATTGCGGCCCTGATTGAGCGACTTCCAAACGACTCCGTTGGTTGTAGTGGTGTAGATTGTCAGATGATTGAAGGGATCCAGCATCATCGGTGTCACCCATGCTCCGTCACCCTCAATGCCCGGATTGATATTTTCAAACGTGAGACCGCCGTTGTCGCTGCGATAGCGATGTCCGTTCTGCCATTCCACATACACGCAACTGTCGTTCGTGGGATCCACCAGACAGTAGCCGCCGTCTCCGCCGAAAACAACGGAGAAATCGGGGCTGTGATGGTAGCGGTAGGTTCCGTTGTCCTGCGTGCCGCCGTAGGCCAGCGCGGTATCCAGCGTCGCGTTGCCCATCCCATAGTACTGGAACGTCACGAAACCGTTGTTCTTCTCTGTCCACGTTGATCCATTATTCGTGGATTTGAAAATTCCGCCGTCCGTGACTTCCCATAGTTCATTGGCATGAGTGGGATGATAAACGATCTCGTGATGATCGGCGTGCACGTATTGCGGATCACCCAACGGCCGCGACCAGACACTTCGCTGCGACCACGTAGCTCCCGAGTTGTTGGAGCGGTTGATATCCAGCCCGGCGGAAAAAATCACGTTGGATTCATCGGGCTTGACCGCGATGGCCATATTGTACCAGCCTTGCGAGGCATAGTGATTTATGCCTTCGGGAGACATCTGCGTCCACGTGACTCCATTGTCTACCGAGCGATAGATGCCCAGCATTTGACAGCCGTTATAAGCAAACGTGCCGCAGATGCCCGCATAAACGATTTGCGAATTGGCCGGATAGAAGGTCAGCACGATGCGCCCGATGTTGTCCTGCACCGGCAAGCCTTCTGTGGAACGAATCCAGCTCTGTCCGTTGTTGACGGATCGGTAGATTCCATTGTTGCCGCTGCCGTACGGATTTCCTCCCGCGCATAAAAGGACGTCGGGATTTTGCGGATCGCGCACCAGATCTTTAATATCTCCGGCGCGCACGTGTACAAACGTTGCCCCGCCATCGGTGGATTTGCGCAGACCGCTGTTGGTGGAGGCAAAAACAATTTGCGTATTGCGCGGATCAATGTTGATTCTTAAGATGCTTTCCCCGTCTATGTACGGATAAGCCAAGCCGGTGGGATTCCACGTGGCGCCGCCGTCGGTGCTCTTCAACAGGCCGATGCCTTTCACCGCGTCAATATTCAGATATCCTTCACCCGTTCCGAGGTACATGATGTTGGGGTGCAACGGATCAATTTCAAAGCAGCCCACGGCAATGTTGGACAATCCATCCGTAAGCGGAGACCAGCTTTCGCCCGCGTTAACGGATTTCCAAAGACTGCCGCTGACGGAACCGACGTACATCGTATCGGGTCGGCCCGGATGAAAGCGCAGAACGCGCGCTCGTCCGCCGTGATTGTATGGGCCGAGGTTGATCCAGTTTTCATCCAGTGTGGCGCGGCCCATGCGATTTCTCTGTTGTAGAGCATCCCAATACGCGCCGACAGGTACATTTCCATCCGGCCAAGCGCGCTGCATGATGTCCCGTTCGTACCGTTTGAACGGTTTGTAACCGTGGCTGCGGGGCCAATCGGTTCGGGAATTGTAATAGGCTTTCCACGGAGCGAGTTGCTCGTACACGTTGACCATTCTCCGGGGCGGCACGTTCGATTGAGCAAAAAGAGATGCCGCGACAGACAAAATGATCAAGCCGGTGATTAAAATGCGAAGATGTTTTAACATGGTTGCGCTGATAAAAGTTATTGGAGTATTACAATGCGTGAAACACTCGGACGATCACGCCGGTTTGGCTTTGGGCCTCGGCGGCGATTTGCCGGAGTTTATCCGGCGGTACGAGCGTAATGTGCGAGTCGGGAACCGGACGGTCAATGGAATAGAGATGGACTTCCGTAGGCCGGATTTGAGCCAATTGTTCGTAGTACGCTTCAAGATCGTCCGGCTTCACGTTGCTCGGATGGCCGTCCACTAAAACGGTCTGTAAAAAAATATCCCCGACGGTGGATAATAAATAGGAGATCTCTTCAAAGCTCACATCGCGGGCCGGGCGGTTGACGGCGCGGAATCCTTTGGCTGTTCCCGCATCGAGTTTCATAATCGGGCGGTCAATTCTGCCCAAACATTCCTGCACGTCTTCGCGCACAAGGCCGGTGGAATTCGAGAGCAGGGCAACTTTCACATTAGGCCGGTGGCGGTTGCGCAGATCCACAACCGCATCCACGATTTCGGGGAAGTTGGGATGCAGCGTGGGTTCGCCGTTCCCGGAAAACGTGATCTGATCGAACTGCACGTCGGATTTGAACGCGGATTCGACCGCGGAAACCACATCTTCATAGCCGGGAAGTTCGCTGTCATACTTCCCCGCATCGAGTGTGCAGCGGGCGGTCAAGCCGTAGTGGCAGTACACGCAGTTGAACGAACACAACTTGTTCGCTACGGGCATCAAATTAATGCCCAGCGACCTGCCGTACCGCCGCGAATTCACCGGCCCGTAAAGAATGCCGTCGTGCATGGAAAGAAGAGACATATTTAGGCACCACTTAAAATTGTTGTGGCAGATTCAGCATAAGGCCATGTTATTATGACGGCCATAACTTCTAACCAATCAGCCCTTGCATTTCCCCGCAAAATTGGCTAAACTGCCACAAATACTTATGTCCGCAAGATAGCAATTCGCCGCCCGAAAGGCAACGCTATCCATATAGATAGAATTCGCGAATCCCGGAGTATCTCCAAACGGGTTTGGGGCAAGGTCTATTCCAACGCAGTAAAAATAAGAGCTTACTGCTTCAAACAGACTGTTTCCTAATGCAGTCCTTGCGCGAAAAACCTGCGTAGTGTGTAAACAAAGGGGTACGGAGGTGCGATGTCGGGTGAAAAGCAGCCGCATGCCGTGCTGATTCTCGACGGAGCCATGGGAACCGAGTTGGAACGGCGGGGATTTGACGCCCGCTTGCCGCTATGGTCCGCCTGGGCTTTAATCGAAGCGCCGGATCTGGTCAAACAAATCCATGCCGACTATATCCGCGCGGGAGCGCAGGTTCTTACGGCGGCCACATTCCGCACAACCCGCCATACATTAGCCAAGGAAAAGCTGGCGGCTTGGTCGGGCGAGTTGACTGCGTTGGCCATTCGATTAGCCCGCGAAGCGGCGACTTCCGCCGCACAGCAGGGCGAAATTACCGTGGCGGGTTCCATCGCTCCGCTCGAAGACTGCTACCATCCGGAATTGACACCCGCCGACGAAATCTTAGTGCGCGAACACGATTACACGGCCAAGATTCTTGCACAGGCTGGAGTGGATATCCTATTAGTGGAAACGCAGAACTCGGCCAGAGAAGCGGAAATAGCGGCGCGGGCAGCCTTGGGTACCGGTCTTCCGGTTTGGGTTTCTTTGATGCCGCGCAATGAACGCGAATTTTTCAATGGGGAGCTTTTACTCCCAACGGCCCGCCGTTTGCGCGATTTGGGAGCGAGTGCCATCCTTATAAACTGCTGCCCGCCCAACATTGCGGCCGCCGCCTTTCGCGCTTTGCGGGCGGATTTGACCGATGTTCGGTTGGGTGTCTATCCGAATTTTGCCGCCGTGGAAGGCCAGCCGTGGGATTTTTCAGCCAAACTCACTCCGGCCGATTTTGCAGAGTGGGCTTTACCGTTAGTACCTGAAACGGATGTTTTAGGCGGCTGCTGCGGCACAACACCGGAACACATTGCCGCACTTCATCGTGCTATTTCCGGGCATAAATAGTATTCAGATTGAGAAAGGTTAGTCATGGCTGAGAACAATACGGATTTAAAGAGCCTTGCGACCCGCGTTCATTCTTTGGAAAAACAAAACCGTATCTGGCGGATTGTCATTATTGCCGCTTTAATCATCCTGCTGATGTTTCCCTTGCTGTGGTTTATAGAAGAGGGGCAGAAGCTGGAATCCAAAAGCTATGTTTTGGTGGATTCGCAGGGCAAGCGGCGCGCGGTTTTGGGCGAAGATGCCGCCGGTTCACCCAATCTGGTTTTCTACGATAAAGATGGCAAGATACTCGTGCTGCTCTCTACCAAGCCTGATGGTTCTTCGAGTCTGGGACTGTACGATAAAGACGGAAAAGTGCTTTTCAAGGCTCCATAGATTATTTGATGAAATCAGGATTTACCGCCGTTGTGACTCTCCCGAGTCGCAATGGCGCCATTGCCGGTCGGGAGACCGACAACGGCGAAGCGAGTTTTCCCTCCAAACGATGGCAGTAAGCAAGAAATAAGGGTATCATCCATGAAGAAGATAATTGTATTGCTGGTGTTGACGGCTCTTGTTCTGCAGGGCTGCGCTGTGTTTCAGCCGTCAAAGAAAGGTGCAAAACCGGAAGGATTCGGGGTGTCCCGCGTAAGTGACCTTGTTGTCAAGGCGGCCGTGGATAGTCTCATCGTTGAATTGGGATTATCCGGCGAAATCCCGGTGGATGTAACATGGGCGGCGGATCAGAAATATGCCGTTCAATTGGCAGCGGCGGCGGGTACTCCAAACTGGTTAAACGTTGAATTCCAACCGTCTATAGTGAATCCCCCCGGACGCGCGATTGTCAAGGTATCCCCCCGCTTGGGCGAAGCGGCGGCCGGTTCTATTGTTCTAACTATTGAAGGATCAGCCTTCGGATTAAATGAACCCGTGCGAACCACCGTTCGCGTTATCGTTAGGCGGCAGGCGGGTGAATTCGCTCCGTTGCTGGCCGCTCCGATAACCGTCGAGTGCCGCAACATCTGCGGAATTGTAAACGAAGGTCGGTTGGCTTTCTATGATGTTTTACGCGAGAAGGGCCAAACTTGCGGCGATGGAGCTGATCTTCCGGCCTCGCAGCGGATCGGATTGCGATCCTACACAATTACCGGACATGGTTTCGGTTTTGGCCGCAGTTGCCGATTGGCGGGAATGTATGATACCGCCGGATTTCTCACATTTGTGAATCTGGGGATCTCGACACTTGTCCCGCGCGGCGGCATTATGCTGGCCGTGCGCAGCGCGAGCGATTGCTGGCTCTCGGCGGATAACACTGTAGCCTTAGTGATTGCCGGAGGGTATGCCCTGCCGTTTGATGTGCTGACCGGAGTGGAATTAGGCCGACCTGTCCGTGTATCGGACACTTTACCCGTTCCCACCTTGATGGGAACGACCTTGACGGCCGGTTCATTCACATGGGAAATTCAATAAAGTGTAGTTGCTTCTGCTGAAGAAGCAAATCCCCGGCTGCGAGGCTGGGGATTTGTATTGACGCTAAGCGCGCGAGTTGGAAGGCGGTTGTATTTGTTACCGCTGGCCAGTCTCTTCCTCGATTACTTCTCCGATCACTGTTTTGATTTGTGCGGCTCTGTCCCGCCGGGCATACAAACTCATTACATAGTCTCCGCAGATGATATTCTTCTCAAGTTTCACTTGCCCAACCTGCTCGTAGTCCGTCTTAAATGTTCGGCTGTCCATCCGATAAGGGAACCAACTGTCAAAAATAGCAAGCATGGTGGGGCGGGTCATCCGCAGAATATCTTCAAGGGGTTGATAGGGTCTTGCCAAACCCATCAGATCAATAACATAGCGGTTGGAAAAGTATCCGAGCGCGCCGATGTCGTTGGTGGCCACGGTTTCCTGCGATTCGGTTACGCGATGAACGATCCGGCTGACTGCCACTTGCATACGAGCAATGTTCTGGTAAGTTTGCCCGCAGTGGGCGGCGTGACTCACAGTCTTAGATATCTGCAAAACCAGCAGACAAAAAACGGCTATGCGGATTATGCGGGACCATGACGGCCATTTCTGCAGGAGTGGGACAACGCCGAAAGCAATTGCCAGATACACGAACGGAAAGGCGGGTTGTAAATAGCGGGCGAATGCCGCTATGGTAGAAGAAGTACCCCATTCCACGAGAAAGAACAACAGTGGATACAGCGCCGCCCACCAGACTCTTTTCCATAATGCGATCAATCCCAAGGGTAAAGTCAAAAAGACCGGGAAGAAATGCAGGTCTATTGCGGCACTCAACGATTCCGCGATTAACCCCGTGGAAAAATGTGCTTCCTGCAGAAAAGATTTAGTGTGAACCGTAGCCGGGAAAGGATAACCGCTTAGACACAAATTCATCGCAAAATAGGGGAGGAGAATTGCCGCCGAATAGATGGCGGTTGGAATGCGATGCCGGGAAGGGATTGCCATCCAGCCCAAAGTCAGCAGAATCACTCCTTCCGGTCTCAGCCACACGCCCAAGGCAAGCATGGCGATCATCCAGCGGTAGCGTTCTCTGGTCCAGAAAAAGAGTGCCGCGCATGGTATGACAAGATAGAGCGTGGTTTCCATGCCGTTCAGACTGGACCAGAGTAGCGCGGGACTTGCCAGGCAAAAAGCCGCAGCCAGCCATGCGACAAAGCGGCTGTTTGCGAGCCTTTCTGCGGCCAGATAGAGAAGGCAAGCAGATGCCGCCAAGCCAAGCATTCCGAACAGTTTTGCGCCCCAGATGACTTCTGACAAGATCGCATACCAGCCCGCCAGCAGAAACGTATATAACGGCGCCGTGGAACCGGCCACAGGTTCACCGGGATTCAGTCCGTATCCACGACCTTCGATCAAATTTCGGGCGAACGTAGCATGAATCCATGAATCATCGAGACCGAAACCGAACCTCCCGGCGGCCTGATGTTCCGCGAATAGGTATATCCCTTCCATTATACAGAAGAGCGCAAGCAGGCTCAGCAGGGCGGCGGCTCGCGGCCAATTTTTTAAAGTGACAGTGGCCATAGTGCTTTCAATGTAAAGAAAACCCCGGACATTATAAATGTCCGGGGTTTGGCATTCTGTCCGTTCTCAGAAGGATTAGGCCTTCTTGAGGTGATTTTGGAGCAGCTTGTTCATTTCGAACATGCTGACGGAACCCTTGCCGAACAACGCGCGGAGCTTGTCGTCGCTATTGATCATGCGGCGATTGACCTTATCCTGCAGGTTGTTCTTCTTGATATAGTCCCACAGTTTCTTGGTGATTTCCGTACGGGGCATCGGCTTGTCGCCAACGACTGCGCCCAGAACGGAATCGGGGGCCATCGGGGCCATAAAAGCGGGATTGGGTTTACGCTTTACTTTCGGCTTCGCGGCTTTCTTCGGGGCGGCCTTCTTCGCGACGACTTTCTTCTTCGGGGCGGCTTTCTTGACGGCCTTCTTCGGAGCGGCCTTCTTCGGGGCAGCCTTCTTCACGGCCGGCTTCTTGGCCACAACTTTCTTCTTCGGAGCAGCCTTCTTCGGGGCGGCTTTTTTCACGGCCTTCTTCGGAGCGACTTTCTTCTTCGGGGCGGCCTTTTTCACGGCCTTCTTCGGGGCTTTCTTCATGGTTCTTCTCCCTTGGGTTTAGGTTTCGGTTTAATCGAGTGGAAAATTGGCAGCTTGGCTGAACACTTGCCGTACAGCCCGCGCGTCGTTGTGCGGCGGGCTCAAAGCCGGGCTGGAATCCGTCTATGGACAACCGGTACCGGCTCGAAAGTTTTTAGATTAAAAGAGCACACCGTATACAACGCGCTAATATACTCACAGGGAACTCTCACTGTCAAGTGGTTTGCAGTAGAAACGCGATGTCTCAAAGGAATGTTCCATGTTCAATTGCAAAGTGCCGGACTGCCCGCTATGGAAGTCCGTTCCCCACTCTCAAATCACTCCTCAGACTCAACTTGAATTCGCTTTTTGGAAGGCCGTGCACACTATGAAACGCCAGACATGGACTGCCGAACGGCAGTTTTCATAGCGGGAACGGAAAAAAAAGAGAGGCATTCCCTTGCGGAAATGTCTCTAAAGCAAGAATCGCAGTCTTTGTGGTCTCCACCTATGAAACAGGCATCAGGCGCTCGACAAGAGCCTTTCCAGCTCAAGTTCATCGCGCAAAGGAATGCCGTCTCTGCCGATGAAAGGGATCTCCGGCTTCAGCCTGCGGGATTCGGCCAGAGCGTTGGGATAGACCGCCGCAATCGCAAAATTTCGTCTCTGATAGAAGCCGATGGCGGGTAGGTTGTCATTGGTGGTAATCAGCCACAGGCGGGAACAGCCCGCTTGCCGGGCGGTTTCCATAGCAGCTTCCAGCAGAGCCGTTCCGATTCCCATGCCCTCTTGCAGGCTGTTCAGGGAGACGATTTCGCACTCCGTGCCCTCTATTCTATAGGTAAGCAGCCCGGCGGGTTCGCCGTTCCATAGGGCTACGAATCCCGGCAAGCGGTCGGCCTCGTGGATGCGACTGCGGGTAACGATTCTTGTAGATCCCCAGTGCTCTATAAGGATAGCGGCCGCCCAGGGACGCATACTCTCGTCCAACGGGCAGATTTGTAGCATAGATAGGCTCTCTTTTTCATCACGGCGGCACGTGTCCTCACGCCCTCCGCTCGGAGTTTCGTTCCCGATTAGCCGGCATGCTCTGTCATGCCGGATAACGCGGCGGGACAGAGCCCGCCGCCTAATCGAATTTATTTCGAACGACAATGCGGGTGGACACATGCGTACGCCCCCTACCGCATTAATACAATCTTCCTCGTCCGCATTTCCTTTCCCGCTTCCAATCGGCAAAAATACACACCCGATGAAAATCCGCCGCCGTTAAAGCTCAGGCGATGTTCCCCCGCCGTTTTCATTTCATTCAACAGCACGGCAACTTCGCGGCCCAAGACATCATAGAGTCTAAGCGACACACGCTGCGTTATCGGCAGAGTGAACTGGATTTGCGTGGTGCTGTTGAAAGGATTGGGGTAGACTTGTAACGAAATACCTGAAGGAAGAGGAGTCAACGGTTGGATGGCTGCCAAGGCAGGATCGGGATACGTCTTAAGAATGCCTAAAAACTGATCATTCGGGGCAGCACTGCTGTAGCAGGAGCCGATTAAAACGAATCGCCCTTGTGCATCAAGGATTTCATGCCAACCAACATACTGGTAAGGGGAAGGCAGGGAATATGCGTGCCGCCATATAAGTCTGTCATTTGTATCGAAACGCACGAGGGAATTAGTGCCAACCGTATACCCATTATCGGGCATAACGATAATTCCGCCCGCATATGAATCACCCTGTGAAGGATCTCCAAACCATGTCCACAACAACTCCCCTGAGGAATCAAGCCTTGACACTATTGCATAAGAGTGCATTGTTGACCATAATATTGTGGAACCGCTTACGATATAGTCTCCATTTGCAAGCACTGCGATATCAGTTGCATAGCTTTCGTCATAGAAATTGTAGGATCGGGTAAACTCCACATAACCGTCAGTATCCAGTTTTACAATCAAGATTGGATGCGTTTCCGTCCATCTTACACTCGATCCTACAAGAACATACCCACCGTCTGAAGTTGGAGCAATCGCATTTACCAACACACTTCCGCCCGCAATCGGATAACTGTAATTCCAAATGCAGTCGCCTTGAATGTTCACTTTCATGGCGCACATAATCCGCGAACCCGTTTGCGGACCCTGAGTATCATAGATTATCGTGACACCATCATCCCCACTCGGACAGACTCCCTGTACCAATTGCCAATACGGAATACTGAAGGCACGTTGCCCGAGGACTACTCCGTCTCCGTTGCATAGCGTCACACACGGGTCGTCGCGATCTCCCACTGCGGTTGATGCCAGAGCAAACAGGTCCGCACCGATCTGGCACATGTACGTTGGATAACTGTGGAGTGGAATGGAATCGTTGCACGAACGAAGCCAAAGCAGGTTACCGCTGCTGTCTAATCGAGCCATGCAGGGGCCGGCATCCGTTTCACCAACTGTCACATACTCCCCCGAAATCATGACTCCGCCGTCGGACAACGAGACGACACTCGCGGAAGTATAAAATTCAAGACCGGAAAGCGCATTCACACGTGTCCACAACGTGTCCGGCCCCTCGTAAGGCTGAGTGACTCCAATCTGCGCGCTCAGTAACAGCAGTATGATTATATAATGAATCTTAATGGATGATCTCATCTGTGTCCTATAGATTCTGACTCCACTGTAGTAAGTAAAAAAACCTCGCCGCTAAAAGACGGTAAGGTCAAGATATCAGTATGAACTGTAGACTGAATCGTTCCGCCCGATTGTCTGGATTAGCCGCCGTATCATCCCGCCTCCCATCTGTTGGTTGTGTTCCATTATAAGGGATGCAGGGGGGAAAGTCAAGGGGAAAGGATGAACGGAAGAAAATGAGAAACGAGAAATGAGAAATTAGAAAGCGGAAGAAAAGACCCCCTTTTGCTTCCCCCATCCGTCTTTGACGAGATCGCGCCAAGAGGCGGATGGAATGGGGGATGAAAAGATGCCGCGGTCTATGCTTTAATGGTTACGAAGCTTTTACGGCGCGGACTTTGACGGAAACAACGGCGGCTATAGCTTCCTCGGCCAAATCCTTGCCGACGAAATCCAAGCCGACATCGTAGGTATGCTCTTGGACAATCTCCACACTCGAAAAGCCCGCCGTGCGCATCAGAGCAAGATAATCTTCCTTCAAAGAGGCTCCGGCCACGCAGCCCACATAAGCCTCGACCGAACTTTTCAACTTTTCGGACAACGGTTTGCGCAGAACCAGATCGGAAACCATCATCCGTCCACCCGGCTTTAAAACGCGCAACGCTTCGCAGAAGACCTGCGGCTTGTCGGGCGAAAGATTGATGACGCAATTGGAAATGATCAGATCCACGGAATTGTCGGCTACGGGCAAATGTTCAATTTCTCCGAGGCGGAAGTCTACATTAGTAAATCCCGTTTTCACTGCATTGCCGCGAGCTTTTGCGAGCATTTGCGGTGTCATGTCCACACCGATCACGTGACCCGACGGGCCAACAGCGCGGGCCGCAAGAAAACAATCCAGACCGCCGCCGCTGCCCAAATCGAGCACGGTTTCGCCGGATTTTACATTGGCATGTTCCAGAGGATTGCCGCAGCCAAGACCGAGATTGGTGCCTTCAGGTAGGTTGGCAAGGTCTTCCGCCTGATAGCCGATTTGCTTGGAAATGGCATCCACATCCATCGCACCGCCGCAGCACGACGTAGTGCCGCAGCACATTCCGCCCTGTTCGGCGGCTTTGCCGTAGCGGTCGCGGACGACTATCCGAATGTCTTCCGTGGGAATGATTTTCATGAAGTACTCTGTTCCTTATTTCAAATCAGCGAGCAGGTCTTTGAAACGCGCGAGGGCATTGGGATTTAAACAATAGCAAGTGCGCGGGCCTTCGATTTCACCCTTGATCCAACCCGCTTCCTTGAGCTTTTTTAAATGCTGCGAGACGGTGGACTGGGCTACGGGTAAAGAATCCACAATCTCTCCGCAAATGCAGGTGTTGTGGTCGAGCAGAAAGCGGATGATCGCTACGCGATGCGGATGGCCCAATGCGCGGGCCAGCTTGGCTATCTCTTCCGCGCAGCAGCCGTTTTTTTCAGTGTTCTTTTTTGGCGGTGTCATGGGTGTTCCAATCGTCAATCGTAAATATACGATAAAAGAAATGAAAAATCAAGCGCAACTTCCATTATAATAATATTATTGCAATTGCGCGATCAATTTTTGCGGGCGACGAGGATTAAGCGAGGGGATTGAGGGGTGAGCGAAGCACCGGAGTAGTCACCCCAGAATTCTAACCGATGCAGTTTGCAGGCGACGGTAAAATCGAAGAGTTCATTCTGCTCGTAAAGCCGTACAGATTCGCGGATTAAACGTGTAGTTGAACCTTTATTAATGTCAACGTGCTTGATCACGCGCTTGTTTTCGAGATCGAGTTCGCGACGTTCACTCACGATAGCATCACCGACAGCGCGTTGCGTTTCCGCTATGAAATGTTCCCGCAAACAAGCCGGATTGACGACATCCACAATTAAAAAACCGCCGGGAGCGAGAAGCCTGGCCAATTCGGAAAAAGCCATGAAATTGTCATTCTCGCTTTCAAAATAACCTAGACTGGAAAAGATATTGGCAACTAAATGAAAACGGCCGATCAAGGGAATATGCCGCATATCTCCGCGCACGAAAAGCGGGCAGGCATAACCAAGCATACATGCTTCGGCGGCACGGTGCAGCATAACCGGTGAGAAGTCCATTCCTACAACTCGGGCTCCGCGCTCGGCAAAAGCTAAGCTATAGCGGCCCGCACCGCACGGAATGTCGGCTACAAGCGCTCCGGCTTCCAGCTCGAGAGCGGACCAAAGCACATTGACAAAACGGCGCGCTTCGCTTAAATCACGATGGGCATATAGAGTGAGGTAGTCCTCATCGAACCAATTTTCAAACCACTCGGAATCGTTCGGCATTCACTTTTCCATTGTTAGATGGAGCTATAATACGAACCGCCGGTCTGATAGTCAATTAAGACACAGCGTTATAAGTTCTCTTTAAGCCCGAACGGAGATAATAAAGTCATGGCAGTACGCGTGCTAATTCCATTTTTATCAAAGCATACGGCCATCATCGCGGGTCAATCGTTGCTCTTTTGCCGGATTAGTTTATATTGTGGCAGGTATGAAACTGTCCATATGGATAACGGTTGGAATTGTGGCTATGCTGGCCGGCTATCTGGCTTACGAACGATGGTGGCCGGCCGGACAGGGCACAATTGTGGTGATTTCGGATCCCCCCGGCGCGCAAGTGTGGATGGATCTGAAATCCACATCGGGCACAACGAACGGCGCGGTCCGTGCAACGCGCGGACGTCATTCCGTGACCGTGCGCAAAGACACGCTGGAATCCGATCCGGTGGCACAAATAGTGGACGTGCAATCGGGCAAAACAGATACGGTTTTTTTCCGTTTAATTCCGCCCGATACGCGCGCTCTGGAAAAAGTTGTTCCTCGTAAAGAGACGGCTCTTCCTCCCAAAACGACTCCCGAAATGTCCGTTCTGCCTCCGGAACCGGCTAAAGAAGAAACGCGCCCGATCGTGTCCGTCGAAACGACGCGCACGCTGATTCCGCCCAAACTCGAGTCGTTAACACCGCGTGAAAACGAGGGGATTAAAACCGGCGCGCTGGAAATCTCCAGTACTCTTCTGGGTGCGCGGGTTTTTATCAATGACGAAATGCGGCCGGAAGTCACTCCCGCCACGTTATATCTGACCCCGGGAACGTATACGGTGCGGATTGAACACGCCGGATACACTTCCGAACCGAAAGACCAAACGGTTCGTCTGGTTCGTTCGTCCACCCCGCAATTCGTATTTTTTACTCTGACGGAATCGCGGACGGCTTTGCGGGAAATCGCCATCGAAACCACACCCGTAGCGGGGCAGATTTTTGTGGACAGCGTTTCGGTTGGAGAAGGCAAGGCGGTTGCATCGCGCGAATTCGGAATATACATCGTCACTTTTGGCGACGTGGAGGGGTGGCGGACTCCTGAACCGGTTCGAGCAACCCTAACTCCGACAAAACCGCGACTGGAAATTAAAGGAACGTACACGCGCATCTTTCGCGTTTCCGCTTTGGCAGAGGGGGAGAATTCCGTAAAAACCGAAGGGGAAATTCGCTGGGAAACCGGCGCATATTTCGAAGGACGAGGCGCGGAACGATCCGCTTCGTTAGGCCCGCGCATTAAGGATATACCCGGTTCGCAGAAATTCGGCTGGGAACTGGCGGCGGGAGACATCAATCGCAATCCGACAGGTGGAGATTATGTTGAGTTCATCTTCACTCTGCCTCCCGACGTTCCGCCGGATTCCCCGCTGGGCCTGCGGTTATATCTCTATCGCTCCGCCCGCCGCTATGCTTTAACGACCAGCAACCGTAGTGAATTGGTGGTCTCGGTAAACGGCAGGACTTTTCTGGACGGCTACCGTCCCGTGCATGCCGTGACCTCCGCCGACTTGGATCGCTACGAAGAGTGGTCATTGCAGGGTGTGTTGAAAGCGGGCGAGAACCGCGTCATGATCCGGACGAATGACGATAATACGCTGTTTCATTATCTTTGGAAGTTTGAAATACGATAACGGGTTTTACCGCGCCGATATGATCGCGTGCGGAATATACTGATACGAGAGATCTAACCATGCCAAATGCTACACTCAAGCAGATTGATGAGTTTCTGAAATTGGAACGGATTGCCGTTGTGGGGGTTTCGCGAAACGAAAAAGAGTACTCGCGGGCCGTTTTCCGGGAAATGCAAACGAAAGGTCTTCCGGTTGTGCCGGTCAATCCGAACGTCAAGCAATTGGACGGCACAGCCTGCTATGCCAGTTTGAAGGACGTCCCGCCGCCGCTGCAGGGAGCGATCCTGCTGACCAATCCGGCGGAGGTCGAGCGTTTGATCAGCGATTGCGCCGCCGTCGGACTGACTCACGTCTGGCTGCGCGGCAAGGGTTTGCGAAAAGGCTGGAGCCGCGAAACGAATGCCCTTTGCGATTTGTGCGGCATGGCGATTATCGAGGGGCACTGTCCCTTGATGTTCCTGCCGGATGCGGTTTTCATTCACCGCTTTCACGGGTGGTTGATGAAAATGGCGGGACGATATCCCCGATAAATTAGAAAGGAAAATAGAATCCCGTGCGACGTCTGCGCTTTGCCTATGTAGATTTCGGGATGACTTGGACGGAGATCGTTCGTTTTCTCATTCTGTCCAATGTCACAATCTTTGCCGTGCAGGAAATTTTCAAACTGCATGGCGTGCTGGCGTTTAATTTCGGATTAATTCCGCAGGCATTTTTTGCGGGCAAGGTGTGGCAGCTCTTGACCTATATGTTTTTACACGCGGGATTCGGCCATATTCTTTTCAATATGCTCGCGCTGTGGATGTTCGGTTCGGTGCTGGAGCGGACATGGGGTTCGAAAGAGTTTATCAAATATTATCTGATCACAGGATTGGGCGGCGGTTTGTGCTATGCGGTCTTCAATATGAACTCGCCCATTCCCACGGTGGGAGCATCCGGCGCGATTTACGGATTGCTGACGGCCTATGCGGTGTTATTTCCCGACTCTGTCATTTACATTTGGTTTGTCATTCCGCTGAAAGCCAAATGGTTTGCGTTGATTTTCGGAGCCGTCGCTTTTCTGGCCAGCTTCGGACAATCGGGCAGCGTCGCGCATTTGGCGCATTTGGGCGGCATGGTTGTCGGCTACGTCTATTTAAAGCGCGGCCGTATTTTCCCGAGGCGTTTTTCCCGCTCGCTTACGGACTGGAAAGAGCAGCGGGAAGAGACGGCGCGGCTCCACGAAGAAGAAAAACTGAATAAAACCCGCCGCGAGGTGGATGACCTCCTGGATAAGATCAACCGCGAGGGCATGGACAGTTTAAGTCCATCCGAACAAAAACGGCTTGAAGAAGCCAGCCGCATTCTGCGCGAGCGGGATCGGCGGTAAGCCGCTTCGCATCTTCCCCTTTCGCGCTTCGTAAGATCTTTCATTCCGCGGGCTTTCCGCCCGCACGTCCCCGATTGGATCCTCCCATGAGACTCGACCGCTTTCTCCAAGCAATGCTGCCGCACGATGTGCATTTTTACACGATGTTCGAGGAATCCGTTCAGAACATCACGCGCGCATCGGAGGCTTTATTGCGATTACAGGCCGTCGCGCCGGAAGAACGCGAAGCGCTCATCAGCCAGATTATGGCTTATGAGCACGAAGGCGATGCGATTACGCACAGGATTTTTTCCGAACTCAGCGGCACGTTCGTCACGCCGTTCGATCCCGAGGATATCCATCTTTTAGCGTCCGCTCTCGACGACATTTTAGACAATATAGACGGAAGCGCGCAGCGCTTTCTTTTGTATAAGATCAAAGAAGTCCCGCCGGAAATGCTGCGGTTGATGCACTCGCTGCACGGGTCTATCATTGAACTGCAGCGCGGCGTTCATCTGCTGCGGCGGCTGAATCGCACGGACGAGATGCGGAGCATCATCCGGAGGATCAACGATTACGAAGGCGAGGCGGACGTGCTGTTCGACCGCGCCGTAGCCAATTTATTCGAGGAGAAAACCGATCCGATAGAAATCATCAAACTGAAGGAGATTTACGTCACGCTGGAAACCGCTACGGATATGTGTGAAGACGCCGCCGACGTGCTGGAAACCATTTTGATCAAACACGCCTAAGGGCTTCGCATGACACTGCTGGTCGTCATCATCATTTTGGTTGCGCTGGTCTTCGATTTTCTGAACGGATTTCACGATTCGGCGAATTCCATTGCCACGGTGGTTTCCACGCGCGTGCTGACGCCCCGCAAGGCCGTAATGTGGGCGGCTTTTTTTAATTTAATCGCGGCCTTTATGTTCGACGTCCACGTCGCCAAGACTATCGGTAAAGGTTTGGTAGAACTTTCGGGAGTGAACGAATACGTCATTTTATCCGGATTGCTGGGAGCCATTTTCTGGAATCTGCTCACTTGGTATTTCGGCATACCGTCCAGTTCATCCCACGCGCTTATGGGCGGATACGCAGGCGCGGCCGTCGCGTATAAAGGCTTTGGCGTGATTTTGTATCATGGTTGGGTAAAAACGCTGCTGTTCATTGTCATCGCTCCGATTATGGGTATGGTGATGGGATTCGTTTTAATGGCGGCGGTGATGTGGATCTTTCACAATCGTCCGGCGACGAGTGTCAACCGTTCCTTTCGGAAATTACAACTGGTGTCCGCCGCATTATACAGTTTGGGACACGGAACGAACGATGCGCAGAAGACAATGGGAATTATTACGGGATTGCTTGTGACTACGGGATTTCTATCCGCCTTTCATGTGCCGTTCTGGGTGATTCTGTCTTCGCATTTCGCGATTGCGATGGGAACGTTGTTCGGCGGGTGGCGTATCGTGAAAACCATGGGGCAGAAGATCACGAAATTAAAGCCGTCCATGGGATTCTGCGCAGAGACTGCCGGCGCCATCACGCTGCTGGTTACAGCTTTCAGCGGGATTGCGGTCAGCACAACGCATACGATCAGCGGCGCGATCATGGGAGTGGGCGCAACCCGGCGGGCTTCGGCGGTGCGGTGGGGACTGGCGGGCAATATCGTGATTGCCTGGATTCTTACGATTCCCGCCTCCGCATTGGTGGGAGCGGTTTCCTTTCTGCTGGTGGGACTGATTACCGGAGGATAAGTACTTCTCGTTTTTTCAAAGAAAAAAGGCGAACCGCAAGGCTCGCCTTTTTCATGAATGGGTTTTGAAGCGGTTCTAAGGATTTTGCCCTGAAGTGACGGAGTAGAAACGTTTGACGGAAGAATCCCCTGTAACCGAACCAAGAATCAGAGTATCGGAGGCTATGGTGTCCGTCGTCGTAAAAGTGAGGTCTATTTCGTGCATATCCACAAACGGCGAGCGGTTAATGCGATAGTAGTCGGCTTCCGGCACTGAGGACCAGCGAAGTTCAAGTAATCCGTTTTCTGGGTGCAGACATGCGGAAAGCCGCTGCGGCGGATGCAGAATGCCTTGGATATGAAGAACGAATTCAACTGTATCTGCTCCGGCGAGATCGTCCTCCACTACAATAATAATCAGGAAATCTCCGCCATCTTCGGGAATCCCGGAAAGAACTCCGTCCGTCGAAAGCGCGAGGCCGGATTCATTTCCCAGATAACTCCAGAATCGCATACCGCCATAGCCGCCGATCGCATAAAGCGTATCCGTATACGGAACAGCCTCCACCGCGTCCGCCAGAGAGTTGTTAAGAATGGTGAGCGGCAGGCTTTCCGTTGTAATCTGCTTGAGCACCCAATCATCGGGATCAACAGCCAACTGCGTCGGTTGAAAATCCGGCCGTAAATAGTAACGTTCATTGCGAGTGGAATTTTCCACGCGAGTGCGGAATGTATCGCTGTTTGCCGTCAGGCGCAGGTCGAGACGAGTGGTAAAGGTGGTATCCGGATTTGTCTGCGTTTGCCGGATCCGCACTACGGTTTGCCATTGTCCGTGAAGTTCGCCGCTGTCGAAGGAAACACGGTATTGCGGGCGATTCGTCAAATAAAGATAAGCGTACACGTAGGGTGTTACATCGTATCCGGCCACGTCGGACATGTCCGCCAGACACTCTGCGGTCGTCGCGTTGCCCAAAGCGTGGCGGGAGCGGTATTCACGCAATCCTGCGAAGAAAAGCGAATCGTTGCGGATGGCGCCGCGTAAGATATGCAGAATCCAACCGCCCTTGTTGTAAACGGTGTTGCCGTCGAAGAGTTCGCCCGGATTGTAGACCGGACCGGAGGGATCAATGACGCGCAGTCCCGCCGAGCTGAACATGTAGTTGCGATAAGCGGCAAATCCGTTAATATGTTCAAACCAGAGAGCTTCGGAGTACGATGCGAAACCTTCGTTGAGCCAGATATCCGGCCACGTGGCCAGAGTCACATCGTCCCCCCACCATTGATGAGCCAATTCGTGCTGCACGAGAAAATCATAGGAATGGCCGCCGTCGGTCCAGGCGAAATCGAAAGATGTATTGCATTGGTGCTCCATGGCGGCGGAGCCGGGAATCGTCCACATCGTGTGGCCGTATTTTTCGGTGACGAACGGATACTCGCCGAATTTTTGCGCGTTGAAGGTCATCATAGCCGGCAGCGCATTCCAGCTCGTTTGTGCCTGTGTCAGCTTTTCGGGATAAGGGTAGTGCTCAATTGGAACGCTGTCCCCGTTCAATGCGATATACCAATTCGTGTAATGCGCATAGTTGCTGGCGTTCAAACAGACCAGATATGTGGCAATCGGATAGCGTTCGACCCATGTAAACATTTTCGAGGATGCGGGGAGCGCAGCAACGGACTCCAGAATGCCGTTGGATGTGGCGGTAAGAGTATCGGCCACGATAATCGAAACGCGTACGCTGTCGGCTTTATCGGACGGATCATTCTTGCACGGCCACCAATCGCTCGCGCCGAAAGGTTCGGACAGCGTAAAAATCGTGGGATACCGCCGACCGTACCAACTGCGATTCAAATAGCTGAAGGACGGGAATTCATTATTCTGACACGGTGTGCCGTGATATGTTACGGATACTTGAACCAATTCCCCTTGGGCATAGGCGCGATCCAGCGCAATCGTCAACAAACCATCTGTCAAAGAAAAAGTCCGCAAGCCGTTGCAGATGACGGAATCTACCGTGAATGTGGAACAAAGATCCAGAATCAGTTCATCGAGATTATCATCCAGACTGCGTGCTGTAATTGTACTTGTGCCATAGATAATACGTCCGGTAAAATCGCGCACATCGAGAGTCAGATGGTAATAAACGGCGTCGTAGTCCGATTGTTCGGAGTCCAGCGGACGTGCGCTTTGCATGCGGATAAAAGCGGATCGCAGACGGGCGCATTCCATATCATGAAACTGACGCGGCGTGAGGAGAGGAGAGAGGTCTTCCTGAGCGTGCAGCGGTATTGCCCATGCCCATACGAATGTGCCGATAAAGGCTAATATTAGGCGGATTGCGCGGTTCATACCGTTTTTAATATAATGCAGAAAAAACCTTGTGACAAGATCTGGAACGATAAAGCGAAAAATACCATAACATATTGATTAAACAACATCATAACTACGCATTTGTTGTGATGGGCTTGTTTCTGAGGTGTTGCCAAGAGAAGACATGAACTCCTCTCGTGGAGACAGCACCCTTAAAAAACGGAGCGAACTGGCTGGGATTCGCTCCGTTTTTCGTAATGAAAGCTGTCTGAATCTACAGCGATAGTTTAAGGTGCGGTAGAAGAGTATACAATATAGAATTTTTTAGCTTCACCGGCCGCGCCGATGTCCAAAAACGAAGTGGTTGCAGACGTGCCTTCCAATGTGTCGAAAGGCCCGCCGACATTCAGGGCGCTATACACTCTGTAGAACGGGGCACCGGTTGCTGTCCAATCGAGCTTCACATCCGAACCCTGCATGGAAACCACGATCGTGGGCGGCGTGAGAGTAAAGCCGCTCACGCGAATCATGCGATTGCCGGGACGGGTAGAACTGTGGACGAAAAGTTCATCATACCATGTGCTGTCACAGGGATCATAGACGAAGGAGCGTCCGGCGCGTGCCCCGACCGTGTCTTCAAGAAAAGCCTCAAAACCGTTTGCGTCTGGATTAGCCACGGCGATATAGAATGCGCTTGAAACCGTGAGCGGCTGATTCAGACTGTCGCGAAGTAAAACGTGAGTCCAGTTGTCCACGTCGTCCGGCACTCCACCGATTACATTTCCAATACTGCCCGCCGCGCGCGAGAATAAGACCGTTCCCGGCAACCCGCCCGCACCGTCGGCAGCCAACACTTGTACGGAAATCGGAGCGTGTGTGCAATCGGGATGAACGGCTGAAATGCCGATACGGGCTAAACACAGGACATAGGGCGTTGCCGGGGCATCGAACTTCACCGCCCAACAATAGCCTGTTTGCTCCGACCAATGCGAGGCTTCCGCCGAACCGTCATCGTAGGCTTGTTCGCTGCCGCATGTGCCGCCAATAAAGAATAAGAACGTGTCTGTGGCAGCGCTGAGTCCGCCGATGTCAACCGCTCGCAGGAAGTACTCGAATTTACCTTCACTCAACGGGCCGACTGAGACGGCATATTCATCGGGATTGCCGGTGGTGGAAAAAGTCAGGGAGTCAAAGACGCCGCCTGTGGGACGATAGATGAAGCGAACGGCGGAAAGACCGATATCGTCAGTCGCAATCGCCGTGACGAAGAAAGCCGCCGGTTCCTGATCGTGCAGCGGATCGTGGCAAATTTCCGGCGGTTCATTGAAAGGAGTAATCGTGAAATCGCCGTCGGATGTGTCTCCCACCAAGCTGTAAGCGAGGCTGATGATACGAAGGCGCGCCGCCGTCGTAACGGGAGACGTAACTATCCAGGGGTACGATCCCGAGTTTGCCGTGCTTCCAATCACGGTTTCCCACGCGCCCGCAGGATACGTGCGATTCAGTTCAATCTTCACCTCCGCTCCGGCATATGCCGACAACCAGGTGATAGTATGGGAATCCCCTTCCTTCCAAGACTCGCCGCCGTTGGGAGATGCGATTATGATGTATTGCTGACGAATGGCAAAATCGGCCTCGGACGTATCGCCGACGGATGAATGCACAACTCCGGCAATACGCACACGAGCAGTTTCCGTTACGGTTTCACTAACCGTCCATGGGTGCACACCGTCGTTTGTTGTGCCGGAAACAACCGTTTCCCAGAGGGTTCCCGGATAGCCGCGATTTAGTTCGATCTTCACGTTTTCCGAGAGATTCTGCGACGTCCACTTGATCGTGTCCACATTGCCGACAAGCCACGTCTCTCCGCCGTTGGGTATGGTTACGGAAATAGAGCGTGTGGCAATGGTGAAGTTATTGTTGGAAGTATCGCTAACCGCAGTATGAGTAACCCCGGATACGCGGATGTGAGCGGTGGAGGTTAACTCGCCCGAAACCGTCCACGGATGCGCGCCATCATTAGCCGTATTGGCAATGATATTTTCCCACGTGACACCGGGATAACTGCGGTTGAGTTCGATCTTCACGTTTTCCGAGAGATTTTGCGACGTCCACTTGATCGTGTCCACATCGCCAGTCAGCCAAAGCTCTCCGCCATCAGGAGCGGAAAGCGTGATTGTCCGCTTCGCTATGGTGAAATTGTTGTTGGATGTGTCGCCCACCGTGGTTGTGGTTGCGCCGGTAATGCGAATACGCGCCGTTGTACTCAAAGTGTCCGTGACTGTCCACGGATGTGAACCGTCGTTAGCGGTACTGGCCGCAAGGGTCATCCATGTTGCGCCCGGATAGGCGCGATTGATTTGTATCCGAACGTTTTCGGATAAGCCGCTGGAGGTCCATTTAATCGAATCTACGTCACCCACCAACCATGTTTCACCGCCGTTCGGCTGGGTAACCGTAATAGATGTTGCGCCGTAGGTTCCGTCCAAAGTGGTCACTCCGGTGCTGCCCGGATCGAGCCAGTTACTCAAACGTGTACTATTTGAAGCTCCGCCGGTCCATGACAGCGAGAATTTTCCATACCAATCTGCAAGTTCGTTTCCGCAAGCTGCGTAGCCGCCGTGGAGTTGCCCGGTGATGCGATGGTTCTGATCGAACAGGGGTGATCCGGACGAACCGCCCTCCGTTGTTCCCGTATTCCAGTCCACGATTTTCCAGTGAGCATTTGCCGTATATGCCCCCGATCCGAGATAGCGATCGGAGACCGGCGCATCGCTGTCCAGAGAATATTTTTTCACGTCGCAACTGGGATGATGAATGCATACGGAGCTGGTCCACGCCGCATTCACTCGGTTCCAACCGTTAAAATACGGATTGTACGAAGTCGGTACATTGGAGGAAAGCTGCATCAGGCAAAAATCTGAAGTATCCCATCGTGCGCGAAGCGTGGCATTGACTACGGTTTGCGTAGTTGGGCCGTCGGTGCTCGGCGAACAGGTGGAACTCTCGTAGTTGAAAACGAAAATCCAGCCGGTGGCCTCAGTGCTGTAGCAATGGTTTGCAGTCAAAAAGTAAGGAGTCAAATCCTGTGACGTGTTGTTAATGAGCGAGCCGGAACAAATGCGATAGCCGTCTTCGATAATCATGCCCACGCCCCGCTTTTCGGTTTGCCAGGCGGAGGCGGCGGGACAAATGACATTCACATTGCACGAACCGGATTCCCCGAAATCGTCGAGCGAACCGCCCCGTCCGAACACGTTGCGATAGGCATGGACGACTCTGAAGATGGATAAGTCCGACCGGCCTTCGACATCAGCGGGTTCAAAATACTCAAGAGTTACCGCATCATCCATTACGTGTCCGGTGATATTCGTACCTTCTTTCCAGTTGTTGAAACTGGTGAAGGCTCCCAGCACCTGATTGCGCTTGTCGTTATAAATGAACAGTTTTCCGCCTTCGGGGATATGCCATTGGTCATAGATCAACGCGATGGAATAAGCGCCCTTGGATAGAATGCGCAGCCGCCAGATGCGGCCGTTCGGTATGGCAGACCAAACTCCGGACTTGGAAAGGTCAAGGGATACATCGAGCAGGGTTGCGATGCGGTAGGGGGTATCCTTGGGAGCACGGGCATCCTCCGCCAAATACAGGGCTGCATCCACAGGCGGCATTTCGACGGTAGGAACCACATCCGTCGCGCTGAAGCCGGGTCCAAAGCTGAACGGGATTCCGCCCTCGCTGATTTGGGCCGGAACCGTTTGTATCATCAGCAACAGCGCAACACAAGTGACCACACAACGCAACAAAATCTTCATCGCATTTCGCTCCTTTAACAATGGCAAGGCACGACCTTTCGGTCGTGCCCCGGATATGTGCATTTCAATCATACAATATAATTTGTAAACAAGGTCAAGTCAACGGAAAAACCGTCGGTGCTTAAAATATGAGTTTGACTATGACGGAGAAAAACACAGAGGGGGGCTTCAAAAAGCCCCCCTCTGCAAAAATGAAAGGAAAAAGCTTACTTCAGGTAAAGCAGCTTGGCCGTTTCAACACGACTTTCGCCGGACAGCCGAACCAGATAAAGACCGGTTGCACCCGTAGGACTCCATGTGTAGGAGTGCGCGCCAGGAGTCAAGCCCGTAAGAGTTGCGCTGGTGACTTCGCGGCCCAGCAGATCGAAAATGCTGAGCGAAAGTGTGCGCGCCGCTCCGACCGTAAAACGAATTTGCGTTGTGCTGTTGAAAGGATTCGGAAACGCGCCATCGAGTTCGAATTCGGCGGCAAGCATTCCCGAAACCGGATCGCCAGCGGCGCTGTGATTGATGACATCCGCCGTGGTGCGCGGCATGATTTCATAGTATTCGAGATACGGCGACGTGCGGTCGTATTGTGTGAGGATACCGATAATGTCGAATGTTTGCGTCGGAGCCGGCGAGCCGTCCACGTTGGTCCACTTGTTAATGGTAAGTCCAATGGTGCCGTCCGGATCCGTGATCACCAAATCGCCGTAGGAGCCTTCGGCAGGCCACGTGCCGTCGGTAATGGTGACATTATTCATGCGCACCAGCATGCCTTCAAACGCTTCAAACGGAGTCGAGCCGGTGATAACCGTTGGAGCGGGAGGAGTGACATGGGCTGTAACTTGAACTTGAAATAAGCAGTTGCCGATGCCCGATGAAACGATTTCGGTGAGGCCGTTGAAGTGTTCTACCCAACCAGAGACGACCACACAGTCACCCGCTACGATGCCCGCCGGAACCGTGCCGCGGTAGACGTTGCAGCCCGCATCGTCATCCTGGAAATAGAATTTCGAATTGCCAGTACTGTCGAGCGAACCATTATTGACGTTGACAATACCGCGCGTAACCACGAACGTGTCCAACAGTGTCGGGACACCGGTCGTGAGATTATGAGCGCGGATATCCGACAGCGTGGCGATATGCGGGACGCATGGGGTGCCGCTATTCGGCAGACCGGAAGTGAGAGCATCGCTGATTACCCAGTCAGCGCCGTTGTTGTCCGTGTCCGAATGGTCTGGGATGCGGGCCAGATGCGAATTCGGATTGGCGGTGGACGGAAATGGATCGGGGGCATTGCTGCCGCCTTCGCCGGTGCACAGGTGGCCCGCGCCGCATGGGCCGTAGCAAAGGTGATCTACAAGGCCGCCATCACCGTCGCGCAGATCAATCCCGTCGCAATCTTCGCCGCTCTGGCTGCCGGCATTCTGGAAGTCCGCCGTCACCACCTGATCAACGTTGGCCACCGCCGAACCACCGACCACGAAATAGCCGTCGGCGGGGATCGTGCCCGACAGCGTGACCGTCAGGTATTCCGATCCGCCGTTGCCGTTGATGCCCACTAAGGTCCATCCGGACAGATTCGTTCCGGCCGGACCGTAAATTTCGACGAACATAATCGCCGTATCATCGGTGCCCTGCGTGTCGTAAAAGAATTCATTCAGCATGACCTGCGCGGGCGCGGTGACGGCCAGCACCAATATAGCCAGTAAACCAATCAATCCTTTGCGAAACATGGTTGTTCTCCCTTTGAAGTGTATGTTGAGTGCGATGAAATTATTCTGTGTTATGGTGTATTACCGATTGTGGTCCATCTTCCATCGAGTTTCGGTTTGATGGGAGAGTGCTCGTTTAGGTATTCGATCACCGCATCGCGCATAAACGTGCCGCTTTCCACGGCGGCCTGACTGCGCAAGGGTGTAAGCTTGTCCATGCCCGAGTTGCCTTCGAGCAGGTAGTCGGTGGTTACGAGGCGATAGTTAGCGTCGGGCAGATACGGCTTGCCGCCGACTTCAAAGGTTACGACGCGTTCGCCGCGCGGTTTGGAACGATCAATCACGATTTTCATTCCGCTGACGTAAAGTCCGCTTCCGCCGTAAGCCACTTTATCCTCGAATAGTTCTTTTAAAAATTGTCCGGTGACGGTAAGTGCGCCCAGCGTGTTGTCGAAGGGCAGGACGTTGAACACGTCGCGCGGCGTGATCGTGCCCGCCGGCAGATCGGTGCGCACACCGCCCTTGTTGGTAATGGCAATATCGCCTTTCAATTTCCATTGCATCGCGTCGCAAATGACGTTGCCCATCAACGATTCGTTTTCGCCCGTGCGGGTAATCGGAATAATCGCCTCTCCGATTTTTTCGTCCCAGCCCACTTCCACACGGGATTTCACCGTGTCAATGGTTTCGGCGATCTTGCGGTCGCGGGGGAAACGGTCGGAAAGCAGCGTAATCAGCGTGCCGTCTTCGGCAAACGGTTTCCAGCCCATGAGTTTTTTCGTTTGCAGATCGAACTCGAACTCTACGCACAGCAAATTCGTGCCCCGGCCGTAGCCCTGAAAACACGGAGTGTGCGTGACCGGATCCACCCACGGTTCCTGATAGCCAACGTGAATATCACCCGCGAAAAGCAAATCAATTCCGGGGACGCGGCGCGCAAGTTCAAACGCATCGCGAGCGTAATCGGATTTCCAACCTTCTTTTTCGTGTTTTTCCAGATTGTCCCACGCTTCCCAGCGGTCATAGGGCAAACCGAGGTGGCAGGCGGCAATAATGATATCCACGCCCTTTTGCCGCAGCGTATCTCGGTAGGCGGCCAAGGCGGTTACTTCCGGCCCGAAATAGAGATTCCGGATGTTTTCTTCAAACGCCGCGCGCACCGTTCCGGCCGTGGTAATGCCGATAATACCCACTTTTACCGGACCGTAGTTTTTGATGACGTACGGTTGGGCAAAAGGCTTCATCGTGCCGCCGGACGTATCGAACACATTAGCGGATAGTGTCGGGAAGTCGGCCATCCGCATCAACATTTCCGGAACCTCGCGGCCCAAATCGAACTCGTGGTTGCCCAGCACCCACGCGTCATACTGCATCTCGTTCATCGCGCGCATGACGGCTTCGCCCTTGGTTTTCGTACCGACCAGCGTGCCCTGAAAAATATCGCCGGTATCGAACAGCAGAAAGCCGCTGCGTTTTTCAAGCGCATATTGTTTGATCTGGTTGATCAAACGCTGAGCTGATGCTGCGCCGCCGAGCTGCGGCGGATGCTCGGGATTCATGAAGGTGGCTTCCGAGGAATCCACGCCGCCGTGCACGTCATTGGTGTGGCAGACCACCAAAGACCAGGTTGGAGCCGCGTGAACGGATACGGTCAGCAGCAGCAAGGCTGCAATATAGAAAAATCTTCTCATGCTTTTCTCGATCTCTTGTTTGCGCCGGATTACAGTTCATAGCCCAGGGTAAGCATCGCGCGGAACACGCCGACTTCCACCTGATCTTTATCCCTGCGGTTCGTGCCGCCGAAGAGTTCCTGCGGGAACAGATCGGAAGACGTGTAGTTGATACGGCCCATTTCCATGCCGACGTCGCCGGAGAGCTTCTGGATATGGAAACCGATGCCCGCCGTAAAGAAGGAACTTGCGCGGTCCTTGTCTTCGGGAGATGTGCTGTAAACATAGCCGATGCGCACGGGAGCGCCGGGAACGACTTGCTGCTCGGCTCCGGCGCGGATTTCAAACGTGTTGTCGTAGAAATCGGCCACGTCGCTGTACGTATGAATCTCGCCTTCCAGCATCAGCATGGGACGGAACTCATTCTGCGGCTTGTACTGCACGCCCAGCGAGTAATGCTTGGGATATTTCACGGTCATCGTGCTGGAATGGGAACTGGAGGCTGCGCCTTCTTCCACCGTGACTTTTTGTTCGATTTTATAATCTCCGGCGGGCATTAACGCGCGGCCGCCCACCATGACGCGGTCATTGATCTGCCAGATAGCCCCGAGGTTGAACTCGGCGGGCATGCCGTCGGGCGAAAACTCGATATGATCCACCAGATTCGCTTTCGTCGTATCGGCGTAGTAGGTTCCCTTGGCGTAGTTCCAATCGCCGGTCAAACCGCTCCAAGACAAACCTAACGCAACTCCGTGATTTTCCCAGGCCGCGCCGAAGGTGGCCGAGCGAAGATCGCCGGAAACATCCAGCTTGTTCTCGCCTAAGCGACGGTCTTGGATGCCGCCCTGCGAATAGCGGTCGCGCACTTCCTCGCGATAGCGGTAATCGAAACGGTAGGCGGAATACGTGCCCAGGGAGAATACGAAGTTTTGATTTCCCACGGGCGGCAGCACGATGGCCGCACCGCCGTCCAGTTTGGAAAAGAGATGATCGTTAATCGCGTAGTTGTTATACCCCAGTACGGCGTCGAATGCGTCATAAACGGGATACTTCCGCGTTTCCTTGACGCGCGAGAGATCCGCGGAAACTTCAAACCGGACTTTTTTTCGGTCGAAAGCGATGGCCGCGGGATTGCCCATTAATGCGGACGGGCCGGTTTCGCTGGTTAAATAGCAATGACCGAGGCTGAGACCGCGCGCGGTAAAGGCTCCGGGACGCGAGCCAATCAGCGGATCGGGAAACAACGGCTCGGAATAAGCGGCCGCCGCTAAAGCGGTCAGGAGGAAAAGCACAAGAAATTTACGCATGGGATGTATCCTGAAAGAAACAGTTATTTCAATGTTTGAAACGAGAGGGACGGTTTATTGCGATGCCATGTCCGGCTGTGTAAGGCTTTTTATCCACAACCAGCACGCATGAAAGACGCCTAAGACCATCATCAGCACGGCAAATCGCCACCAGGGAATGCTTGTGCTGCTCAGCAAATGCCGGTAGACGCGATCGTTTATATTGCTGTAGAATTCCAGTCGAAGCGAACCAATAGTATCTGCGTGCAGCGTTGCGATAGTATCCAGCATAGGGGAACGATAGATTAGGCTATCGCCATAGTGCGCCCTCAGCGTAGGTTCTGCAGGCCATCTCGATTGAGCGGAAAGATTTAGAAATCTTTCGACTCTTCTTACCAATAAGTCAGGGCGAGGATTTAAAATGCCCTTTTCGGCAGTTTTTAGCAGGTCGCAAAACGGCGGCCAGTTATCGAACAACCGGTAATAGATTCCCCATTTACGATGATCTCCCGCGCGCGAGAAAACATATCCTCGGCGATCCAGACTATCCTCTTTTCCGAAATAACCGATGTATCGTCGGGTAATGGAGCCTATGGTGTCGCCGCCGTTCATTGTGTCGAGTGCGGCAAGACGCGCGATTAGAGAATCTTCCGCCAAAGCAAGCTCAGCGGGTTTGAGCAGCCATCGTGTTTGCCCGCATTCATGAATAAAAACGGCAACGGGCAGCTGCATATGTTCATGAATGCGCTCCGCCCAGTTGGCATAATCGCATTCGCAATCCGGCGGCAGAAAATATCCTACATCCCGCGATTTTTGAAGGTCATAATCCCAGAACGTGCACAGCAGTTCGGATTTTGCGTTCAATAACTTCAGATCCATGTAAGCCGCGGGCGCATGGGCGATTAATAGTGCGAACACGACCGACACAACCAGATAGGCCAGCACAATCAAATCGGCTATGGTAATAACGATCTTCGCCCTTTTGCGGATTTTTGCCTTCGCTGCATCGTCCATGGCGATTCCCCATATAAAGTACATCTATGGCCGTTATACAAGCGTCATCGCCGCGCTATTTTAACAGCATCAATTTCTGAACGCGTGATGAATGCCCTGCCTGCAACTGAGCGAAATAGATGCCACTGGCGTATTTCGATCCATCGAAAGTTAGAGTATGCGAACCGCGCGGAAGAACGCCGTCAACTATTTTTTCAACGATCCGCCCGGTAAGATCATAGACCGTTAATATCACTCGCCCGTCCGCCGGCAGATCAAATGCAATCGTTGTCTGCGGATTGAACGGATTTGGGTAAGCGCTAACCGAAAAGGTTGTTGCCACCACTGGCTTGTCATTGTCAGGAACCGGCGATAGGATTTCTCCATATCGAAATACGCAGCCATCAGTTCCAATTGCCCATACATGGCGAGGGTCGGGCGCGACTAAAGTTCGAAGCCAGTGCGCATACATTAATGGTTCAAGAGTCCATGTGGATCCACCATCGGTAGAATGAACGATTTCTACTAAATCCGTGACCGCCCAGATATCCGATGCATTTGTGGCATTAATCCAGTCTATAACATTTCGGCATGGATTGGGATTTTCGATCCACGTTGTTCCTCCATCAACTGTTTTCAGCAGACGACGTCCATAGTGTTCTGTAATGAAGCCAACACTCGGATTTCCGAAAGTGACGTGGATCAATTCACCGAATCCCTCGAGGGTATCTTGTGTCCATGTGAACCCGGCATCGCCGCTGTGGTTAACCACCCCTGCGTATACGAATGAATCCGCATTCACCAGTATAGACCCCACAGCCCAGATGTTTAGAGCGTCAGCGTATGCAACATCGGAATAGCTTCCCCAATAGGTGGAACTATATTCTGACCACGACTCACCACCATCGCTCGTTATGAAAATGCTGTTTCCCTCAACTGCCGCACCATTAAAAGTGTCGTGAAAATCGAAATTTAAAATATTTCGTCCTGATAAAGCTGTTTGCTGTTGCCAAAACGCACCTCCATTATCTGTGTGAAGGACAATTCCGTTGTGTCCCAATAGCCACACAGTATTTGCGTCGGCAGAGCACCCGGACTTGAGCGAGGTGTTAATCCCCAGACTCTGCTCCATCCAAAATTGGCCGCCGTCGGTCGTGCACCATATTTTGTCAATAGCATTGTTGCCGTCAGATATGCCTCCGATAAGCCAACCATGCATGGAATCGGAAAAGACCCCGGAGCACACTCCCGCCCAATCCCGACGATAGCTCGTCTCTGTCCAATTCGCTCCCTCATCATTGGTCACAAAAATATAGCCATGCGCGCCAACAGCTACAGCATGATGAAAGTCCCAACTGGCGATAGAATTGATTGAGGCTGATGTCGGAGATTGAAAATGAATCCAGGATTGTCCCCCATCGCTGGTCGTCAGTATCGGGCGCGTACCTGTTCCGCTTACGATCCAACCATGCTGGGCGTCCCGGAACAGAATTCGTGATCTGCCGCCGATAGTAATCGGTGGCAGCTGATCACTCCAGGTTAAACCGCCGTTCGTCGTGTGAAAAACCAATCCGCATGACGACGTTGCCCATCCGTTAAGACTATCTAAGAAACAAAGATCGCCGAAATATGTGTCATTAAGAATAAGTTGCTCCGTCCAAGATCCGCCACCATCAGCCGTATATAGGACACAAGCAGAATCCTGTACACGTTTACCGACAGCCCAACCCTTAGTTGCGTTCACAAAATCCATGGCATATAGTGCATATCCTGAGACAACGGCCAATGTATCCCAGAGAATTCCTCCGTTGATTGTCGAAATAATCATGTACGGACCGTCAAACCTACTTTGGGCAATTACCCATCCATGATTTCGGTCAACGAAGTCTACATCGCGAATGAAATGATTGATTCCTCCCGTTTGTTGAATCCAATCCCGTCCACCATTTGAAGTATGAATAATAATGCCGTTTTCACCGGGATTAGCGATACCGCCGGCAACCCAACCATAAAGCGAATCTACGAATGTAAGTGTTGCCCATCCAATTTGTACGGGGACGTCTTGTTGTGTCCAAGACAGACCGCCATCTGATGAATGCATTACGATGCCGGCATCATCTACTATCCATGCGCATTGGATACCGGCAACCGATACTTCGTTAATGTTGTTGCCAGTCGGGATAGGATTCACCCATCTCCAGTTTTCTGCTGCAGCGGTTCCCGTAAGATTCAAGAGGATTACAACAAGCGAATAAGCCAGAAAAGTCTTCATACGCACCCCCTACCCTTTTGTGAAATACTTTTCCCAAGATGGTCAGTACTCGTTGACGATTCAGTGCTGCTATGCCTGAAATCGATAGGTTTGCTACGCGTTCTTTGCCAGCGCTACCGCTCTCTGCGAAATATCCTCGATGGGTGTTTCGATGCCGTGGAACTCGATCCGCTTGAATAGATCGGGAGTCTCGGCCTTGGCCTGTTCGAAAATCTTCAAGCCTTCTTCCCACTTGTTGCCGGTCATGCGCACGACCATCGGTTTAGAGAGTCCGTGCTCGCGCAGGAACTGAATCACGCCTTTGGCAAAATCGTCGCAGCGCGAAATGCCGCCGAAACGCGCGCCGAAAATCACTTTCACCTGCGGATTCTCATCGAGCAGCACGAGCATCTTGGCGATGCGTTCCGGAGACGGGCCGCCGCCGCTGTCCATAAAATTCGCGGGCTTGCCGCCGTAATGATGAATGAAATCGTTGCCCACGATGCCGAAGCCCGCGCCGCCGGGGAACATGCCGATGTCGCCATCAAGATCCACGTAGGGAATGCCCCAGTCGCGGGCTTTCTTTTCGCGGTCGGTGAGTTCGCCTTCCTCGTGCCGCACGGTAATGCCCATTTCGGTCACTTCGGGATGGCGGAACAGCGCGTCATCATCAAGCGCGATGCGAGCATCGGCGGCCAGCCACTTACCGTTTTTCGTCTTGACCAGCGGATTGATCTCGGCTACTTTACAATCGAGTTTTTTGAACAGATTAAACAGCCGCACTGCGATGGGTGCAACGTCTTTCAGATCGCTTCCTGAAAGCCCGAGCTTCTTGGCCATTTCGATACCGTGATAGGAATAAATCGGTGCGTCAATCTCGAACGGAATCTTGATGATTTTTTCGGGAGCTTTCTTGGCGGTCTCTTCGATCTCCACGCCGCCTTCGGCGCAGCCGATGAGCACGAGTTTATAATTCGCGCGGTCAATGGTCACGCCCAGATAAATTTCCCGTTCGATCTGCAAAGCAGGTTCGATCAGGAGTTTTTGGACGGGGTAGCCCTTGATGCTCAGCGACAAGATTTGCGAAGATAGAGCAGCCACTTCGCTTTCGTTGTTGGCAATCTTCACGCCGCCGGCTTTGCCGCGTCCGCCGGTCAGAACCTGTGCTTTTATAACAACCGGAAACCCGATCTCGCTCGCCGCCGCTACGGCATCTTCGGTCGTAGTGACCACTTTGCCTTGCGAGGTCGGAATCTTGTTCTTGGCGAAAAATGTCTTGCCTTCGTGTTCGTAGAGTCTCATGTTCGAAAATCCTCTCCCTCCACTTCAGCGGGGGGATAAAAGGGGGGTTCATATATTTCGCCGAGCCGGGACTAGCCAACACCCTCCCGGGTGTTGGTCGCAACCCCGGTCGGAATCAAAGTCACGGTTTTCCCGTCAGCGCCAATTTCAGTTCCGTGATTTTTGTTAGATGATGATCGTCGTGCTCGGCCGTGAAGTACATGGTATCGAGCACGCGCATGGGTTTCTTCAGGCGCGGATGCATTGCCGTGCGCTGGGCGGCGGCTTCGTCCATCACTTCCAGCCGCCGGACGAGTTCCATTCGGATTTTGCGGAATTCGCGCAGGACATCGTTCATCGGCATGGTGTTGTAATCCGGCGTCGGGCGGTTGTCCGGCACATAGGCGGGAGGTAAATCCGTTTGCCCGGAATCGTATGCGTCCAGCCGCAGGTGAATGAGTTCATCCACGCGCCAGAAATGGCCCACGTGCTCTTGAATCGTCCAGCCGCTTTGGGGTTTGGCCGTCAGAATATTTTCCGGCAGCGACGCGATACGTTCTTCCAAACGCGCCGGAGTTCCCCGCAGCCTTTCCAGAATATTGGAAAACATCCACAGCGGGAAATCGAAATTGAATTGCCGCTCAATCCATTTAGCGGTGGGGATCATGGTGTAGGTCGTTTGAGATTCTCTTCCACGCTGCGAATCTATTCTTCCAGCCGGACTATCATTGGAGCGATAGTCTTTGTTCCTGAATACCGTTAATGATGGCTCAATAATCCGATCAAATGAAAAATACCCATGATCAGAAGAATGACTAACGAAATTACCACCGCTAAGACCATGATGCCTACCAGTGCACCCCTAAGCTTTTCCTTCCGAGATAGGACTATGTGAAAGGCCTTCTGCTTCGCATAACTATAAGTCGCTGCACCCCCCCACTTCATACTGCACTGTTGAGCGAGACTTTCTATTCGCTGTTTCGCATAAACATCCGAAAGTATACTGGGATCAAACCTGATCCTTAGACCGTGCAGAATATGGAAAGCGTTATGTTTGTATGCACACTCATAAATTGCTATCGCGGCTTTTCGTATCTCATCACTATCGGAATCCAGATACCAGTACCTTCCAGCCATTGCCGGATATTGCAGCTTCCAATAGATCTGTGCAAGCTTGGTGCGCAACGAAAGGTCTTCCGGATAGCTTGCGATCAGCCCGTGGAGCCGGTCACGCGCTTTTCCAAGATCACCGCGTATTATGTCATCTTCAACCCGCTTCAGTGTAACGTCCTTTGACATAAATGCACCTCTTAGAGCCGGGCTGTGCCCTGGACGGCATGCGAATTCGCCGATAAAAAACGCGCGGCGAATCACAACTCAATACCAACAACCCCTGTAATTTGTCTTCCACACTTTTGATCTTGTCTTCCATGTGGGCGACTTTGTCGCGGCGGTCGTCAATCTTGATCACCGTTCCTACGCGCTTTGCACCCATCGCAAAGACCGCTTCCTGCATCTTGCGGATGACCTCGAAGCACACGTCCAGATCGCCTTCGAGCGTGGTGAACATCGGATCGAGGCGATATTCCACGCGCCCGTCTTCGCGCAGCGCTTTTTCAGCAGCCGCCACGTATTTCGATACGCTTGTGCCCACATCCGATGGAGCAATGGAAACAGCAACGATGGCCATGAATCAATCCTTATCCGCATCTTCCGTATGCGCGGGCATCACGAATCCCGGCCGCAATTCCTGATGATTGATCTTGCCGCCGAGCTGACCGGCGCGGAAGAAAAAGCCGAGCGTGATCAGGGCGATGATCAGAATACCGATGGTCAGCGGAGCCGTACATTCCTTCTTGGTGATTAGGCGGATATAGGCGATCAGCGAAATGATTCCCGTAATGCCGACAAAGATAAGGGCAATGAGCGCCGCTTCCTCATGAGCCTCCGATGTTTGCTCGCTGAAATGCGGCAGATTCTTTAAAACATCTGAAGCCGGTTCACCCGTGAAAAACGTGGGTATGGCTAAGACGGCGGCAAGCATGAAAAGCAGAAAACTTGTCCGCACGACTTCGCAATTGCGGCGAATCAAGCCCCAAAGCAGCACCAGCACACCGAAACCCATGCCCATAATCGGGGCATGATTCAACATTAAATGGATGTGTGCATAATTCATAACGAATTTTTTCTGTTTATCGAGAACTCTCTTTCAAGTCTCTGGTCTCAGATTTTCTTCTCGTAGCCCTTGCGCCCCATCAATCCGTAGGTAAGCACTTTGCCGTGTTCCACGCCGGGCTGATCGAACGGATTGATGTTGTAGAGCGAACCCGCGATGGTGGTTACGATTTCCATGAGCATGAGGAACGAACCGACACTGTGCGCATCGAGCTGCGGGAAGGTGATGGTAACCGAAGGCCGCTCCTGCCGCGCGAGGGCTTCGCGCGTGGCGGCGAATTCCGCCGCCATCAAACGGTTCATGGTTTGGCCGCCAAGATAATCGAGCGAGGAAACGTCTTTGTAAATTGAAGGCAGCACAAGTTCCGTGCGGAATTGCTTCGCTTCGAGGAAAATGAACACCTTATCGTACGGACCTTCGATAAAAAGCTGCACCTGCGAATGCTGATCGGTCGCGCCCAACGCCTTTACCGGGGTCGGACCGACGTTGACTTTGTCACCGTTCAAATCCGTGGCCTTGCCTAAGGATTCCGCCCACAACTGCCGGAACCAATCGGCTAAAAGATACAGCGAATTTGCGTAAGCCATCATCACGTGGATGAGCTTCTTGTATTCGCGGTCGAAAAGATACAGCATGGCCGCAAGCTTGGCGGCGGGATTTTGCGAAAGATCGTCGGACAATCCGCGCGCCGCCATTTCAGAAGCGCCTTTCAGCAGAGCATCCACGTCAAAGCCGAGCAGATACGCGGGAAAGAGTCCCACCGGAGTAAGAATAGAGAAACGTCCGCCCACGCCGGAAGGCAGATCGAGCGTGAGCAATCCTTCGCGTTCGCACAGCTTGCGCAAATCGCCCGTGCGCGGATCGGTCGTGCAGACTACGTGCTCTTTCCACTTCGGGCCGAGAGCCTTTTGCGTGCGGTCGAACACGAGCAAACTTGCGGCGGCTGTTTCGGCGGTGGCTCCGCTCTTGGAAATAATATTGAACACCGTTTCGCGCGGATCGCACATCGCCAGCAGCGCGGAAGCATAATCCGGATCCACGTTATCCAGCATGAAAAAGCGGGGGCGGCCTTTGCGTTGATCCGCATTGAGAAGATTGTGCAGCGGATGCGCCAGTGTGCCGAAGAGCGCGGCGGGACCTAAGGCCGAGCCGCCGATTCCCGCCAGCAAAAAGTTCTGCATCTTCGAGAATCGTTCGGCCATCACCCGGCAGGAATCCGCCGCAGCGCGGTCGTTGGGCAGATCGAGAAACGGCAGTTCGCTCGCCCGCTGGCGTTCGCGAATCGCGGCCAGCGCGCTGAGAATTTTCGGCTTCAGCTTTTCGATATCGCGCGGATTCAGGCCATGCTTGCCGGCTTTATCGCTGAAGGCGTGATCGGTGTTCAGAGAAATCATAAAGAAAATTAGAAATGAGAAACGAGAAAAACTTCGTTTGAAATGCTAACTTGACGCCGCGGATGTGGCCGCAATCACGGCGGCGGCGACGGCGGCATTCTGATCGGCAATTGCTTTGGCGATAGCGTTTTCCTTCATCAACTGCGCAGCTTTTTTATTGGCCGCCTTGCGTTCAGTTTTAGGAAGCTGCGCCGTTAAAAAACGGCTGGCCTGTAAAATGGAAACGAGCAGCAGCGTGCGCGCTTCCATTGCGCGCTCATCAATCAGCGAAGCCCGCAGCCGCTCGCGGATTTCCATCGCGGGTGTGGGATCGAAAAGAAAATAATACGTGTACGGAAACAATCCCAAAAACTTTTTCGGTTCAGCCCGCACGATTCCCTTGTCCACCAACGGCTGCAAGACGCGAGGCCGAAGTCTTTTGATGGCCAGCGCAAGATTGCCGATCCACGTTTGCGCGGTTGCCGGTCGTTTGGCTCCCCGAATGCGCTGAATGACTTCATCCAAAAGTTCATTGCCCGTGCTCGAACTGTCCGTGATCTCGAGCTTCTTTTTATCATTCAACCGCGCGCGGCCGCGCGTCATGAGTTCGATGATAAACGCGCCCGTCAATGCATAGCTGATATTCCCGGCCATCCCCACCTTTTTTCCCAAGGCATCGGGCAGAGAAAGGATCAGCAGTTCTTCGGCCAGATTGAACACGGCGCATCCTTTCCGCGGCGAATTATCGGGTTCCCAACGGCCAAATCGTGCGGCCGTAAACTTCATTTAGGACCGGCGAAGTCTGCCTGCCCATATTATCTGACGGTGTCAGCAGCATCAATTCTTGAGCAAGGGTCATGAAGAGGATTATTCTTTCGGTTTGTCAAGCACAATATTTGGAAATCCCAGAACCAAGCAGCCGTACTTCGCCGGTTGATTCACTTTATTTAATCCTATATCATGCCACTAAAAAAGTCATAGTTAATTCGTTTTTGGATGGCGTCAATTTGCGCAATGGACTGATGGAGGAGCGATTGCTCAATCGGTCCGAGCTTGCGAAGATGTATTCTATTGTCAACTGTCTGCCGCGAAGCAAAAGTCTTCTCTTGTTGCGTTAAATTCTGTCGCGTGAGAAACTCGAACGCCTCGATGATTGCCTGACCACTTGTTTCGTTTATTACCTCGGTCTCGGTCAATCGTTGGAGCCGTTCCACAGTGTTTGTCACGTCAATTCCTTCACGGAGAGCATAAAGCCGTGCAAAACTAATAATTGGTATTACGGCTTCTTTGGCGTCAAGCATGCCTCCTGGCTCCTTGCCGCCGCTCCCAAAAATTCGGCCGAAAAGGCGCTTGGGCGGTTTGAACTGCAGCGAATTCTGAGCAAAATGCGGATAGAATGCCGGGTGTTCGCGCAGCAGATCGAAAACATAATGACTCAAATCCGTCGCCAGACGGGTTGTGCCGTATACCGGACGGAAATCAAAAAAGATAGAAAATTCCAATAACTGCTGCGGTTCGGCGCGTTCGATCCACTCGCGAAAATAAGCCTTCCAAGTAGAAAGTGGTTGACACCAACGCGGATTTTGCGCCATAGCGGCCCCACGGCAGTATGGATATCCCGCCCGATTGAGCCACTCGCATACAAAACGCCCAAGCTCCACAAGATACTCTCTAACAGCAGCGTCCCGCTCCGGATCCGCGGGCGCTTCGTATAAAATTGCGTTATCCTGATCGCTAGACAGAGTCATCTCTTGACGCCCCTGGCTGCCGAGCGACATGAATACATAAGGCGCCGGAGGAGGTCCTAACTCAGATTCCGCGAACGCGATCAGTTTGAAAGTCGAAGCATCACACACGGAGGAAATCAGACGGCTGATTATATGTGAGCGCGCTCCGCAATCGAGGAGTACTTTAACTAATCCCGGAGTACTCTTACAGCTGCGGACGACGTCGCTTGGCGTGGAAGCGTGTTCGATCTCGCGAGTGAGCACGATCGGACCGTACTGCTGAAACTGCATCAGTTCTTGGTGGCAGATGGTGCCGACGATAAGCCCGGTGTCGTCAGCGACGGCCAAATGGTTAATGTGCTGTTGTTCCATCATCATCATCGCTTCGTAGATCACCGCTTGCTCGCCAATGGTCACAATTGGCGCCGACATGATTCGATGTGCTGGAGTATTTTGATCCAGCCCCGCAGCCACCACGCGTTGCCGAATATCTCCATCGGTGATGATGCCAACCACATTGCCAGACTCCGTCCGAACGAGGGCAGAGCTCGAGTGCTGGTCGGTCATCATCGCCGCCGCCATGCCTACCGATGTATCGATAGTGCAGTAGACGGCATGTTGGGTCAAGCGGCTGAGGGGTTCGTGCAAGAAGAGAAGCGTTGTCTGCAGCCGCTCGATGGTTGCTTCCAACTCCGCTTCGCGATAATGCTGATTCGTAATATCCGCGACAAAACCGTTGATCGACTGCGGAGCACCCTGGCTATCACGAACCAGCTTCGCGGTAATGGCAACCGTTCTGTTGCTCATATCATGGAGAATTTGGTGAAGGCAGTGAACAGTTTGGCTATCTCGCTGCAAGTTTTTGAGAAACTCGTCGTATGCTGTTGAATCAACAAAGAGATCGGCAAGCGCAAGCGGTTCGCCCTCGACGTTTTCGTTCACAGACAACAGCTGCACAGCGGTTTGGTTATAGGCTGTTAGTGTGCCCCGTGATGTAGCGCGCGCTCGGAAAATGCCGATGGGGCTTTCGTCGACAACTCGCTGCAGAATCTGATCACGCTTGATCGTTTCATGTAAACCGGCTGCGTTTATAGCCGGTTCTATGCTTCGTGAGTGAATAATGAAGCCCTCGCGACCCGCAACGGAAATACGGCTGAGCGTGAGGACACACTCGATCATTCTGCCGTCGCGTCGCTTGATGACCGCATCGAAACCGCTGTTGACTTCGTCTCCCCGCAGCAGGGCATTCAACTCGTTCCACGCTGCGTTATTGTCCAGAATATCGGGGAATAAGTCCGATAGATCCAACAGCTCAAGCTCGCCAGATGAGCAGCCGAGTGTTTCTAAAAAGATATTATTGGCATAGCGGCATCGGCGATCCATCACCAGCAAAGTGCCCTCGGTTTTTGATTCCACGAGAGAACGGTAGCGTTCCGTGGATTCGTGAAGATCCTCCTCCACGTCCGCACGCTCGCGCTCCAGGCGCAGGCTCTCGAAAATCACGTAGAGTAAAAGCAACACCACAACCACCGAGATCGCAAGCGAAATGCGCACCAGACTTCGCTCGATGCGATTAATCTCATTCGTAACATCCTCGATATAGAGTCCGGTGCCAATGATCCAGCCCCAAGGTGCGAAACCTTTAACATACGATTCCTTCGGGACCAAGCGGCTCGGATCGTCATTCCATTGCCAGACATACACGGCATAGCCTTGTTGCTCGCGTTTGACCAAATCGGCAAACGCCACAAAAATGGCTACACCTCGTGGATCACAGAAGTTGGAAACGTCCTTTCCGTTAAGATCCGTGCGGTACGGATGCATGATGATGCGTGGATGCATATCCTGCAGCCAGAAATAGTCTTTACTTTCCGGTCCGTAGCGAAGCGATGCAATGCGAGAAATAGCTAATTCTTGTGCTTCCCCGCGCGTCAAACGGCCTTCATGCTCATCGTTCTCGAGGCCTGTTAGAATGCTCCAGGCCGAGTTCGTTAATTCGCGGATCATCTCGCGCTTGCGATCAATCAGGGTTTGCTCGAATGTCGGCAGAAACAGCGCATAGATGGCAACGATAAACAGCGCAATAGCTAAAAATGTCGGAAAGATGATATGGAATATAAAGTTGCGCCATTTGAAGCGAGCGTTGCCCCGCGAACGAGATGCTGTGTCACGTTGCCTATCTGAGGCAGTCCATCCACCGATTGCATCCCGAAAGGCCTTCCAATCAGCGACCGGCATCTCGATTCCCGCAGTATTCGGGGCTATGCGTTCATGAATATCAGTGCCAGCACAAACCAACAACCCGACACGCCGCGCCATGGAGTGTAAACGATTTCGTTCCTCGACCGTAAAAGGTGCGTAGAATACTTCAATGCCGTCCAATCCTCGAGCTTGGAGCTCTACGAGAATCATTTCCAATTTGATCTCATCAGCTTCCAGCATCAACGGGTGGGCAAGAAAGGCGCGCCCCCCAGCTCGGTGCACCAAGTCAATCGCCTCGACAATATCGATCCGTCCGCTCGGAATATCGACCATCTCATCATTCGGTACCACCCCTTTCGTCCGTAAAGCCCCCGCAACGCTGTGTACATCGGAAGTGAATGCTTGACGCAAAGAAACGAGGGTAGACAACAGTTCCGGATGTGCGGCGTTTATTCCATAAGCTAAGAGATGTGCTTCACGGTCGCCATAATGCGTCGTAATCTCCACGGCAGGTATAAAACCCACCTCGCGCCGCGCCAATGCTCGGCGAAATTCTTTCAGACCCTCTACGCTGTTATGGTCTGTGAGAGCGGCGACGACAACACCATCGGCTACAAGCGCTTCGGCGAGGTCGCGGGGTGCGAGAACGCCATCACTATGCACTGAATGGCAGTGTAAATCGACGCGTATAGTGTGCATGGACTTTCGGAAGGGAGAGCAGTGCGAGCGAACAGGGCCAACTCTCCGGCCGTATTAATTCATGATGGAGTGCTCGCGCACTTCTCTGTACCGTCTCAGCATGAGTTGACACCGAAATTAAAGAAGACGCTTTTTTCGCGTGATCAATGAGACCGTCACCAAGGTGATGAAACTCAACGGAATAGAAAAAATGCCGGGGTTGTTCAGTGGAATCGGAGCGGCATCCGGATTAAGCCCGTAGAGTTTAAATAATTCCGGCGAAAGAGCAATAAGCACCAGGGCCGTAAAGGTCCCCACCAAAACTGAAGCTGTAATACCCTTTGCGGTCGTATGTTTCCAGAATAGGAGCATCAACATCGCTGGCAGGTTTGCGGAGGCGGCAACGGCAAACGCGAGTCCGACAAGGAATGTGACATTGATTCCTTTGAAGAGAATTCCCAATAGAATCGCCAGCGCGCCGATAACAAATGCCGACACCTTGCCGGCTCGTACTTTTTGCCGGTCGTCCATCGACACTTTCATATAGCGATCCATGAGATCGTGGGCAACCGCACCGGATGCCGCGACGATTAATCCGCTCACAGTGCCCAGAACAGTCGCGAACGCGATAGCGGAGATAAAGGCGAAAAGGAACGTGCCGAAACTGTGTGCAAGTAATGGCGCTGCCATATTGCTATCCGCCGGATTCAAAACACCGTTCATCATCGCGCCAAGTCCCATGAACAGTGTTAGTATGTAGAAGAAGCCAATGGCGGCAATTGCGACAATGGTCGATTTACGCGCACTCGCTGCGTTAGGTACCGTATAATAACGGATCAGAATGTGCGGCAGGGCGGCGGTGCCCAAGAAGAGAGCCAGCATCAGCGAGACAAAGTCGAGTTTCTCTAACGGGGTGCCCTGAACCTTAAACTTAATGCCCGGCCGCATCAATTGATTTCCCTTGGTCAATGCAGAGTAGTACACGGTGACTTTCGCACCGTCGGCATCAGTTAACTTCACGTCTTTCCAGCGGCGTACAATGGTGTTCTTATCCGAAAGCGCTGCCAACATTTCTATCGGGGAAACGCTGCCTGTATTTGCGACCTTCTGTCCGCGAAGCAACTCAACATTCCCCACAGGTCGCAGCTTATTTCCTTCGGAAGCGGGCGCGCCGTTGATCAATTTCGAACCATTAGCGGTGACGACAACAGATTGCGTCTCGTGCAGCGTTATGCCCGTTTCGCCCTGCTCGACCTTCCACCAGCTCTGCCGTCCGTTCTCCGCGAGACTTACAAATCGGGTTTGCGAGGCCGCGTCGACGTATTCCCGGATAAGCTTCCGTGCCGAATCTGCGATAGTGATTTTTCCATCTACTTCCAAAGCCGCCAGAGACTGGTACTCGTATCGAGTATGGCCCTTCGGTGTGGGCTGCGTCGTGAATCCTCTCCAGCAAACGGCAATGACAAGCGCGAGCGAGAAAATGATGAGCAGCCCTCCTTTAAGGAACTGCACATAGGTCGTCGACGCCATGCCGGCTGTCGCGACAATGGTGATGACAACCGCACCGACAATAATCACGCCCCAGTGCTGAGAAATGCCGAGCAGGGGTTCAACCAACACGCCGGCGCCGACCATTTGCGGGATCAAATAGCAGATGGATACCATTAATGTGCTGATGGCGGCAGCCAGCTTAATACCGCGAGAGTTGAATTTTGAGTCTAACGCGTCTGTAAAAGTATATTTGCCCAGCCTCTTCATCGCTTCCGCGACGACGAACAGGGCCACAATCCACCCGGCAAGATAGCCTATGGAGTAGAGAAAACCATCATAGCCAACGGTGGCAATCATCCCGCAAATGCCGAGGAAGGAAGCCGCTGACAGGTAGTCGCCAGCGAACGCGATACCATTCACGCCCCAATGAATCTGTCCGCCCGCAGCATAATATCCAGACGATGTCTTTGTCCTGCGCCCGAGGTAGAAGGAGAGTGCTACGACAAAAATAACAAATGCAAGAAAAATGGCAAGAACCATGTTACGAACGCTCCTTTTCCCGATCCTGAGCGGCCAGCAGGCGTTCCTGCTTACTGCAAAGGGCGCTGTAGACAAGTGCTTGAATCAACGCGACAACGATCAAAGCAAATCCGTAAATTGTTGCGAGATTCAGTCCGGCAAAAACGATCGCCTCCATGAGCTTCGGAGAACTCAAGTTAATCACGACGAAGCCGACATAGAAAAGAGAGTAGTAGATAAACATCCATACGCCGAGTCGCGTTTTGTACGCGACTGCGTAATCTTTGCCAGCCGGTGTGGCAGGTTGGTGTAACACGAGAGCTTCTCCTTAAAGATTCGATGGAAGGTCTGAAAAGGGTGGAATCGCCTAAGTTCTCAATATACGAATCGTTATGAAACGTATCAACATTTGTTACGGCTTTCTCTACTCCTAAAGCACGAAAAAAGCAGATGGATGACTTATGCAAATTGTTGAAGATTAAGACCTCTCGATTTACTGTCAAATAGTCGCCACGCGGGTCTTGAATATTTGGAGCGGGAATTGCAGGGAGGTGAACCACTGAGCCCAATCTTCGCTGGTGGTGGAAAACTAAGTACTTGCAGACGAAAAAGACTTGACAAACTGGTAAATCTTTCCTATAATTCCAAATGTTTGCAAGGGAGCCCCACTTTATAGCACTTTCGCTAAGCTGTTTTGTACCGTTTGCGATTAAAATCATTCAGTGCACAAGCCGTATAAATCTGGCTTATGCACAGAGTTATTTTTGCGGACGGTTCGTACGGCTTGGCGAATTTTATTTTTACAGACGGTAACAACTCCCATGAGTCATCGTAAAATCATTATTATTATCAGTTTGCTGCTTCTTCTTGGAAGCGGTTTTACGGCATTTTCCAAGCTGGATCCAGCCCGAAAGACTGTGTCTCAGAATGCCAGTAAGGTTCTTCTTACGAAGGCCGAATTTACACTGGTCCGACACGATGACGGTGAACTGGTTGTAGAGTGGGAATGCCCCGATATTCGGCTTGAATACGATGAGATTACCCGTGAGATTATCGGGGTAGACATCAGCGGGGCCTCCCCCTGCTATGAGACGGGCGTGCCTCGTCTGCCAAAACTCACGCAGATGCTGGACTGTCTTCCCGGCCCGGTGCATGTACAAATTGAGGATGTAGAATCCGAAACCCGCCAGCTGGGATCCATGGCTGCCAATCCTCCGGATGTCTTAGTGGATCAGAGATCGGGCAATGAGGCTGCTAGGCAGGGTGCCGTTGGGGGTGCCGCACCGGAAAAATCTCTACGGGAACGTCGCGCAGCCACTCCTCGCAAGCAGGCTCTCTGGCCTACCGAGATGGTTGCGGTGCGGGAAACCGGCGTGTTTCGCGGCCATCGGCTGGTCTCATTGCAATTTTTCCCGGTTCAGGTGGACGCGTCGCGAGGAATTGCCCGAATTACACGCCGGATTCGGGTTCGCTTCACCATGCCGCGCGGTGAAACCGCCGCCGTACGGCTATCCGATCGAGCCAATGAAACCCAAATGCTGCGTAACATGCTTGGCCCGTTAGCTTCGACAGCTCTCCCCACCCGCATGCCGGAGGCTTTTACGGGACATGGGCAGAGCCACAATCCGCTGGACAGCGGTCCGACCGGCAACCGATGGAAATTCATAGTCAAAGAAGAAGGAGTTGTTCGTGTAACCGGAGCGGATTTGATTTTTGCGGGTTGCCCAATTGATCAGATATCAACCTTTGATATGCACATCCACCATCGCGGTTTGGAAATTCCCGTTCACATTGCCGGTGAGGCGGACGGCCGCTTGGACGAGTTCGATTACATTGAATTCTACGGCAAGCCCAACGTGCAGACTTATCAGAGTATCAATCCGTCGTTATACACGGATCCTTATACAAACGACAATGTCTATTGGTTTTCATGGGGAGACAGCCGGAGAGGTTTAAGAATGGGCGAAGAGGACGGCACCTATAGATCCGATTGGTCGTCGTCGCAGGTAAGAACCGTCACGTCTATTCGTACTTTAATCCACTTCGAAAAGGATTGGAAGCACGATCGTCTCTCGCAGACAACCCGATTGTGGGGACAGCAAATGCAGGCGTACGGCCCGGTCAGCATGTATCAGGATTACTGGTTTTTCGGGGAAGCCATGGAAGCGTTGACCACGCGGAACTTTACTGTTTTTTTGCCTTATCCCGAGACACGATCAACGAACGGAGTGCTCGTACGAGCGGCGTTGCAGGGTTTCACATCGCAGGTGGAAGGGCCACAGACATCCGGTCCGGGTCACCATCGCGCCATCGTTCGTCTCAACGGAACAACGGCTCCGGGACTAATAATCGGTAAAGTGTCATGGAACGACAACAATACGGATTGGATGAATCAAGAGGCCGTGATTATCCAGAATGATCTCTCGGAATCTTCGAACCCTGGTATTGTATCCGGGGATCTTTTAGTCGGTAATAATACCATTTCCGTTTTTCTTCCCGGAGATGGGATGGGTGGAATCAATGACAAGATATATGCGAATTGGTTCGAGATAGAGTACGACCGTCAATTGCGGGTCTATACGTCCGGAGTGGTATCGTTTCGCTTTGATACAACGCGGCAAGACACGTTCTCGTATGATATCCGCGGATTTTCCTCGCGAAATATTCAAGTATGGAAAGTGGGGCGTTCACGGCTTACCAATTTGTCCGCCCGTTACGTGCGGCCTGCGGATGAAGGAGGATCATGGGCCGTGCGCTTCCAGCTTATTTCGGATGATGCGTATGAAATTGTCGCTTTCGATCAACGCTATCCGAAATCTCCAGCGGCGATTCTTCCCGAAACGTCAAATCGCGATTTACGAAATCTGAACGGCGCGGAATACCTTCTTATTTATCACGACAGCTTCATCAATGATCTGTCCCTGCTCCGGATAGATAGTCTGCGGCGAGCCAGTTTCAACGGTTCGGTGGACACGATTCGGGTGTCGCAGATTTACGAGCAGTTCAATCATGGAATCGAAAGTCCCGAAGCCATTCGGGATTTTCTGCGCTATGCCTACGATCACTGGCCGATCCGGCCCACTCACGTGTGTTTGGTCGGCGATGGAATGTTGAATACGCGGTTCGGACCAGCGAACGGAAATCTGATTCCCAGCCTGTATCCACTCACTCTGGATTACGGGATCGCCGCATCAGACATGCTTTTCGGAACGGTTTCGGGACCGCCATGGGATATTATCCCGGATATTACGGTGGGTCGGATTTCCTGTCGCACATCCAGTGAACTGCAAACGTATGTGGAAAAACTGGTTCGGTATGAAGATCCTCAACTGACAGATTACAATTCTCCATTCCATTGTACGGCACTGTTTATAGCCGACAGAAAAGACGCGCAGTTCAATTTTGCTTTGGATTTCTCCGAACCGATTGTGCGGCTGATGCCGAACGAAGTGAATGTTTCGCGCGTTTATTTAGACAGCCTATCCGGGGCGGAAGGCCCAACCGTTCTCCGCTACTCGTTTTTAAACGGCGCCATTGTTATGAATTACAACGGCCACGGAGGCGGAGGTGTATGGAGCGGTACCGAATTGATAGACGTTGGCGGCGTAACACTACTGAACAACCGGCGGACGTATCCCTTCATCAATAGTTTTACATGTTATTCCGGCGTGTTTGACGAACGCGATCAGTCGTTAGTGCTTGGGGAAGCGTTTTTATTTACGCGAAATAGCCGCGGCGATCCGGTCGGCGCCATTGGAGTGTACAGCTCGACTGGTGTCGGTTGGGCCTTTGCCGGCGTAGAAATGCAGAAATACTTATTTGATTTTATTCTGAATCCGCCGCCCAGGACATTGGGCGAAATCATTCAGTTCAATAAAACGCAATACTGGAGTTCCCGCACGACACCGGCACTGGGATACGATAATTACTATTCACAGATGATGATGATGTCGCTGCTGGGCGATCCGGGTGTGCGGTTGGCAAGTCCTCAAGAGTCCCTTCCGGAATTCCGAACAGACACAAATATCGTCAGCCGCGGCGATACAGTGCATATCAGCGGAATCCTGCCCTGGGAGCCGGTGAGTGATGTGGTGGACGTTTACCTTATGCCGTTTAACGGTGAAACCTACGACTACTCGATCCGGCGCCGCGATTGGGATCCCGCCCTGCAGGAATCCGTGTGGGTTTATTTTCCCCGCTTGAAATCCAGTAAAGTGCGCGCGTTTAATCCCGAAGAATTAGTGCCCGTGGCCATACAAACGCGGGTCTTTCAGAATTTGCCGCTGGCGATCAGTAATTTTACAACGGCGCAGGGAAATTTAGTAGTTTACGTCGTGGATCAAGGACGTCCCGCATCGGGCAATGACCCCGGGGTTCGGCCGCGCGATGCCATCGGATCCCTCCCGATATTTTTCGCAGACAGTCTGTCTATACCACGCATATTCAATCTCAACGTGCTGCCACACGGCTGCATTTACAACGATTCGATCTTCAGCGTACAGGCGCAAGTGGCTCACCAAAGCGGAGTGGAGCGCGTTAAAGTGCGGGGTATTTTCCGTCCTTCTCAAGGGCCGCTGGCCATAGACACGGTGGAAATGACGCAAGTCAGGCAAGGTGTATGGGAAACTCCGTCGCTTGGGCCGCGCCGCATTTTAGGCGGCTCCTATCGGATGGAATTCCGCGTCAAACCGTATGGTGGAGATTACCAATCCTTGGCGGACTACACGCTGGCGATTGAGCAGTTGACGGACTTTCAGATTGAATCAACGAACGGTTTGGCGCCTCGTTTAATTCCGGGCGCGGAACCTTTGCTGGTGGTCCCGATATCGCACAACCGTTATGCGAACTCGCGGGAGTTTCCCGAACTTGCCGTACGCATGGAAGCGATTGGGCGGGATACCATCCGTATTCGCCGTCCGCCGCGGCCGGATTCACTCATTATTCTAACGGATACGCTAGTAATATATGGAACGGTAGCGCAACCGTGGCAGCAATCGGCGATTTTCAATGCATATGTTCGCGCTCCGCTTCTGCCCATGCGATACGCCGTCGGACTTCGATTGGATCCTGCGAACGCAATTCCCGAACTGAATGAAAACGACAACACGTACTCTCTCGTGATCAGCAATGTTAATATATTCCCGGCCAGCAATGAGCTGGGAACCTATCTTCCCCGGCGCGAGCCGCTGATAAACGAGCCGCACCGGTATCGCAAATCAGGGACAAACGACACCATATGGGTAAAGCTGCCTCCGGGTTCCTTGCCGATAGAGAGCACAACTTTAGTGTATCATTCGCCCGAGACGATCTCGGCGGCGGAACAAACCGTTTTAAACTATAGCGGTTTACTCAGTCCCGATACGAGCGTCGCGCTTCTGTCGCACCGGGTGACGCTGGCCGATACCACGGAGTGGTTAGCCGCGGGAGGGGAAGCGGAAATCATCCGCAGTTTTTCGGCTCGCATCCGCGCGTTTGCTTTATCGCAAGCGATCAGCCGTATTCAATTGTTCGCGAAACCTGCATCGGAAGTATGCTGGCGGAAGTTGAACAATCCGCAGGTGACGATTCTGGCCGCGGATTCTGTGGGTTCCGGCTTGGAAAAAATATACATCTTGCAGGGCCATATCACAGCCACATCAACCGAGCTGGGCACGTTTGCCGTGTTTCTTTATCAGGACGCGCGCGGCCCGGAAATCGAAGTGGCGGTGGATGGCATGAAATTTACGCCGCATTCGGTGCTGCCGCGCCATCCCGCCATTTATGCGAAGATGTCGGACTTAAGCGGAGTGGATCGGCGCCCGGGCAAGTTTTTCTTCATCCTCGATCAGGATACAATTCCCGATGCCGAGATTTCGTGGTCGGATTCCGCGCTCTCGCGCAACTCCATCAGCGCATTAATTCATCCCGAACTCGAACCCGGCCCGCACGTGATCCGCATCAAGGCCACGGACAACAGCGGATTGACGGACAGTCTGATCGTCGAGTTCGACGTGCGCGCGACATTCGGCTTCGAATGGGCGATCAATTACCCCAACCCGTTTGAGAAAAGTACGACCATCGCCTATTTGCTTTCCGACGTAACCGACGACTTTGTGGAAGTAAAAATCTATACGGTAGCGGGACGGCATATCAGCACGGTGCGGGAAACCGCGCGAGCTGTAGCCAATTATCGTGAAGTGGTTTGGGACGGGCGGGATTTCAAGGGCGAAGAAGTGGCTAATGGAGTCTATTTTGCGCGGCTGATCGCCAAACACGATAAACAAAAAGTGGAAAAGATCGTTAAACTGGCCAAGGTGCGCTAATGAAACGATTCACGATGCTCATGGCCTGCGTCTTTCTCACGGTATCGTATACGCATGCGGCGAAATACGCCGGCGAGTTTCTGGAGATCGGTGTCGGCGCCCGCGGCGTGGCGATGGGCGGAGCCATGAGTGCGCATACCGACGATCCCATGAGTTTCTATTGGAATCCGGCCGGAATGGGATATATCAGCGCGCCGCATGCGGCGGGTATGTACGCCGATCTGTGGGACGGCTTGGCGAACTATTCCACCGCCGGACTGACTCTGCCGATTAGCGGGGCGGTGTTTTCCGTCAACTATGTCCGGCTGGGAGTGCCCGAAATTCAAAAACACAACGACTATGCGCAGGCGCGCAATCGCGTCGTTAACGGCGATACGTTGTCCGTTCAGGAGTATCTGCTGACGACGGGAGCCCGACCGCGCGGAATATTCGGCGCCAGCGAGACGGCAATTTTCATTACCTTTGCCAAGTTGAACCGCTGGAATCTGGATTTGGGCTGGTCATACTTCCAGATACCCCTTGAAATTCCTTTTGGAGTCAATCTGAAGCTGCTGAATCAAAGTCTGGATGAGGCAAAAGGATCGGGAATCGGCGCGGATTTCGGCATGCAAGTTCGTTTCCGCATGTCGGATGTTTTCTGGGAGAAATGGAAAGCCTCGCTGGCCTGGGGATTCAATTGGCAGGATGTGACGCGCACGGGAATTGACTGGGGCGAAAACAACAAGGATATGATCCCCACCAATTTCCGCACGGGAGTGGCTTACACGCATACTTTACCGGGACGCGACAGCCGGATTATTCTGAGTTATGACAGCGAGAAACGCTGGGATCATACGGACCATTTCGGACTGGAATATCAGTTCGCTAGCGTGCTGGCCTTGCGCGGCGGATTCTGGGATGACGAGTGGACGGCGGGGGCGGGCCTTTCCATCTGGCGCGCCACGGTGGATTACGCGTATCTTTCCCGAGAATTGGGCAACACCCACCGAGTGAGTGTGGCCTTCAGGCTCCGCTAAGGAGATTTTTCGTATGCAAGCTGTATATCGGTTCGGGCTGCTGCTGATTTGCGGAACGTTCATGTGGTGTGGCTGCGGTGAAAACGAAAACGCCTCGGATGAACTTCCGCCCGCCAAACCGCGATGGGTCGAGCGGTCGAGCGACGATCTTTATCCGCAGCAGGGAATTCGAGCGGATCCGGCGATGGCGGTCAATGACGGTTATCATGCGGTGCGGCTGGAATGGTATGCCAATACGGAACCGGACGTGCTGGGCTACCGGATTTATCGTTGTCCGGAAAATGTCTCACCGCTGCGTTTCTACGTTGTTGCCGACCTGCGCGTCAGCGTGGATTTACAGGAGGGATTAGACCGGTATTTTTGGGTGGACAAAGGAGACAGTACGGGCGGAGCACCCTTGAGACTGCTGGATCCCCATCCCGAAACGGGAGATTCCCGAGGCTATTTTTGGATGATGCTGGTTTATGATTCATTAGGGAATCGTTCCGAACGGTCGGACACATTGTATTACCGGTTAATCAACAATCCGCGCAATTTGTCCGTGGCGCGCGATTCAACGGATGTTTATTCGGCCAGTTGGAGTTTTACTCCGAATCCGGACATTATCATTTCCTACTATATGCTGCGCGTGTATGCGCGTTACGGCGGGCTGGACGCCGTGGTATGGTATCAGAAAGTGCAGCGGTATGAAAGCCAGGAAGTCGTCTATATGGATTTCTCGGAATCTTTCGGGCCGCTCTATGCCGACTGTACGTACGTTTGCCAGGTGAATGTGATTGCCAACCGTCCCACGACTTCCCATGCGGATTCGCTGGCGGGAGCCGCGGTTTATACGTCATTTGTTTATCGAAATTAGAGTCCCGTGGAGGACCGATGTGCACACGTCGGGCGGTGCGCGCCGCCGCCATTACACTACTGACCTTTCATGTCGCGTTCGTCATGCCGGTTTTCGCGCTGGCTCAGGAACCGTTACAACAAGGCCAGGTTCGGCAAAATGTCCCCGTCATTCAGCAGGTAGGCGAGGGCAACCAGTATTATCTCGGACAAGCCAACGAACTGCTGATGCGG
>RPQS01000023.1 GCA_003818605.1 Candidatus Zhuqueibacterota bacterium | reverse complement strand
GGATTATGTGTATCACGATGCATAAGCGGCAGTTTTGGATCGGATAATACATGGTTCCCAGCATATTCTGAGACAAATATATCGAGTGATATGACCGTTAACTATCAGAGCCGCAACGGTATAAAAAGTGTATACGCATTGCCCGGCGCACGAATCAACTTTTTCAACGGCTCGAGTTTAAGGATTTTGGGTAACTGCCGTTATTGGTGCGAAGGGACAGTCTCCAATCCCGTTGAATTCCATTTTTATCCAAGTATATACAATTCTTATGGTTCAATTATAGCAGAGATTGATAAAGAATTGCTTTCGGGTGGAAATACGGACACATGCTGGGCGTTCGGCCGAAGTTCATTTAAACATTGTATCTTTGTAGTACATAATGGATTAGGCGATGAGACAATGGTATCTCTTCATAACATGCTGCAAGTGGAATTCGATAGTTGCACGTTTATTGGCGGCGGAACCGGGATCGCGGTTGATAACATGTCTTTCCCGCAAGGCGACGCGGTAAGCGAAGCCGATGTCCGACACGAAATAGTTTTCAAAGTGAATGCGTGTACATTTCAAAAGGTCGCGACTGCAATAGAAGGCTCATCCATACGTGATTTCGGTTCCACTTCATCTTGCGAATTCACAGATGAGGACAGTCGCTCATGTTTTATTCAAATAACCAATAACAGGATATCTCTGCGCGAACATGGCTCGGGTATAAGACTGAATCAGAGCTTTCTTGATCGGTTTAACAGCCATGGCTTCTGCAGTAGGTTTTTCATCGAAGGAAATGTCATTGAAGGAGTGAACAATGCCGCTATCACGAGCGGCATTGAGTTTCTCGGCAACTGTTCTTTTCACTGTCCTGACGGATATTTGACTAACGAGTATCTAGGCGGAATAAATTTCAATTATATTATGAACGCGATATGGGGTATCAATATCAGGGTCAATAATCGAGTGAATTTTTCGCCATATCCATCGTGTGAGTCAGACGCTATTTCAATTAAGGGGAATATTATTTACGAAGCAGACGACATAGATGCATCATCGATAATAGTCGAAAGAGAATTGGGTATGGAAGGTCCTAATATTGGTAGCAACGTGTTACGAAAAGCAAACGGCACGCTTGGCACCATTTCGGGAGATCCTAATCATTACACCGTAGATCAACCCAATATTGCCACGGCTGTTCCAGAGGATTATGAAGCGAACGATTACCATTATACTATCAATGATATTGATTTCTTGCATGTTGTTTCAGGGTGTTACAACATCTATCCAAATTATTGCGACATTGGCGTCTATGGCGGTGGATTTTGGGTACCGAAAGAACAAGTCTATCATATAATCCCCGATCAAACCAGATTGGACGATGATCGAATTCTGCCAAGCTATAAATACATGCTTCGTGGCGTTGCAGTTGTTGAGCAGCAAGCAGGATTACGGTTTCTGGGAGGATCTACTGTTGTCTACGATTTTTCACGATCCAATATCCGCAACCTGTATCTAAATACTATCGATGATGGCCATATAATTGCTGACTCGGTAATATTCGTAATATCGCAAGGAGCACCAGTTGCTCCTGAATCCGGCGGAATGGGAATCGTTCTGAATTCGAGTACCATATCAAGCTTTTACGGCTGCAAGTTTGAGGAGCTTACGCAAGGCATCCAGTCCTACAGCCCTGTGCAAGTTGACTCCTGCTTTTTTGAAGGATGTTACACTGGGCTCGTCGTCGGATTTGGAAGTAATGCAGAGGTAAAGGGATGTAGTTTTACAGCCAATCGCAATCCGTTGATTGTCAACGGTGGTTATCTCATTGCAGACAATTTGTCTATTAACAACAACTCGCGCGGAGCATTTGTTACCAGCCATGCCATGTGCTTTCTAAGTAAATGCGATATCTTTAGAAATGGGGAATGGGGTTTATTAGCGAATGATGGCTATATTCGACTTTATTGCAGTGCTGTTTATCGAAATAGTGGTCCCGGCGTGATAGTGTATGAAGGAGCGACTGTGGACATGGGTGTTTTGAATTGGGAAGAACTGATTCCGCTGCACAATATGGTCGCCAATAACTATGACAATGCGCAAATTGTTGTTTACGGATCGCTCGATAATTTGATTCTGGATTATGGCGAGAACAATATTAGTGGAGGGGAGGGGCCTCTCGTAGACTTTCGCAACTCGAAATATTCAAGCGGTTTGGTCGAATGGCGTCATAATTATTGGGGCTATTTTTCGGAAAACGATATCCTCCACCGCCTGGCAACTGCTCCATATGATGCAAACGTAAATGACTTCTTAACCACATGGGATGTCACCTGCACATCCCAACCTACGTCCGGCTCATTTGACAATTGTGCTACCGCATTTAAAACCGCATTGTACGAGCATGATGCTCAGCAGTACACGTCAGCCAAGAGTACTTATCGTGAAATTATCGATTACCAGCCTACATGCGAACTTTCATTAATTTCGATCAAGCAATTCCTGAATCTTGATCTGCTTGGAGCTGAAAGCTTCAATTCCCGTGATTATCTCCGTGATTTAGCAACGAGTTATCCCACAACGGACATGCAAATAGAAGCATTCGAAGCAGCCGCATCCATAGCAACAGCGGATGACAAGCTTGATTCCGCACGCACCGAGTACGATTCGTTATTGAATTGGGCAACAGATTACAATGACTCTTCCACGGCGATGATAGGCTTGATCAATGTCAATTATTTCACGGCAATTGCTGACACAGGAGATACGTTGGGACCCATAGCCCGCTTCAAATGCGCATCGGATAGTATCCTCACAATATGTCAACAGCCAATATCGAGATGCCATTTCGGTCCCTTCCTCGAGCATACTCCCGTCTACGCCTGGACGGCAAATGATGACTCCGCACTTATTAATTGCGCCGTTTACGAAGAAGATAGCGCATCCACCGGATACGCGGACACAATCTCTGTAGTTAAAATATTCTACAGGTTCTATCCGTCTCAGACATGGATCGCTGATACGCTGGATGGGTCTCGATCTGATTCGACATACTCCATTGTTATTCCATCGGGAACAAACGGCGGTGCGATTGAATATCAGATCATCGCACAAGATTCCAGATTTCGGCTCGCATCTTTCCCCGAAGGCAATTTTTATTGGTCTGATCCCGATTCGAATCGCAGTCATTTCGTCTCCTTTGAACCGCGGGTCACGACGCTGACGGATACCGCCTATATCTATGCGCCGGGGCGAATTACGAATAATATAGAGATTCAGCGCGGCGGACTATTGTATATCCGACCGCTACCGGTGGACAGCAATTTGGCTGTAGTAATTGACTCCGGGATCACGGTAAATCTTACTTACGAGGGGACATCGGGAGACAACCCCAGACTTATAATCGAGGGCACGAGCGACGCACCGATCACGATGACCTGTGCCGATACTACGGACAACTGGTCGGGTGTTGTCGTTGCAAACGGTTGGCTGGAAGTAAAACACGCCGAAATCGAGCGCGCAGTTAATCCCATCTATGTGTCCGAAGAGAAAGAACCCGTGCCAGTGATTCGTTTGAAGAATGTCAGTTTTAATTCTTCGGGTTCCATCATTGTAAACAACTCCGCCGATGTCGGATCTGACAGCAGCTATCTGAACAACGTGACCATCGAAAACATTTCGGGGACTGGCTTATTGCTGGCTAACGGAAGCCTAGATTTCAACTCCGTTATTGTCCGCAACTGTTCGGACAATGGAGTTGTTGTTCAGTCAGACGCAAATCTTACGATGAATAACTGCATCATCACGGAAAACATTCGCTCAGGATTGATACTGGCAGAATCTCAAACCTGTACGGTCTATGCGAATGCATGTCAGTTCACGTATAACGGCGATACGCTCCCCGAAATTTCGATTGAGCCGGGAGACAACTTCCTCGAACTCGGCGACGGTCGGTGCAATATGTTCCGGGATTCATCGGGGATGTTACTCTATGCTTATAGTCCGTCCAGTCTTCACTTGGAGTATGGATCCAATCAATTCATCTTCAACGATTCGGCGAGTGCCGGTGCGTATATCATGATCGGCGATTCAAGCAGCGCGCTTAGTTACATCACGGACAACTATTTCGGACCGATCCAAGTGCAGGATTCGCTTTTCGCAAATCACCTTGGACCGCAGAATGAAGATGCCTGGATCTATTCGTATCTACGGCTGCAGAATATGACGGACTCTGCTTTGACCGAACCGACGGATACGATCAATGTCACCGCACGCGCATTTATTGAGAACTATGTCGGTACCGCGAGCACAGACACGCTGCAGGAGGTGGTTCTGAAGTGGAGGCTGTTCCCGGACAGCATGAACTGGACGACATCGCGCCTTAACGGAATTGCGGCAGACAGCACCTATTTATGGGATCTGCTGTCAGGTTCCAAATCCACTTTAGTCAGCTACATTTTCTGGACGAAGGATTCACATGGTCGCTACGTCAGTAGTCCGTTGAACGCCGATACGACAGATCCGGACAGCGGCAACACGCACATTACTTCACTGAGCCCTGCCGATACGGTATTATATGACGCCGACACCATGACCATCTGGGCACCAACCGTATTAAACCACTCCATTTACGTGAACGGCGGAACGCTGTTTATCAAACCATGGCCCGGTGCCGCGAATCACACGGTAACGCTGGGTGAGAATGTGTTCATCTTCGCAACAAGCAATAATACACGCGGCGAAATCCATTTTCAAGGAACAGCTTCAATGCCGATTACCTTGGGATTTAGCCATGATTCGTCTAATTGGACGGGATGGCATCTGATGGGAAATACGCTGCTATGTGCAGACTACACGCAATTTCGCAGCGCGGGGTATGTATATACTGTAGGTGGTATAGGTCCGGTCGTGCGAATGAGTAATTGCGCCTTCGACGCAACAAATAATTGGATCGCCTTCGAAGGCCTTGAACGCGATTCAAGTTATCTACGCAGTTGTACTTTTCGAAATTCTCTAAGCGCTGAAGGGGGGATTGGATTCCTTCTTTTTGACGGAGACATCGAAATGACCGATTGCTGGGTTTACAACAACAAAGGGGTTGGACTATGGATGTACAACGCATATGAAACAGAAATCACAGGCTCATACTTCATTGGGAATGAAGGACCGGGTCTCTACTCGGACGGCTATACTTCAACAGTGACGAATTCGTGCAGTCAGTATTTGTACAACGGCGGCGATTCAACGGCAGAAGTTGTGGTAAACGCAGGAGATCTCGACTTTTCGAATAACTCCAATTGTGTTTTCGCGGACTATGGCGGACCGTTGTTGGAGGGATCGGCCATGTCATGCTTTGCGCTGGTCAATGGCGAGAACGGATTTTACTTATTTGATTCCACGGGACAATATATTATCACCGGCGATGAGACAGACACCTTGGACGTGACCAATAACTACTGGTATCCATTCGGACCGGATACCAGCGCATTCTGGAACCATTTAGATCCCGATACGATGTTGTTTTGGATAAGCGATAGCGCGGCGGCAGCGGTTGGATCTTGTGGCGAGTCGAGTTCGCAGTACCTTCTTGTCAATGATTCTTACCCGAATCGAGGTAGGGATATAATTGCTTCGACATCAAGTGTGCCGAGCACTAAAACATCGGACAATTGGAGGTCAAAGAATGGTTCGGCGTATTCCGAAAAATCGTCAGAGAGCACAAATAAGAACTCAAAAACCTCTGTGGTTGCGAGAACATATATGCAGGGTGTTCAATTTCAGCGCGAAAAAAACTATGCGGCGGCTTCGCAAGAGTTCAAGACGTTCATTACAACATGTGATCGAAAAGATCCGCGCTTGGCGCCTGCCTTGTCACACTATTATGTGTCTGCTCATAAAGCAAATATCCATGAGGAACTTTCAAACTTCTTCTTAAGGCAGGAACAGAATGCCGTGTCCAACTCCGTTAGAATCGCGGCGCGCCTGCTGTATCTTGAATGTCTGATGAAAGAAGGAAGAGCGTCAGATGCTTTGGATGGCTTCGAACGAATCATTATGAAACCGACTTCGCAGCGGGATTCTGTCCAAGCTGTTATCGGGGCGATGCGAGTCCATTTCTTCTGCGGGCAGAAGGAGAAGCTGTCTTGCCGGTACCCGGAGAATCGCGTTTCGGATTTCCGGGAATTGATCAGAAGGATGATCGCTCTGACCAAATCGTATCATCATACCCGTAATCTGGATAACACACCAGTGAATACTTCGGCCATTCCCACCGAATATAAGCTGTATCAGAACTATCCCAATCCGTTTAATCCCAACACAGAGATTCAATTTGATCTTCCCGAGATGACAAAGATTCAACTGAAGATCTTCAACATCCTCGGGCAGGAAGTAACAACGCTGGTGGATGAAGTTCGCCCTGCCGGTGCATATCGCATCATGTGGGACAGCAAGAGCGCTTCTGGCATAACGGTCGCATCTGGTGTCTATGTTTATCAAATCAAAGCCGGAAACTTCGTAGATTCGAAGAAGATGGTGTTGATCAGATAGGTTGTTTTTGAATGCGAAAAAGAAAGCCGGTGAGTTTATCATCGGCTTTTTTGTTGGCATAAGAGCCAAAGGAGGTGTGATGATAGATCCGTTTGCGCAGCGGGTAGTTGATTTCCTGGATGAGATTGGCGTCCCCCATTCCCAGCTAAGACTCCGTGGTGGCACCGATAGCAAGATCTTTGACTTGCACCACAGTCTGCAAATCGGTGACGAGATGTTCATCTATGAAATGGCAGTGCATGTGTCAGGGCGCGTGCTGACAGTTTGGACTTTTCCGTTGGTGAAGATTCCGGAGGACAAGTTGCCGGTCATCGCAGAGTATGCAGCGCGGGCAAACTACGGGCTGTGGATCGGCAACTTTGATGTGGAATATGTTCCAGATGGCCGGATCGGTTTCAAGAGCACGCTGTCATGCGAGAGCGCAGAGCCGGGATTTGCGTGCCTACGAGATTGGCTCTATCTTGGCTTTTCAATAATTTCCGATCACCTGCCGTACATACGGAGAGTAATCTCTGGTGAACTTTCGCCGGCTGAAGCTCTGACAGCACTGGAGGACGCCACACGTATTACCCCTTGATTAGCCCAGAGAAGCTAGGTGAATTCGATGGCCTGTCGGTCGAAATGATTTCACTGATTCGGCAGTCACGAAGTGAAAAGGTGGAACTGCGATTACTTGAACGTGACAGAGCCTTGGCCGCGATTTCTGCCAGCCAACGCGTGCTTGATCGCATTGATGAACGTGTGCATAGGCTGGATGCAAGCCGCGTGCAGCTTCTGCATAGCATAGCCCGACTGGTGCCCGGCTACAGTGTTGCTTTGGCTTGGGCCGTGAAGAACATGGGCTTTGATCCAGATATGGGTACCGTCAGGTATTACAAGCGCCGGGGCTGCTTCACTTTCGGAATGCCGGGTCGACCGGTGATGGCAGTATGTGTCCACGATGGAGAGGTTATCCGTGCTGATGAAATCGACTGGTGATGTGCGCGTTGTCAATACCCGCTATTCACTCGACAGCGTCCCGATTGTGCCTGTCTTCGTGCCGTTAGGTCAGCCGCTGAAAGAGCAAATGTTTTGGTCTGCGATGTTGTCGGCAGCGAAGGCGTCGGGTGAAGAGTTGTGCTGTAAGGCAGAGGCAATGTTGACCGTCGCGGGCGAGGGATAAAAAAATACGTCCCGGTAGCATTGCCAGGACGTATGAGAGTATGAAAGGCTCGCGTGTGCGAGCTTTTGTTTTAGTGATTTGCCTCGTGTTTAGGCTAACAATAGCCGGATCTACGGATGTTTGTGCAGATACCCAAGTTGAACAAACGCTGCTGAAAGCCTTATGTGCGTTTATGCTTGTGGTTTGGAAATACCTGGGGTACTTGACAAACCGCTTTTTAGTTAGTATATTCAAATCAGTTTGTAAAACAAATCAGTTTGATTGTCGTGAAACCGGAGGTATTATGAAGGCGGACAACGACTTCAGACAAATGGAAGAAAAGATTTACCAAGAGTTTAATAAAGATGGTGCCCTCATTGCCTGCTTGGGCTTCATGTTTGTGTGTATGGGCGTCTTCTTGGCTGCATGGCCAGTATTGTCGGAAAGCATCCCCTTGTTCCAGACGCTTCCAAGTGGTTTTGAAGGTCTCATTTCGATCGGTGCTACCGCAATTCTGGGTTACCTTCTGATCTGGATCTGGCGACGGCGGATTACCTATCCGCGCTTAGGTTATTCCAAATTTGTTGCCCGCCGTGACTTTCCACGCAACTGGCGATGGCGCGCGATTTTCCTGTTCTTTGTACTCATTTTTTTGTTCAGCATTTCGATGAGCCTTTCGTTGAGATTGAATTCCGCCGTACATCCTTTGCCCCACAACCTAGGTGACCTCAGCTCGAACACCGGTTCTTTCGTCGGTATCGGCATGGCAGTCGTGGGAGTCATCTTGGGAATGAAACGAATGTGGATGATCGTCGTCCCCATGCTTGCAATGATTTGGCTGGCTGCCTATATTCACGTCAGTCAAGGCTGGGTAATTGTTCTGGCGGGACTGTTGCTCATCGGCATCGGGCTTGAACGCCTGCGCCACTTCCTGCGTGATTACCCATTACTGGTGAACACTGATGTTCAGTGACGAGAGCGGAACCGAAAAGGGAAGTGTGCCGGACATTGATCCGGTGGTGCATGCCCCAGCCCGGCTTGCCATTATGGGAATTCTCTATGTCGCAAAGGAAGCCGATTTCCTGTTTCTGGAGCGACAGACAGGACTCACACGCGGTAACCTTTCCACACATCTGGCCAGGCTGGAGTCAAGTGGCTATATCGTCATTGAAAAGAAGTTCGAGGGGCGGATGCCGCATACGCTGTTGCGCCTGACAAAGGTCGGACGAAATGCACTACGCAAGTATCGCCAGCAGATGAAGGAAGTTATTCGTGATTTACCCGAATGAGAATCGATCGGCTGGTGATGCGTCCGTGTGGTTCATAAAAAAATAGCTCCAGCCGATAATCTGGAGCTTTTGAAAGTTGAAATGGCCATGATTGCATGGCCTTTTCTTTTAGTATTGCGGTAGCTGGAGATCACTAACAAGACCGCTATGAAATTGGAATTGTGCGGTTACCCAGACAGCAGTCTTGTCTACGCACCTGATTCCATCGGCTCCCCGACTGGATTCTTCACGTCTCCCCAATGGCTCCAGTGGTCTAACCACATCTGTGTGTAGGCTGGTGCTTGTGGTGTTCGCTCGTCGTAATCGGGGTAGTCGACGTCTGAGCATACTTCACAAACAGAAGCCGGTGAGCAGTCATCGGCTTTTTTCATTTCAGGTATAAGAAATCAGAAACATATAACAAGGAGAACACTGTGTGGCAAAATATCCCTCTGGGGCTTGTTTATGAAGCCGGCAAAGCCCTAGTGAAGTACGTTCGATTCATCTTTCGATCAGGGCGCTGAAAATACGAAGAGCGGGTTTGCACCTGCTCTTTTACGTTACTGGATCGACAAATTCTCCGTCGGGCTCATCTTGTGTTGCATTATTGACACTTTGGACACGGGGTGGCGGTGGTATTTCAAGGGGTTGAAATAGGTGTTAGAAATGGTCTTTGGGTGGGGATCCTGCATGATCGCCTGACGAAAGGGCAGTGATAGCGGGAGCCCTAAGGCAGACCTTTAGAAAATTCCCAAAAAAAATTGACCAAGGCTTTTTCCCCGGCCAATTTCCTTTCAGTGGGTGTGTAGACTGTTTACCACTCGTGGGTAAACAGACAACAATCACAATTATCTCCAGTTGCCCCTTCGGGACAGAGCATGCTTTTTATTAGGGTAGGTGCACTGTTCGAACGTTATTATTATGCGCACGCAGTGCCTTTGCCCAATCTGGCATATCAGGTGGCTCGAATACATAGGTATCAAAGTCATAATCTTTGATTTGTTGTAGACGAAACTGTGCTTCACGGTTTATGCGCCTGTTTTCTTCGAGCAGGCGTTTCAGGTATTCAGTGGTTGCTTTCATAGATTTCTACTCCGTAGAAAAATAATAGTAGTAGTGGTAGTAATAGTAGTGTTCGCACTTGGACGTTGAAGTGGTGCTGTTCGTACGCAACGTTGACCTTACGCACCGACGCTCCAAATGCTTCGGCCCAGGCTGGTAGAAGTGTTTGTGTTTCGAGCAAGCCAATCGTTCGTTGACTGATGCGTCCCGGAGGGACCAATACTACTATTTCTACTATTACTTTGTGCTTGATCAGCTCGGTCCGAAGGTAGTAGAAGCGTTATTGATTCTGGAAACGACGGACATATCGCCCAATTCGGGTCCGTAGGACCCATAACACCAATACTACTACTTCTTCTTCAGTAATCAGCTGGGGACTGATTTATGCTCCGACCCCGCTCGACTCGACCCGACAATTCCTTTCGCTTGGGATCGGTCCCAGTTTGCCGCAAGAAAATAATAGTATTGTTGAAGTAGTAGAAGCGTTCGCAGGGCACCAACACCCCCGGCCACAGGTTACAGATCCGGTACTACTATTTCTATTACTACTTTTTCTTTTCGCCCGGTGCCGGGTAGTGGTGAAGTTTTCGGTGAAGGTTGTGAGAATCACGATCATAAAACTTCACCCTGTAACCCGAGTATTTTCAACGTCCCGTGAAGGAAATGAAGGAAATGAGAGCTAAATCGCCAGAAAGTTTTCTGGGGGGTAGTGCCGGGAAACCGATACTACTACAATTTTTAGTTTATAGAAAAGTACCTACACCGTTATCATTTCCTTCACGGAAGACTGATTTTGCTCCACTTACAGAGTGAAGTTTTCCATTTTTCAAAAAGGCAGTTTCTCATTTCCTTCACGGATGCGTGTTAATGCTCGATTTAGATAGCGAAGACAGCGCTAAAAGGGCTTATCTTCATTTTCTTTGCCCGATTCAGCGTCCAATCCAGTTCCCGGATTATAGTAATCTTTGGATCTAAGAATCTTATAACCCAATTGCTGTTTGTTATTGCGATAGTCTGATCGCATGGAAATCACACCCAAACGGCACAGCGCTTCCGTGTATGCCTTGACGGTGCTTGCGCTGCGCAGGCTCAGAAACGTGATCAGATCACGGATGCTTTTCAGCTTCACATAATAATCCCCATTCCATTCTGTGGGATCATACCAGATGGATCGGATCTCGTAGCCACGGTCGTTCGTTACGGTTTCATGCTTACCCAATACAATTGCTTCTGCGAGTTCTTCAGCTTCCATTTCAACGCTGGTCATGCTGGACGCATAAAGGTCAGAAGCGAAGTCTGTTATGGGCGCAGCGATGAAGTAGCGGCTTCGAGAGTCGAAGTTCTTCGACAGTCGCTCGAATCGTGCCTTAAGCTCCGTTCGTACATAGTGACCGAGACGATCTTCGAGTTTGTGTTTCAGCTGATTGTCTATCTGATCTTCGGGCACGGCCTTGCATTCGTAGATAAAGAAGTTATTAACCTTATCGTCACGGGGTTCTTCTCCCCACTTAAGAAAGATCGGTTTTGGATCATTAGTAGTAATAATAATATTGAGGTTGTTGGGAGCATTGAATTCATTTTCAAACTTCTTATTGATTGGCAGCTTGTCATTGCCTGTGATGCGCTTCAATTCCGCATACTGCTCGGGCTTGTGCGCGTTTCGGTTTTCGTCCACGAACAAAAGCTTGTTCGTAAACTGCGGATTAAAAGGCTTTACGTCTCCGTCCCATAATCCCATCAACTTGGGAAAGATCTTCCCTACCATTTCGGCAAACGTATTTTTACCCGCATAGCGGTCACCCGCCAAGACAATGACCGGCAGTCTCATATAGTTGGTATAGGTGTATAAGGCCATCCAATCGCGAACAAAGTCCGCGTACTGACCGAACATCCCTTCTATAAACCGGTTGATGAAGGCGTTATCCTGGACCTTAACTGGAAGTGGAGGATAGCGAAGTATGATAGCGTTGTCGCTGGTATCAAATTCATACCCGAGACTTGTAAAGTTTCCGCTGCCAATACGTCGCATCTGAAAGTCATCACTGGAAAAGCTGCGCAACGGGTCGTTGAATACAAACCGCTTCGCATAGTCGAAGTCTTCGGGAGTTCTGAAGTGCTCTTTCTTTAGCGGCTCCGGACTTATGAACTTGTTCGAGCGCATTTCCACGCGAAACAGCTCCCCTTTGAATGCAAATATCCCCGGCGAAACCGGGTGTTCATAGTAAGCCTTCTGACACTTTTCACACCAGATATTGGCAAAGTGGAAGGTGTCCAGCTTCACAGTAGCTGATTCGCTACCGCAGACCGGACATACAGCCGGTAGCTTCTTCGATACCGGCAACAGATCGGCCTTAAGTTCTTCAAGGCTTGTCACCGCCCAGACATCGTCCAATTTGACGACAATATTGTCATCCCAATCCAGTTGCACGAATTCACGCGGCTGTTTCGTTCCGATCTTCCCCCAGCCAGCAGGCCCGGCAGGTTTCTTCGGTGCCGGTCCCGGCCATCCTAATCTGATTGCGCTCGCGTAAGTCTGCGGGTTGTAGAATTCCAGAACGCGATCTATCTTGTCGTCTACCAGGCCAGGAAAGTACTTCCCCGACCTGCAATCACGGCCAAGTATTCTGTGGATTTCTTCGCGCCCGCCTTCGTACCAGCACAGGTTAGATATCAATGCGAACTTCAGGGGTTCGTGCATTTCCGTCTTGGGATTGTCAATGTGCTGGTCCATCCAGCGTACGAACGGACAGAACTTCAGAATACGATCTAATTCGGCCTTAGGCCGTAGTTCACCGTCCCATTCGCGATCTTCGTACGCGACCGCCACTTCGTTGTCAGCGACATCGCTGATATCAATGTCAAAATGCTTTCCAGTTGCATTTATATGCAGCAGGAATTCTGCCCCCTTTTCAGTGCTGAAAGGAAAGAACTGTCTCCCTGCATCTGTACAAGCCGGGTCCATCTGCGGATACAGACTTAACAGCTTCAAGTAGACCTTCTTGCATTCAGCAGCGGTTGTGAATCGAAGATCCCCCGGTGCAAACGGTAGAATCACGCGAAAGCGTTCAGCAGTCATGCCATCCTTGTCTACATTATGCGATGTAGACGTATGCAGAATGTAATTGTAGGAACCGAACACTGCCTTCGCTTCGTCTATTGTAAAGCCCCCGTCGAAGTCGAGAGCCACGCCAGTCATGCCAATATAGTTATCTGAATGTCTATTTCCGCCCCAAACATTGGTAGAATAGTTTTTAGTAGTGAAGATGATCCTTAAGGCATCTTCCTGCTGCGAATTCATGGTGCAGCGTTCGTACTGCTGCACTTTCTTGCCGTCTTCCTTGGAGCATACGTGCTTTAGGGAGACCGAAAGCTGCAGCGCAAATGGCGCTGCGCCTACTTGGCTATCTTGTGTTTTGTATTCGGGTTGAACCTGTTGTAATGGTGTTGTCATAGTAATTTGAATTCCTTAATTTGAATATAATGTTTTTGACCTGTCGCAGAGCAGCGGCAAAGTCCTGGACGGCTACCAGTTCTGTGTTCTGGTAGAAGCCGTCTTCGATCTGGCGAACGCCTTCGCTGTCATCAAAGCGAAATAGAATGTCGCCACGTTCGTTGGTGCGGTACCCGCGCATGATTTGCTTACGCGCAAGTAAAAGGGCACTTAGTGTTTGGTCACGAGTTTCCATGTGGATATCCTTTCATAAATTAGTTCGTTCATCGGATGTTTACATCGCATCCATTTCTTCGGCAATGGCATGGAGGACTGGTCCGTGCTGAAATGTGTAGTACGGAATCTTTGCTGGTTGCGCAGCCATACGCGCGCGTTCATCTTCAAATCGTTTCAGTAGCTTGCTGATAACTTGTACCTGCACGGCAAGCATGGTTTCGCGCCAGGCGGCCAGCGATGCCGGTGGTAATGAAATCAACGAAGTTTCGAATGACGGATTGCATATTAGGTACGCAGTTCGTCCCTGCAACTTGCCGGTAAACATTTTATCAGTTCCAGCCGTTGCCAAAAGTGCCCCGTGCGACGCTACGGTGTTCAGGGTGTCAAGTTCCGGCCTTGTTGTTGACAGTACGATTGGGTTTGCTTGTGACAACCCAACGGCGTTCGCGTGTCCGTATAGCAGACGTGACAGTGTTTCCATGATGCATTTGCGTCTGCGCGGATTGCTTCCAACGAAGCGCAGTTGAATGCTATCGGTAAACCACGGCGCAAGCGGGGCAGAAAACATCCAAGCCATGGCCATTCGGCAATCGTAATGTGCCGGTGTCATCCACGAAAACAGGTCACGCTGAAGGACTTGCGGTGTGTATCGCGCAGTTAGTTCATTTGCTTGTTGTAAGGTGATGGGCGCGGCTATCGTCGGTGGGTCAATCTGGAACTTCATGGTCTTAGGCATTTCGGACAGAAAACTGGAACCCGCACTGGTAATGTGCAGCAGTTGTCCGGATGTCAGCCCCGGATTAAGATAAAGTGCGAGATTTTGATGATCGAAGTACGACCATGGGTTGGTGTGGTGTCCGTCGAATGTTGTTGACGGACGGATGTTTTTTCTTTGCATATGAATCCTTTCTGGATTATGAATATCTGCATTCACCGAAAAGAAAAGGGCTGGACCACTTTCGGTCCAACCCAGAGAATTCTGTGATTATTTGTCTGCCGTTAGGCGGTTAATTTGAATAATCGAACGTATGAATTCCCTTGGGCAGGGTCGACCATAAATATGTATTTGTAACCACGAAAAATGCCGGTATCACCGGCATGGAAAAAATCTGCGTTATCAGTTTTTCACTTCAAGCCGTCATTTTTCCATTCCGGGAATTCCGTGTTTAGTGGATTTTTCGGGATTTATTTTTATGTGCTGGGGAATTTATATCGTTCCCGCAACGCACACCTATAATATACACACAAACACGCCCGTTGTCAAGGGCCTACGGCACTTTTCATAGCTAAAACTGCGATTAAATCGAAAATCTTTTGATCTGAGTTCATCCGCATTTCAAGGGGTTAAAATATACCACCCGAAAAAACGCGCGATAGCCATAGCTAAAAATCGGTGCAGAATTTCCACACCGATCCGGTGGGAAGTTAAATGTCCCACCGGTCATTGCGTCGACCGTTGCTGTACCCGACCCAATAATCATTGTTATCGAGCAACATGCGGTATTGTCCGCTGTGACCTTCGACCGTGAAGAAGAGACTGAAAGTTTTGCTGAGATCCAGCTCATCGGGAAAGTCGGACTCGTCGTCACACTCTTCAATCATCTCCCGCGCGTCGTCCGCGCTCTCGTCCTGAGTCTGCATCACGGCTTTGACCAACAAATCTTGAAAGATCGCAGTCAGCGTCTCGTGATCCGGGTACTCTTTGAATTCGACGACCGCTCCGACGAGATTTTCGTCGTCATCGTAGAGGAATCCTTCGTCGTCAACTTCGAGATCGTAGTTGAAATACTGCTCGACTTCGGGATCCGTCACGACGCGGTACTTGACCACATCGGTTTCGGTTTGTTCTTCCATGCTTGGTTTCTCCTTTGGCCAGAGGATAGGTTTTACTTGCTACCCTCTTATGCCAGAAAGCCAAGCTGTTCACCGAGTGCTTGTGCCGCAGATCATGCAATGCATGTCAACAAACCTGATCTGTAAGCCCCGATCATTTTCGGGGTGGGGTTTGGGCCGGCCGGAATGCCGTGGGAAGCGATTTCCAGCCTATTGTTTTTACTGCTTGTGCCCATGTGAAGAATTCGCGTCCGAATGCGACAGCGCCCAAGTCGTTTTAAAACAACCCCCTGCGGTGATGTCCCTGGGCAGAATTTCCGCTGACCACCCGCTGTTCCGCCAATGATCGCCGTTTTCAGCACATCAAATCTACAATCGCGTTGACAGCCAGAACTCTATCCCTGCACTGATAAAATCAGCATCCAAGAATGATCCCCACCGCGAAGAAAATAACGCACCTTAAACCACTGAACATGCAAGCGTTTCCATATTCCACTATCAATCTGGAAAACGTCTCTGGACATACTATTCTTCTTTGGTCGGCTATGAAATTCTCTTGACTATGTCAGAGTGAAACCCTTAATTGTAAAGACCTGTTCTGCTATGTATCGCGTAATGATGTGCGCTATTGGAGATCGAATCACCATCCTCAGCTATCCCTTCGATGATTCCTGCCGAATCTCTCTGCACAGCACACTTCGCGAACTCATATCAATCGTCCATCCAAGAATCAACATTGAGTCTATAAACTGAATACCTAAAATCCCAGTGCAATGTTAACCAATCTTCTACCAGAACCAGGTCAATTAGTAGTTGTACGACAGAGACGTTTTGTGGTTTCGGAAATCAACCACGCCATTCCGACGAATGGACAAACATTTTCTCCTGCTGTACAACCAACGCATCTGGTCACTCTTGCATCGGTCGAAGATGATGCTCTGGGTGAAGAGCTGCAGGTCGTTTGGGAACTGGAGTCCGGCACACACGTGTTTGCCAAGTCGGCCTTGCCAAAGCCCGATGCATTTGATAACGGGCACTACATGAATGCATTTCTGAATGCTGTGCGGTGGGGAACAATCTCGTCAGCCGATGCATCAACCCTGCAGTCACCGTTCAGAAGCGGGATTGAGATTGAAGACTACCAGTTGGATCCAGTCGTTCGAGCTCTTCGTATGCCGCGTGTCAACCTGCTCATCGCAGATGATGTAGGGCTAGGTAAGACGATTGAAGCTGGGATCGTGATGCAGGAGTTGATCCTGCGCAACAGAGTCCATACTGCGCTCATCGTTTGCCCATCTTCACTTCAGATTCAGTGGCAAGAGCAAATGCGAGATAAGTTCGGTCTCGAATTCAGGATTGTTGACAGCGAACTCATGCGAATACTCCGTCGCACGCGAGGAATCCAAGTCAATCCGTGGACGCATTTCCCAAGACTTATTACATCGATTGACTACTTGAAACGAGATAGACCTATGCGGCTCTATCGTGAAGTGCTGCCAGCAGCTGGCGAGCCCACGTATCCAAGACGTTTCGATCTGCTAATTGTTGATGAAGCTCACAATATCGCGCCTTCTGGTTCAGGACATTATGCTCTTGATTCACAGCGTACGCTAGCCATTCGTACAATAATATCTCACTTTGAACATCGGCTTTTTCTGACAGCAACTCCGCACAACGGTTACCATGAGAGCTTTGGCGCTTTGCTGGAATTACTCGACAATCAACGCTTTGCTCGGGGAGTAAGACCACGCCCAGAGCAACTTCACGCGGTAATGGTCCGTCGCCTAAAAAGTGAGCTACCTCCCAAATGGGATGGAACTCCACGATTTCCGAAACGTGAGATTAGACCGTTGGAAGTTGACTATACGCGCGCGGAAAAAGACATACATCAGACTCTTCATCAATACACACTTCTGAGGCAGAAGGCGGCGTCTACCGATGCAGAGAGATTTGCCGCTGAATTCGTGCTTAAGCTTTTGAAGAAACGACTGTTTTCATCGCCAGCAGCATTTGCTTCCACACTAAAGTGCCACATGGAGTCTCTACGTGCTAAGAAAGGACGGGCGCAGCGACAACTGGCATATCCAACTATTGGGGTACTGCGTCGACGGTTAGAAGAACTGCAAGAAGACTTCTCGGACGACGAGAAATATGAAGAAGGGACCGTCGAAGCAGTCGAAAGCGCGTCAGATCTCTTGCGGCCACTATCAAGCGAGGAGCAGAGGCTGCTCAAGACGCTGGCTGTTTATGCCGATACGGCGTCGCAACCTGACACCAAAGCGCAGAGCTTAGTAGACTGGTTGAATACTACTTTGAGACCAAACGGCCAATGGAACGATGAACGTGTTCTAATATTCACGGAGTATCGGACAACTCAAAAATGGTTACACGGTTTGCTTGCAGCTCATGGGTTTGCGCGTGATGGCAGACTACAGATGATTTATGGGGGAATGGACAGTCGCACCCGCGAGCAAGTGAAGAACGCTTTTCAAGCAAAGGCGGCTGATTCCGCTGTACGAATACTACTGGCAACAGACGCTGCTTCCGAAGGTATTGACCTTCAAAACCAATGCCATCGCCTGATTCATTACGAGATTCCATGGAATCCCAATCGCATGGAGCAACGCAATGGTAGGCTTGATCGTCATGGACAGAAATCGCCAGAAGTCTTGATCCATCACTTTGTGGGGAAGGGCTATAACGAGAAAAATCCATCCAGCGATCTGCCTGTGGGTCAGTTAGAAGGCGATCTTGAGTTTCTCATGCGAGCGGTGATCAAAGTGGAGAACATTCGCGAGGATCTTGGAAAGGTGGGACCGGTCATCGCATCGCAGGTTGAAGAAGCAATGCTGGGCCGACGGACTCAGCTGAATACACGCAACGCAGAAGAAGAAGCCAAGATTCCGAAGGCACTTCTAAAACAAGAACGAAACCTGCGTGATCAGATTGCCAAACTGCGCGAACAACTTCACAACACACGGCTTGATCTTGAGTTGTCGCCCGAAAGCATTAAGTCTGCTGTGGATGTGGCATTGCAGATGGCAGGACAGCCTTCGCTGATCGAAGCGTCTGTGCCAGGAGTCTGGCCCGATCCAACGGGTCAAAGAAAAGAATGCCCTGTGTTCAGTATGCCAGCACTCGCAGGAAGCTGGGCACGATGCTCTGAAGGACTTGAACACCCACATACCCATCGTATTCGGCCGATTACCTTTGACCAAACGTTGATTGCAGGTCGAGACGACATTGTACTCGTACATCTGAATCATCGCTTGGTCGCGATGTCTTTACGCCTGCTTCGCGCCGAGGTCTGGGCCACCGAACATCGGCAGCAGCTAAACAGGGTATCGGCACGCCTTGTGCCCAACAACATCTTGAACACTCCGGCCGTCATTGCCCATGGCCGATTAGTCATACTGGGCGGAGATAACCACCGTTTGCATGAAGAGTTGATTGCTGCCGGTGGGATCATTGATGAAGGTCGCTTCCGCAGGCTCAACGTAACGCAGGTGAAACAGATTTTGGATGCAGGACTTCCCGAAGATGCACCACCGCCAGTGCAGGAGCAACTGCGAAAGCTGTGGCCAAATCTTGAGAAGTCTCTGTATCAATCGTTAGAAGCAAGAACCACAGATCGAACAGCGGGATTACAGAAGTTTCTTGACGAGCGGCGGGATCAGGATATCAAAAATATTACTGCCGTCATGGAAGAACTGGCACAGACGATCCGAGACGAGCTTAAGACTCCTGAACCTGAACAGATTGCGCTTTGGACCGATCCAGAACGAGAACAGCTTGAACGCAATCGGACCAGTTTAGCGGAGCGTTTGAAGACTATCCCAAGTGAACTGGATCAGGAAGTGAAAGCAATTCAAGGGAGATTCGCAAACCCAACATCACGACTCTTTCCGGTTGCGGTAACATTTTACGTTCCAGAGAAACTGGCCCGTTCAGCCGGAGGACATCGCTGATGTCCATTGCAAGACACCATGCAGACTGGCTTTCGTTGGTAGAAGTCTCCGGACCGTTCATGTCTATGCCGGTGCTCATGCGTGTGTTCCCGCAAGGGCTTGATGCTCATGAACCCGATCCCTACAAGATCCTTCGAAATGCCTACGAAGAGTGGCAGGATAATCAAGGGGGCGTTAAGGCAGATCCTAAGATCCATCAGGAATGGATTGATTATGTACTTCAGGAAACCCTGGAATATCCATCCGAACTTCTGCTGGCACGGGATAAGATACCCGATGACCTGAAGGTCCGTGTTTCTGAGCAACGCGAAACACTCTGTCCTGATATAGTCCTGACAAATCCCTCCGATCAGAAGCCGCGTGTCCTGATTCAAGTCTATCCAGTCTCGCAAGGGCTCGACAAGATCGTGCCCGGTAAGGACTGGAAAGCGTCTCCGGCGACGCGGATGATGGAGCTACTGTATGGTACGGGCGTTCGTCTTGGCATCGTGACTAACGGCGAACACTGGATGCTTGTTCACGCACTGAAGGGTGAGACGACTACCTTCACCTCTTGGTACGCGGCACTTTGGTTTGAAGAGCAGATCACCCTGCGCGCATTTCGCAGCTTGCTCTGCAAGCGACGGTTGTTTGGTGTGGCTGACAACGAGACGCTTGAGGCGCTGTTCACGGAGAGTGCACAAAACCAGCAGGAAGTTACCGAACAGCTCGGCAATCAGGTTCGCAAAGCCGTAGAAGTGTTGGTGCAGGCCGTTGACCGTTCAAACAAGGATCGCAAAGGCGGACTTCTTGAGGGCATCACCGAGCAAGAGGTTTATGATGCCGCATTGACCGTGATGATGCGGCTGGTGTTCCTGTTTTCGGCGGAAGAGCGCGGTTTATTGCTGTTGGGTGATCCGCTCTACGATCTATACTACGCCGTATCCACGCTCCGCGCACAATTGCGTGAAGAAGCGGATCAGCATGGCGAGGAAGTGTTAGAGAGGCGGCTTGACGCGTGGTGCAGGCTGCTGGCCACATTCCGGGCAGTATACGGGGGGATTGATCACGACCGCATGAGGTTGCCTGCTTACGGTGGCAAGCTGTTCAGTCCGGATCGCTATCCGTTTCTTGAAGGACGTCCCAAGGGAACCTCGTGGAAAGATACGCAGTCAGTCCCGCTGCCAATCAACAATCGCACCGTGCTTCATCTTCTGGAAGCGCTTCAAATCCTGCAGATGCCCATGCCGGGCGGTGGGCCGAAAGAAGCGCGTCGCCTGTCGTTTCGTGCTTTGGACATTGAGCAAATCGGACATGTGTATGAGGGACTGCTCGATCACACTGCTGTCCGGGCGGCAAGTCCGGTGTTAGGATTGACCGGAACGCGTGGCAAGGAAGAAGAGATTCCATTAGAAGAACTGGAAAGGCTGCACCAGCGCGGCATAGATGATCTGGCAGATTATCTGCATGATCTGACGGGACGAAGTGCGCCTGCCATCAAGCGCGCGCTGACCAATCCTCCTCTCTTGGATGACCAGCGATTGCTCGTCGCTTGTGAGAATGATCAAGCGCTTGTGGAACGCGTACGGCCTTATGCGGCTTTGCTTCGTGAAGACACACAGGGCTATCCAACGGTGATCGTTCCGGGCAGCGTATACGTAACACAGGGCAGCGATCGGCGCACGACCGGTACGCATTATACGCCACGTACGCTCACCGAAGAAATTGTGAAATATGCCTTGGAACCGCTGGTGTATGAAGGTCCGGCGGATGGCAAGCCGCGTGAAGAGTGGAATCTGAAGTCGGCGCGGGAACTGTTGGCACTCAAGATATGCGACTTTGCCATGGGGTCGGGGGCGTTCTTGGTGCAGGCGTGTCGCTACTTGAGCGAACTTCTGTTGGAAGCGTGGGGGAAGGCGAAGAAGGAGGCCGGAACAAGGCCTATTGTCACGCCGTTTGGCGATCCATCAGAAGGGAGACCGGAAGAGCGGGTCATTCCCTTGGACAATGAAGACGAAGCTCTGACTATTGCCCGGCGAATTATTGCCGATCGATGCTTGTATGGTGTGGACAAGAATCCCATGGCTGTAGAAATGGCCAAGCTTTCGCTGTGGTTGATCACATTGGCCAAGGGCAGGCCGTTTGAGTTTCTCGATCACTCGCTAAAGTGTGGCGACTCTCTCTTAGGTGTAACCGATCCACGGCAGGTAGAGAACTTCCACATCAATCCGGATCGTGGCAAGGAACTGCACGCCGAACATCTTGCCGGGTTCTATACAACAGCCATTCATGCGGCCTTACAAAAGGCAGCCGAGTTCCGCAAGAAGCTGGAAGACATGGCCACGGAAGGTGTAACGGATACAGCTGAAAAGGAACGGTTGCTTCGGGAAGCAGATATTGCTACGGATCAGGTTCGCTTGTTAGCGGATTTGGTGATTGCGGCGGCCTTCAAGACCGCAGGGCAGCGAGAGGGCAATTATAACTCGTTGGTACAGGATTGGTTAGAGAAGGCTGGACGAGTGTTGTCAGAGAAGACATCGGATGATGATCGAGTGCTTCTGCTGGCGGAACTCGAAGAGCTGGTTTATGATGCACTGAACTCCAGTGAGCCGAGAATTGCCGCAGGTCAATTGCAGCCGAGACGTACGTTCCACTGGGCTGTAGAATTCCCGGAAGTGTTTGCAAATGGCAGGATTGGATTTGACACCATTCTGAGTAATCCGCCATTCTCTGGCGGACAACATATTACCGGGCAACTTGGCATTGACTACCGGGAGCATATGGTCTGTCACATCGCAAACGATCGAAGAGGTAGCGCAGATTTGTTCGCCTATTTCTATTTACGTGCAAGCCTATTGGTCGCGATAGACGGTATAATTGGAATGCTGGCAAGTAATTCAATCTCGCAGGTAACAACACGTGAAGTCGGCCTGGATCAACTCGTATTGAGTAATTGTTCAATTATACGTGCCATCCCGAGCCGACCGTGGCCTGGCACCGCAGCATTGGAGATTGCCTGCGTCTGGATATGCAAAGGACGGTGGGCAGGAGAGTTTGTATTGGAGAACAAAGGAGTTTCTGGAATTACTTCGTTTCTGCGAACTCCTGGTAAAGTACTGGGTATGCCATTACGACTCAAAGCTAACGAACGACGAGCATTCATTGGATCGACTGTTCATGGCAAGCACTTCCTACTCTCCGAAGATGAAGCCCGTTTGCTATTCACTATGAGCGAGGAGAATCACAAAGTCGTGTATCGTTTCTTAAACGGTGAGGATTTGACATCACGACCCGACCAGTCACCCAGCCGTTGGATTGCCAATTTTCATGATTGGCCATTGTCACGAGCGTTTGAAGGAAGCTGGTCAGAAGCGGATGAAAGGCAGAGGACTGCTTGGCTGCGAAACGGATTTGTCCCGTCTGACTATCCAGGTCCAGTTGCTGAGGACTTTCCAGATTGTCTTCGGATTGTCCGAACCAAATATGAGGCAGGAACAGTTAGTCACAGCGATGTCGACTCACAAGAGAATAGTGCTAAGTGGTGGCGTTATCATCGAACTGCACCGAACCTTTATGAGGCCGTCTCCGGAATGTCGCGGGTGTTTGTCACCGCACTTACAAGTAAACACTTCATTGTCGTTGCTCATTGTCCCGATATCGTGTTCAGTCATGCCGTCGGTGTATTCGCTTTTGACACCTTTAATTTCTTCGCACTTCTTCAGTCTTCGATTCACCAAGTATGGGTAGTATCATACCAGTCCAGCCTTGAAACTCGCGGTCGGTACACTCCATCTGATTGTTTTGAGACTTACCCACTCCCAAAGTCAACGAAAGAGATCGATGACATCGGATCGCGGTATCACAACTACCGCACGGCAATCATGAAAGAACGGAGCGAGGGCCTAACAGGTACTTATAATCGCTTTCATGATCGAGACGAAAAGGCTGGGGACATCCAACAACTTCGCGAGCTTCAAATTGAGATGGACAAGGCCGTAGCGCAAACCTACGGCTGGAGCGACTTGCAGCTCGAACATGGTTTCCATGCCACGAAGCAAGGCGTTCGCTTCACAATCAGCGAGAAGGCTCGCCGCGAAGTGTTGGATCGGTTGCTCAAGCTCAATCATGAACGGCATGCTGAAGAGGTCGCGCAGGGCCTGTGGGATGTGGGCAAGAAGAAGCCGAGCAAGAGAGCCGCCAAGGCCAAGGTTGCCAATCAGCCTGACATACTCGATAACGAAAACACCTAACGGAAATAATATCCGCCATGACCGAATCCAATTCCACTCCTGCTATGACAGAACCCGTGGCAACCCCGCCCCCTTCGCAAGCCGAAATACGCGATATGTTAGAAGAGCTGATCAAGAAGGATCTGCTCGGCCCGGCAGGTGGCGAAGAAGAGGAAGTGGCCGAAGACCGTGTGCGGGAACGCTATCTGGTGGGCATGCTGGCCCCGCGCAAGCAGGAGATTGCCCCCGAAGAATTGGATGAAGTGGGCCAAGCCGGCACAGATAGCGCCGAGGATGGTAAGGCCGAGCTGTTTCCGCTACCCACCAAGACCTTCCGGCCGTCATCCATGGGCATGACCTTTTCCGTGGATGGTGCAGCCAAAGCGTTGAAGCTGACCGTGCGCTGGGGGCAGTACACCAGAGCTGACAGCGAAACTCTTAAGAGACCCGATGGAACTTTGCTGCGTGTATGGAAACGTGAGCAGATTGAAGGCGTGACGGACAAGCTGATGATGCGCGAGGGTCAGTTTGTGCCGTGGAACCCGCATGAAGAACACCCGGATGTATCGGTCAAAGGGCGGATCAGAAAAAGTCAGGATGAATGGATTGTCACACTGTTTCTGGTGAACGGAAAGCAGGAGCCAAAGGTCAGGCAGGATGAAGCATGGTTGCTTCAACCGGAGATAATCGTCGAATCAACCGATGGTCAGGCAGTATTTCGTAAGCGGGTCAAGAATAGCCGCACCTCCGACCAAGTTGATCCGCTGGTGGTGATGGAGACAGACGCCATGACGATGCTCTATCGGCGGCGGCTTGAATTCGCCGTCGGCCACGGAACCTCCGTCCATGCGGTCGTATCACCCGATGACTATGAACGGGCAGTGAGACTGGAAACTCGCACCATTCCCACGCAGGAGATTCCACAAACCACACCACCCACGGCCAAAGACATTCCGGCGCTGGCGTCGCTGGTTCTGGATATGAAACTGCTGTCGGAGGCCTCAGATGCGGATTTGCCACGCTACCTGAAGGCGCTGCCGGATGCTTATGCCGAGTGGATTGAACAACACCGCAAGAAGATTGATGATCCGGCAGAAGACCTGCAGAAGCATGCAATGGCCGCGAATGAGGCACTTAAGAAATGTACAGGAACATTGGCGAGAATCCGCGCAGGTATCGCGCTCTTGGAATCAAACCCTCAAGCAGCTGATGCCTTTCGGTTTGCCAATCGAGCCATGTGGCAACAGCGCGTGCGATCACGTTTCGTCAAAGAAGTACGCAAAGGACAAAAGCCAGACCTTTCCGATCTTGACATACCGGCAAACCGAAGTTGGTATCCGTTTCAGCTCGCATTCATCCTGTTGAACTTGCCGAGCGTTACGGATCTGCATCATGAAGACCGCACACATCCCACGGATGCTACAGCGGATCTACTATGGTTCCCGACAGGTGGTGGTAAGACCGAAGCATACTTGGGACTGACCGCTTATACGATAGCGATGAGACGACTTCAGGGAGTTGTTGCAGGACGGCCAGGCGAGTTTGGCGTCGCCGTATTGATGAGATACACGCTGCGGCTGTTAACCCTGCAACAATTTCAACGCGCTGCAACTTTAATGTGCGCTTGCGAGGTGATTCGCCGAGAAGATCCGAAGAAGTGGGGAAAGGAGCCTTTTCGCATTGGACTGTGGGTGGGCATGAAATCTACACCCAATACAACAGCACAATCCCAAGAAGCCATTCAGCAGGTGCGCGACGCTGGTTATGGCCAAAGTGGGACACCGGCGCAACTGACCTCTTGTCCATGGTGTGGGAGGACAATTGATCCGGGCAGACACATTACTGTGAATGTCGGACCGGGGACGCCGTGGCGAACGTTCATCTACTGCGGAGACGAACTTGGTGAGTGTCCGTTTGGGGCAAAACAATCGCCAAACGAAGGGATTCCAGCATTAGTAGTAGATGAGGAAATCTATCGTCATCCGCCTGCCCTGCTCATCTCCACCGTTGACAAGTTTGCCCAGATGCCGTGGAAGGGACAGGTGCAAATGTTGTTCGGACAGGTCACAAAATACTGTCCACGACATGGATTTCGTTCTCCTGAAATTGAAGACGCTGATTCACACAATGCCTATCGAGGACTTCCAGCCGTTCAGTCGGTAGCTCATCCTCTGCTGCGGCCACCAGATCTAATCATTCAGGACGAGTTGCATCTGATCAATGGGCCGCTCGGATCGCTCGTTGGGCTTTATGAAACGGCTATTGATGCATTGGCATCATGGGAAATTGACGGAAAGAAAGTCAGGCCTAAAGTCATTGCTTCAACGGCAACCATCAGGCGCGCTCAAGAACAAGTCTTCAAGCTCTATCAACGAAAGCTGGAAGTCTTTCCACCCCATGGGACGGACATTACAGATAACTTCTTTGCAATACAGCGGACTCCAAGTGCGGAATATCCAGGACGCAAGTACCTTGGCATCTGCGCACAAGGTAAAAGCAATCCCGCTGCCTTGATCCGCGTGTATGTGGCATCTCTGGCTGCAGCACAGCTTCTCTACGACAAGTACGACACGCTGGCTGATCCATGGATGACACTCGTCGGTTATTTTAATGCGATTCGAGAACTGGGAGGTGCTCGAAGACTGGTCGAGGACGAGGTAAGCACGCGATTGCGCGACACAAGTTCGCGTGGCTTGGCTAATCGTGCACGGCGACCAATTCTCGAAGAACTTACATCGCGAAAGAGTGCGGCTGATATACCTAAGATCTTAGATCGTTTGGATGTCGTCTTCAGCAAGGCAGCAGAGGCCGAGCGAAAGGCTGCACTTGGGCAAAGATCTGCGCGCCCGTTACCACTCGATGTACTGATCGCAACCAACATGATTTCGGTCGGAGTTGACGTGGACCGGCTTGGCTTGATGGCGGTCTTTGGACAACCTAAAACGACGGCTGAGTATATTCAGTCGACAAGCCGCGTTGGAAGAAAATTTCCTGGACTCGTATGTACAATCTATAACTGGGCACGACCACGCGACTTATCGCATTTCGAGCAGTTTGAGCATTACCATTCGACATTCTATCAACATGTTGAGGTGCTGTCAGTCACTCCATTTGCGCCCAGAGCTCTGGATCGAGGGCTTTCAGCGCTGATGGTCTCTCTTATTCGTTTAGCCTCTGAGCGGCTCAATCACAATATTACTGCTCGTGAACTGAAGAGAGACGATGAATTGATGGATGCCGCTATCGCCGCTATCACTGATCGGGTATTGAATGTTGAAGGCGCTAATGATCGGGCAGCAGAAGTCAAGGCAATGCTCGCAGAACGAAGAGATGTCTGGTTACGAGAAATTCAAGACGCACGGCATTACTTCTTGGCCTATCGAGCGGCGTCATCTCAACCCAGTAAAGGTCTGCTTTCCCAAGCCGGCGACGGTCCTTGGAGAACCTTTACATGCTTGAACTCCCTGCGTGATGTTGAACATTCCATTAACCTTGTTTTGGGAAACGAGGACGGCCTGGATACTGCTCTATCTGGCAATGGCACGCAAGCAAATCAGGGAGCGAATTCATGAAGACGAAACTTGGTGATATTCGTCCCAGTCAGCTTCTGTACACATATGGAGTTGGCTCCCTTCTTGATTTGCCGAACTTTTCCGTGTTGGTAATGGGACTTGATGATTGGGACATTTCGTACGCCAGAGTAATCTCTGAAGAGCGTCTTCTTCAGGCTGTGCGGCAACAACTTGGATCTCAGATAGAAGCACTTAGACATCCACCTTATGATTCAAAGGACGATGAAAAGGGATTCAATCAATACAACACCGTGACGGCAGGTGTCCCTGTAGTCCCGTTTCCACGCTGGGCTCGTTGTCCACAATGCAGTCTTCTGGCACCGATCAGTTCGGGGCTGTTTGAAATTCAGAAGCAGCCGTTCTATCCCGACAGAACTCGGGTTGTACATACGCATTGCGAGAAAGCAGACCGACCACCTCCGGTGATCCCTGTACGCTTTTTATTGGCGTGCAGTAATGGCCACTTAGATGACTTTCCGTGGGTAGAATATGTCCATAAGGGACCGTGCAACTGTCGGCCGATCATTCTGAAGATGTTCGAGTTTGGTGTTTCGGGTGAAGCATCCGACATTATCGTGCGGTGCGAGACTTGCAAAGAAGAACGCCGAATGGGTGATGCATTTGGTGCCGATGCGCCGAAGCATCTTCCCAAATGTAGAGGATGGCATCCCCACATCAAACGCACTGATGATAAGGAGTGCGAGGAATCGGTCAAGACGATACTTCTTGGTGCCTCAAACAGTTGGTTTCCTGTTACCCTATCCGCACTTTCTATACCTCAATCGACGGACCGTCTTTCACAGCTAGTGGATAAGAACTGGTCAGTCCTTGCGGAAGCAGTGACAATTGATGTGCTTCGAGCATTTCGAAAAGTAGGTAACTTGCCCGATTTTGCAGGTTACAAGGACGAAGAAATCTTCGTCCGAATCGAAGCACGAAGATCGGAAAAGCCAGTTGGTACTAGCGAGGATGGAAAGGATCTCAAGCTTCCGGAATGGTCCGTGCTTTCAGGATTGAAAGTCATCAGCAATACTTCAGATTTCTCGCTAAGAACAGTGGACGTTCCGAAGCATTTCCGTGAGATCATTGCAAGAGTTGTACTTGTAGAACGACTGCGGGAAGTTCGCAGCCTAATCGGCTTCACACGAGTCGAGTCGCCCGGCGAGTTTGACGAGTTTATGGAAATCAGCAACGCTGACTATTCACCACTATCACGCAAACCTCCCGTATGGATTCCAACAACAGAAGTATTTGGGGAAGGACTTTTCATACAGTTTGAGGAAAGTGCTATTCAGAGTTGGCGCAAACGAACACCTGTGGCTAAGAGGGAGCATGAATTCTTTGAAGCACATAAGGCTTGGCGATTTGCGCATAAGCTGACACCGGTCGAGCAGGGATTCCGAGGTTTGCGTTACGTGTTACTGCACTCGTTCGCACATGCTGTGCTCCGTCAGCTAGCAACGGACAGCGGGTACGCAGCGGCAAGCGTACGAGAGCGCATTTACTCCCGAGAAGTCGACTTGCCAGGAGGCCCGATGGCTGGGCTTCTTCTGTACACTGCGGCTCCGGATAGTGAAGGCACATTGGGTGGATTGGTTAGTTTAGGCGATCCAGAGAAATTGAGCTATCACGTGCTCCAAGCTTTAGAACGGGCACGTTTGTGTGCCTCTGATCCCTTATGCTCGGAGCACAAGCCATATGACGAACATGCGACTCTTCACGGCGCGGCGTGTCACGGATGTTTGTTTTCCCCGGAAACCTCATGCGAGCACGGAAACAAATATCTTGATCGGTCAACCCTCGTCAAGACATTTGCCGTTGAAGATGTAGCTTTCTTCGTATCCAACTGAGCCAAGCATGTCTACACAACTTGAAGACCTCTTCAGACTCATGAGGCTTGTTATCAAACAGCTCCCTGTTTCGATGGTCGTCGCGCTGTGCGATAAGCTTGAAGGAGTGGACGATGATCATCTTGAGAATGAGTACGCACTTCTTGCAAGCACAATTATCCCCACAACTGCGCGGCAGGCTGTCGCCGATTTGCTTAAGTCAGCATTCATCCTGAGAGAAAATTGTTCAGCGAGGTCATTGGCTTGGGCACTCAGAGGTGCTCTCAGTACAGGGCATAAGCTAACTACCGACGAAGTAATGGAGCTTGTGTGGACGGGTCCTCCGGGACTTGATTATGGATTACGCCGCACGGACCAGGTACTGTTAGACCTAATCGAGGGAGCCCAATCATCTGTGCTTGTTGTGACCTTTGCGGCCTACAAGATTCCGCAAATCGTGTCGGCGTTGTTACGGGCAACAGAGCGCAGCGTTGATGTTACTATGATATTGGAATCGGTCAAAGAAAGCGAAGGTAAACTGGACTTCCAGGCGACCGATGCAGTTGGTAGCGAGCTTCTTGAAAAAGCGAGAATCTTCTTTTGGCCACTGGACAGGCGACCTCGTGACAGCGTGGGCAGGCACGGCTCTCTTCACGCCAAGTGCGCTGTTGCTGATGATATCATTGCGCTTGTTTCCAGTGCCAACTTGACTGAATACGCTATGTCTCTGAATATGGAGTTTGGAGTGATGATTAAGGGTGGAGATTTGCCTAAGTCAATCAACATGCATTTCCGAAGACTAATTGAAGAGGGGCAGTTACTGCCGGTGGAGCGTATTAATTGAACCCGCTTCGCACGAATTCAGGACTTGCCGAAGAAGCGAACATCCGCACCGGCTACTCCTACCAAACCATCGTCAATCCCCCTCCCGCCGATCCAGCGGCGGCACACCGCGCGTGAGATAAGACAGCCTATCGGAGCTTCACATGCAAATCGAAACCTACGACGGCAACACATGGGTTGCTTACTTGGACATCTCGGGTTTCAAGGCGATGATGAAAGATAAGAAGAAAGCTTTGGATGCACTAGATCACTTTTACCAATATGGCTATGATGTACTAAGAGACCATGCGGATCGGTATCGGCGAGAGCTTGCGGGAGGGCCAGCGATGAATGGTCTGTTTTTCTCCGACTGTGGCATCTTGTTCTTACGGCTGAATAACACTCATGCCGAAAACGCACTCCAAGAGGTACAGCCATTGTTGGACATAGTCGCCACATTGAGCCGAAAAATGATCCGCCATGACATCATGGTTAGTACTTCTATTGCATTTGGTCATTTTCGTTACGAAGAACGGCAAGGGTTTCAGGTAATGCAGAAAAATATGGTATACGGCAATGCTTTTGTCAGTGCCTACCTCGACAACGAAGTCAATGAACCAAGACTGAAGCCGGGACATTGTCGAATCGTGCTGGACGAATTGGCCCCTTTGGCTCCACGCCTAAATCAGGGTCTTACCGAATTGCGGGAGAGAAAGATGCGTTACCAAGGGCACTTAATGTATTACTGGATGGTAGAGCACGATGACGATATTGGACGCTTTCAAGAAGAGTTTTCAAGGCGTGAGGCACACGACTGGAAAGGCATGTGCAAACTGATTAATACGTACGCACATGGTCCGACTCGCACACAGCGAGGTACTGAAGCTAATGTAGGCGGTGCGAATGCGTAACACATCGTACAATAGATAAGCTCAGCGGAGATCGGTATGAAACCAAACTTGCTTATGCGCTTCGACAAAGTGTTTGCTCATGACCGACGATCCAAGACAAAGAAATAATACCGTTTCACAGGACTGACATAGAAGAAATGTCTTTACAAAATGCGCTAAACTGGTCCCACCTCCGCCCACTACGTGGCTCACAGCAAACCGCTTTCGAGGAGCTTTGCTGTCAGCTTGCATCTCTGGAACCATTCCCTGCAGGAACGAACTTTGTGCGCGTTGGGGCTCCCGATGGTGGAGTTGAGGGATACGCACTTTTACAGGATGGTGCGGAAAAAGCCTGGCAAGCCAAATTCTTCGAAACTCCCCCTGACAACGGTAGGTGGAGTCAAATCGATGAATCAGTGAAGACAGCACTTGATAAGCACCCTAATTTGACAGATTACTGCATCTGTCTGCCTGTAGATCGGCCGGACGCACGCACTTCGCGCGCCAGATCGTTTATGGAGCGATGGAACGATCACGTCCAAAAGTGGGAAGGCTGGGCGTGCGACAAAAAAATGGTGGTGAAATTCCATTACTGGGGGCAGAGTGAGATTCTTTCTCGTCTTGCACTACCAGTTCATGTCGGAAAAGCGCGCCTCTGGTTCGACAAAGAGCTTTTCTCGGACGAATGGTTTCGCCGGCGCTTGAATGCAGTCAAGGTAGATGTTGGACCGCGATATACACCAGAGCTAAACGTCAATGTTTCAATCACTGAAGTTTTCGATGCCCTCGGGAAGACACCTGTTTACTTGAAATCGCTTGAACGTAGTTTCAAGAAGTTCCGGAAAGCATCGTACGATGTGACTAATGGTTATCATACGAACCCCTTAGCCGGAACGAAAGAGTTTGCCGATCTTGTGTCCGCATGCCAGACTCTGACAAAATTACTTGAGGCTGTAATAAAGCCGGACCTTGTCCAATCACCTTGGGAAGATATTGCCAGCAAGGCCGAAACCGTTAGTGACACTGGATGGCAACTGCACCGTACAATTACGGACTTAGATATGGGGAGTCAGAAAGATACTGAAGACAGTACCAAGAAGCTTGATTATGGATACGGACGCCAACTCCTGTCATCTTTGGCGAATGCAGCTGATGACATCTACGAGCTTGCATCCAGCGATAGTAGTCGCGCGGTAAACCAGAGAGTTCTATGCCTTCTCGGAGAGGCTGGTACAGGCAAGACGCATTTACTTTGTGATGTCGCGGATCGGCGGATGAGAGAGGGCATACCCACGATCCTCCTTCTCGGACAACAATTCGCATATCAAACGAATCCTTGGACAACCGCTCTCCAGTTACTTGACTACTCAGGATCCACGGATGAGTTCTTAGGGGCACTCGAGACATATGCGATCGCTAATGGAACGCGTGCCATGATTCTCGTCGATGCTCTGAACGAGCCGGGACCCGAAAACAGAATGATGTGGCATAAATACATGGGCAGTTTTCTGGCACAGATCGCACATTATCCTCATGTTACGGTAGCTACGAGTATTCGGTCAGGCTACGCCGACGAAGTCGTTCCGGAGCATCTGCGTAAGAACGGGCTGCTGTGCGTTACACATTATGGATTCTCCGGCATTGAGTTCGATGCGACAGATGTATTCTATGCCCATTACAAGATTATGCCATCGAGTGTGCCCGTCCTAAACCCGGAATTCTCGAATCCACTTTACCTCAAGCTCTTTTGCGAGACTCTTAACAAGGCCGGGCTCGAAACGATGCCGTCGGGTGTTGAGGGCTTTACGAAATTGCTGTTCTTCTTCGTTGATAAACTGAACGACGTCCTTGCACGTCCGGACAGGCTCGATTTTGACGAAAAAGAGAATATTGTACGCCGCGCGGTTGACGCATTGGTTTCAATCATGATTGAGCACGGGCGACGGTGGGTGGTAAGAGATGATGCAAAATCCGCCCTTGCTAGCTTACTGCAGAGTTTAGGGCACAGCAAATCACTTTTTACCCAGTTGATTGCTGAAGGTCTGCTGAGTGAGGACAAAATAGACAATGATGGCAAGCACGTTGATATCGTGCGCTTCACATACGAACGGCTCGCAGATCACCTTATAGCGAGCCGTCTACTCGATCAACATTTGGACGCAAATAATCCTAAATCGTCCTTTGCTAAGGATATGACGCTTGGTTCGATGGTAACTGATCCTAATTGGTGCTATAGAAACTCTGGACTTCTTGACGCCCTCTCAGCACAGGTTCCTGAAAGGACGGGACGAGATCTCATCGCATTGGCTCCACTTAGTGCAAGGCAGTGGAAGGTTGTCTCGTCACTTGTTCATAGCCTTGTGACGCGCGCACCAGGCAGTGTTACTAACGAGACTCTGCGGATCATTAGTAAGTTTGGCACAAGGCAGGATTCAGTAGATATGCGCAAGGCGCTCCTGACGCTGTCGGTGGTTCCAAAACATCCCCTGAATGCGGAGTTCCTGCATGATCGTCTTGTGAGTAGGCAAATGGCAGAACGAGATGGATCATGGACAATTCCGATTCATCACTTATACGATACTCAGTCGCCAGTTGACCGACTCCTTCGTTGGGCTTGGTCAGATCGGGATCAAAGTCATCTGTCCAAAGAGTCTATATTTCTCGGTGCAACCACTCTGTCTTGGTTTTTGACATCATCGAACAGATTCCTGCGCGATAAGGCAACAAAAGCACTGGTCTGCCTGCTTACGCCGCGGCTCGATCTCGTTCAACCCCTTTTAGAGCGGTTTGAGAATGTTAACGATCCATATGTTTCTGAACGGCTGTACGCTGTTGCTTACGGATGCTGCATGCGTAGGCCGCAAAATGTGGAGGTGCAGAACATCGCAGTGTATGTGTACAAGCAGATTTTCGAGAAAGGAACACCACCACCATGCATTCTCCTGCGTGACTATGCTCGCGGAATTGTGGAAAGAGCTTTCGAAGTGAATCCGGATCTGGATATCTGTCCGCTGCTTATCTATCCACCTTATCAAAGCGAATGGCCTTCCATTCCCAGCGAACAGAATATTGAAGCGATCAAGAAGGATCATGAAAAGAACGGCAAAATGACACCGGGCTTTTTTGGAATCTATGGATCAGTAATGGATTTTGGGGATTTCGCAAGGTACGTGATCGGTACAAATGGCCACATGTCCAATTGGTCGGCGAGCCGTCTCGGAACCCCTGTTAAGATTTTGAGGCATACGCAAAAAATCTCCAAAAAGTTCGATCAGTGGATAATTGGATCAGGGATGTCATTGGGATCTAAACTTGTACATGAAGAGCCAAATTACTTTGACCTCTCACAGATTCAGCGTTTCGTTATAAAACGAGTTCTTGATCTCGGGTGGACATCTGATCGGTTCGGGTGGTTCGATGATCAGGTCGACCAAATGTCTATGAGACGCGAAGCAAATAAAGTTGAACGCATCGGCAAGAAATATCAATGGATTGCATTGAGAGAAATCCTTGCGCGCATTTCGGACAACTTCGAGTACATTGGTGATCACTTTGGAAGTTCCCAAAAGGAGTACCAGGGTCCCTGGCAACTGACCTACGGTCGCGACATTGATCCATCTCATGTGCTTAAGAGGGGAAAACCTCTTAACGAAGACGATGACGTCACTCTTTGGTGGATGCCCGACAGCTTTTCTGACTGGCGGCCAGAACTTGACGATGCAACTTGGATCCACCTTGGTGATAATAGCCCACGCGTAGAGTCCTTTATCGAAGTTAGCGACCCACACGATAGCAATCAGTGGTTGTGCCTGTACGGATCACCAGGCTGGCAAGACGCTGAGCTTGAAGAGGCGAGGATGCGTGGAAGAGAACAACGGAGCCTGTGGTATCATATTTTGAGTAGGATCGTTCACAAAAATGATGTTGACAAATTTGTCAAATGGGCGAAGACAAAATCTACGTTTTGGGGACCAGTATTGGACAGTCCGTCCGAGTATCACAACGTCTATTTGGGTGAGTTCTTCTGGTCTTCATGCGCTGACTTCTACCAGACTGAATATTATGAACACCAAGGGTGGGAGGATTTGCCGGACTCTAATCGGCTATGCCCGATTCTTCAGACTACAGAAACCTATAGCAATGAAAGTGGTGGCTACGACTGCTCTACTGAAGCAGGATTTCACATTTACATTCCATGTAAATGGCTTATCGATAACATGAGCCTCTTGTGGAACGGGGAGGACGGCAGGTTTGTCAGTGGTTCCGGCGATATTGTCTTCAAGGATCCGTCTGGAATTGGATTTGGGAGAAGCTGCTTACTGGCAAGAAAAGACATTCTGATTGATTTCCTCGATCGGACTGGGTATGCGCTCGTCTGGGTAATGTTTGGTGGAAAGGAGATTGTTACTGGACAACACGAGAAGTGGCCAGGCAGAATAGAGATGAGTGGAATCTATTCTTTGAAGGATGGCACCATTCAAGGCGAACGTTGGGCACTTCTGCGAACACGGGATGGTGAGCAACAACTATCTGTGCCCACAAGAGTATCAGGTAAGTCAGCGAATCGGCGGACACGAAAAGACAACAGGGTATGATGCCGTGGACTCCATGTCAACCCGTATTTCCGATCACTGCTGCCCACTCGTACCTTCATCAGCACCATAGCGACGACGATAGCAGAGGGCACACGCTGCACCGCCCATAACTATCATAGCAAAGATGACAACGACTCCCGCGTGATGAGAAAAAGGTTCGTGCTGCGCGCTACTCGTGCAAGAGGATGACAACATCCGCGAGACCGTCTTCAGTGCTGGGCTGAAACATGCCATAAAGCAATTTCGGAGCATTACTAACGGCAGTCACGCTACGACGCCAAACCTCTCAACATGAAACTTCATCTGCGGAGCGATCATGAGCATCTTTTCGATTCTGAACCAAATCAAGAACAACGAAGTAGTCCTCCCGGCTATTCAGCGCGACTTTGTATGGACTGAAGACAAAGTCCAAATGCTTCTTGATTCCGTGATGCGTTCATATCCGATCGGAATCATTCTCGAATGGGAGACATATGACGACATACAGTACCGCACGTTCGATCAGGATTACAGAGATGACACCTCGTATGTTTTCCACAGCAATACCGAGAACAAGCGGCTGCGAATTGTCCTTGACGGCCAGCAACGCCTCCAATCCTTGTACATCGGGCTGTTCGGTACACATAATGGGAGACACCTTTACTTCGATGTCTTGAGCGGCAAGCCTGGCAAGGACTTTCGTGAGGTGAAGTACTCTTTCCGTTTCCTGGCAGACGCAGAGGCACAGCAAAAGAATGCAGAATCGCGAGAGAAAGCAAGGGTGCAGACCCAAGTCGATGTTCATGCGGACTCTGATGATGAGGAGGCGAATGATAGGAAGGTATTGTTTCTGAAAGTTATGGACATTTATACACTGGGCGCCATTAGCAAGGAGCGACTGATCAGCAAGATGAAGAGCGACCTAGCGCTTGGCGATGATGACGTCTTTCGACTGCGAGCGAACATTCAGATGATGGACGATGCTCTTAGCAAAGACGAGAACATACTAAAAGCGTCTGTCATAGATGAGAATCTCCCTAGTGATAAACCTGAGCGAAAGAGTGAATCCGATGTATTGGAGGTGTTCGTTCGTATCAACCGACAGGGAACACCGCTCAATCGCTCGGATCTGATTTTCAGCATGCTGAAGCTTTCATGGCGCGAGTCAGCCGTTGCACTTCCAGAGTTCGTCAAGAAAATCAACGAAGGGAATTCATTTCAGCTTGATACCGACTTTGTGATGAGATGCTTGTTTGCCGTGGCGGGCCTGGGTACAAAATTTGACGTGGACAAGCTAAGGCATAAAGACAATATCGATGCGATCAAGAAGAACTACGATCGGGTGTGCAGAGCGATTCAGTCATCTGTCGACTTTGTTCAAACACAATGCTGGTGTGTGAGCAGTCGCCTCCTTAAGGGGTATCACACTCTGGTCCCCTTCGTCTACTACCTGGCGAACACGACCGGACATACTGTGCCGAACAATGGAACTGTACCATTCAGGAAAGCGCTCTATCTATTTGGCTTCTGTGCGCCGTTCTCACGTTACGCTGACAGTAGGCTTAACAAATTCATAAATGAAGCTCTGAAGCCGCTAGCGAGTCGGGCTGATCCCATCTTTCCCTTGGAGAAAGCGATAGAATACTCAAGATACTGGGAACGAGTAACGGGAATTAATGATGATCTACTTAACCGCAACCCAGCGCTCGCGCTATCGCTGGTCCAGCAATTGTCGGGCGCCAAGACACATTTTTGGGCCAACGCCCCCGAGATCGATCATATCTTTCCTCGCTCGAAGCTGAGAGAAATGGATCGATTCTCTGAGGAAGAGATCAATCACTTTGCTAATTACTGGATTCTTGCGAAGGGGAAGAACCAGAACAAGAGCAATCAGCACCCCAAGGAATACTTCGAGGACGTGAACGACGGCGAGCTTGCCAGAGCGTGCATAGATCGATCGCAACTGAACTACAACATGTACAGAAGTTTCATGCGTGACCGGGCCGCGAAGATCGTCGAGAAGGTAGCCAAAAAGCTTGGATTCAACGAAAGCGAATTTGAAGCGCCGTCTCGAACTCAGGATTAGCACAGAAGGGTTGTGCGTACAAGTACCGAACCTTTGGGCATTCGCACCTTCGGTGCCATCACCATTATAGCGACGGCCGTAAGGCATCAGATGCTGCGAAGCGGCGCACAGCGCACGAGACTAACGCACCTTCGGTGCCATCACCATCATAGCGACGGCTAATAGGGCATCGGTGGTCGCGAAGCAGAGTGATTCAGGGGTAGGCATTCGCGGACAACTTCATTACCATCATCCAAGCAAATGGCAGCGTAAGATCCGTAACTTGCGACCTCAAACAACACACTAAATCTGTAACGCATTGTGTACTATTTGTTCTAACGATGCACAGAAAGGAGCCCACATCGCTTCGGCTTTGTTAAACAACTGCGAGCATTCAAAAGCGCAGCAAAAGGGATGCGTGAAACTCTGTGCCAATCTGTTTCGTGTTATAGCAATGCACATTGACATAGCGGACGGTTCTGCACGTTAACTTGACAAAATATTCTATTATTTGTACATTCTTAATAAATAACAGCGAGTACGCCGATGTGTTACATCGCTGTATTATAATTCGAACGTTATCATTATGATAATAAATAATTTAAATAGCGTGTTGAACGTTATGTATAGTCGAAATACCATGAATACTGATTTAACTGTATAGACTTTTGTCTGATAGGCCTCTCACCGATATTCGACGGCATCGCAACAGCCGGACAACCGATTATTCAATCGCACTGGTTGAGAAATGAGTACTCCTAAAACACATAGTAGGTTTCGACATTACTTCGTGGCGATCATGGAGAGAACGCAATTTGACACCAAGTTCGTCTTCTCTGTGGCTGGATTCTCGATCGTACTTATAGCGGTTCTAATCCTATTCCCTCAGTTCAAGAGCTGGCTCGTGTTGTTGGAGGTTGCGCACACAGACCGGCTGGATTTTGCATACAGACTCCTCGATCCAGTTTTTTTATGGATGCTTACTGCCGGGTGGTCTGTTTCCAAATTGGTAACAATAGCCAATCCAGGCTTGACGCGCGTTACCGATATTAAAGTGATTGTAAAGAAACTGGCAATTATAATCGTGGTTCTCTTAGTTTCGATATTCTTGTTGTTCCTTGTTGAGAAGCTCATTCTGAAACCGGTATTTCATAAACTTCGTCCCTACGAACAGTACCAACATCTAGTCATGCGCGAAATGTTGGAGCGCGATCGACGCGAATCACCAATTACAGTATCGTCAGCGCTATTCACGTGTCCGTTCGGAATCGCGTATGCAACGAAGACAGCTAATGTCCATGAACTGTCAGCAGATGAAGAAAACATACTAGGAGGTGTCGGTCTGTACCACATTTCCATATCTTTGGAAAAGAAGATCGCTATTTTGACACGAATGAAACTGTGGTTGGATAAAAGAAACGATTTATGGTTGTCGCGGCATTTTGAACACGCATACGACTTCAACTGCGGAAGGTTCGATGCATGTCCATCTGGGACTGTGTTACGACAGGTTTTTGTGTTCTTTCTAGCGCTCCTCCTCCGTTTTCAACCAGCAAGCGAGAGGAACAGGATATTCGGTGTGGGGACCAGAATCCGAGACATGATTAATAGTAACTGGTTGAACAGGAACTGGAAACATTTTAGTGGATCTTTTTTCCTTCTTGTTAACATCGTGGTTCTAATCATCGTTCTATGGTCAAAACTCTATGGATACCGACACAATTGTCTTGAAGAAGTGATTTCTTTGACGGCTGCTATTCTCTTTGCTGTTCTTTGGTTGCTTCCGCTGAGTTATCATATTGTATACAGCGCCAAGAAAACGAACGAACTGTTGATGGACGAAATTCCAGTTGCCGTGTTTGAAACCGATCTCCACGGGAAGATTTTGCATTGCAATAAGTCCTTCCTTAGCCAATTTCATTTGAAAGGCACCGACGTCACGGGAAAGCTGTTATTCAGTAGCCTTTGGGCAAGCGAGCAACAATATGAACTTTTTTTACAAATCTTGAGCCGATCGCCATCACAACGAGTTGAGAATTTCATTGCAGGTATGAGGTATTTCGAATTATCCGAAGCTAAGAGTGATCGTCCTTTTTTCGCCCGCATTGATGCTACATATACCCGAGAGTCTTTTGGATTGCGCATCCGTGGCACCATGACTTCGACTTCACCTATGTATGATCAGTTTGACCTGGGTTTTTTTCGGACAGACCTCTTCGGTGTAATCACGTTTTGCAACTCAAACTTTGCTAGAATTCTGGGGTACAGCACGCCGAATGATGTTGTTAAACACAAGATTCAGAAGTTTCTTCGATTCTACGACGATTTCCAGCTTGATGATCTTGGCAAAGGAGAGATGCTGGAGATTGTTACGCAACACCTAAATGCGCAGAGGATAGACAAGAAGGTTAACCTGTATTCACATAGCCTGAAGCATCCCAACCAAAAACCATACGCTTATGAGGGTGTGATCTGGGATATGTCGAAAACAGAAGATCTATGGAACATGTGCGTGGCGCCAATTTACATAATACAGGAGAGTGATCATGATCGCTTCACATTTACTTTTACTAACAATGCATTTAGAGAGTTGTTCGGTTTTACAGAGGAAGAACTTCAGAAAATCGAGGCAACATCGCTGGTTTCGGCAGAAAAGACAATGAACTTCGAACATTGGCTGGATACAATGAAGAAGAAGGTAAGAGGACAAAAGTATGATAAGCAAGAAGAGAAGTCAATCCTGTATTACAAAAAGAAGGATGGGTCGACCTTTCAAGGGGAATCAGTATCGCGGTCAATCAACTCCTATCACGGGCGTACGGCGCTATTCGGAAGTATACGATCAATTGAAGAGGAACAGAAGATTGCCAGCACTAGACGGCAGGCGGTTCTTGCGGAATATGGTCTCTTTATGATGCACATGATAAGAACTCCTCTTGCGGTCATCATGACTAATGCATGTGCGCTGCAGGACCATAAAGAAATATATCTGAAAGACGAATCTAAGTATCGTGATGCTTTGTCTGACATCTTTAAGCACACACAACAAATAAAGGATCTTGCGGTGGAGGCAACTCGGAGTCTTCACGATATATCAGATGGACAATCGAATGTTAATCTTCTGCAGTGCGTGGAACAAGCTATTGAAATTGTTAACGAGCAGCTCAAAGCGAAGGAGATCAACGTACAGATAGAAGTTGAGGAGGGTTTTAGAGGATTAGTTAGAGGTTCAGAGAATGCAATCGTTCATATGTTCTATCATCTCTTTATAAATTCTTTGGATCACTTGAACAAGAATGGTAAAATAACAGTAAAAGTATTTATGAAAGAAACAAATGCTGAAATACATTTCGTAGACGATGGCGTGGGATTTTCGTCTAGTATTCCCGATCTTGATCTGATTTTTGCTGAGAATTTCACATTGCACCCATTGGCCTCGGGACACTCAGGCATGGGCTTAGCTTTCGTTCGTCGCACAGTTGCTTCAATCGGAGGTACTGTGCGGGCATTGTCAGTTGTACCACACGGAGCAGAGTTTGAATTGGTTATTCCGATTCATACGGAGGTTTGAAATGAGAAGTCTCCTTGTCATTGAGGATGAGCTAGGTCTTCTTAAAGCCATTACGAACTATTTTGTTGAAGAGAAGTTTGATGTTATAGGTTGCAGTACTAAGGAAGAGGCAGTGAGAGCGTTTGAGCAAAAGACCTATGATGTCGTATTGCTTGACATACGACTGCCGAGCGATTCAGAGGGTCTTGATCTTCTTGAACAATTTCGAAAAAGCGAAACTGCGAGAGGAGACGAGCGCGCTGTTGTCATTGTGATGACAGCGTTCGGACATTATCAGTATGCAAAACGCGCGTGCAACTTGGGTGCTGATGGTTTTATAGAGAAGCCGGAGGAAATGCATGTTCTGTTGGAGACTATTAATAGCAAATTAGGAGAGAGAGCTGAGACCGATGCATTACTCCGAGCACTCAGGGAGTGGAGTAAACGCGTAAAAGATGACGGAGATAATCCCATAATTGAGTTAGGTGAGAACAAGTACACAGCGGATGATTTGATCAGAGAGATTGAAAGTGGATCTGAGATTGGCAAGCAGTTCCGTTTGACCTTTTATGCAATGTTTTTGGAATTGTCACATCCTGAAGATGAACAAAACGAATCAGTCTAAAGGAATATGATACAATGCACGCAGTTATTATTTTTGACAGTCAAATAGTAAACTATCCCCTCTTTGAAGAAGTAGTCAGCGAGATTCAGATGGCACTAGATGCGCGGGGCGTAGAAACACACGTTGTTAACCTTAATGGCCAAGCACTCGATAACCACTTGGATCTGTTGCGTGATCTGAAGGAGGAGGCGGGCATTCTCGCTTTTTATGGCCATGGGTGCCTCTGTGGATGTAGTCTGATGTTCAAAACAGAGTCAGTAGTCGGCGTCATAGACATGGAAGTACTTTCGAACAAGTCAGTACTCTATACGATAGCATGCCATGCTGCAAAGAGTCTTGGGAGAAAGTTCATTGAGGTATACAAAGACAGAGGCTTTTTCGGGTATGATGATGTTTTCATGCTTGGCATCAATGACGTCAAACATAGGGACTTCCAAGTTGCTCTTCTCAGATCTGCTCAAATAGGCTTGCACCGCATGATATCCGAAAATGTATCATGCCAAGAAGCCGCTAGAAGCGTTAGAATTGGATATCGGCACCTTTTGCATGACGTTTGGCGCGGTAAGATATGCAACAATATTAAGATAAGGCGAACACTACGACCGGGATATGGGTTCACTATAGAATGGAATCTCCTTCACTTTAAGTCACATATCTCGAAAGATCTCCAAATATTCTAAGGAGGTTGACAAATGTGGGACTGGATTATTTTTCTATTCGGAGCCCTCGGTGCAATCGCACCAGAAGTGATTCGACTTTACAAGGCAAGAACGAAAGGAATTAGAATCTCGAACTGGGTATTCTATTCGAGTATCACAATTGCATTTATAGGCACGGCCGGTGTACTTGCAAACGTGCTTGGTGCAAGGAGTACATATGGCTCTTTTTATGTTGGACTCACCTGGCCGACACTTGTATCGACGATGCTAAGTAAGAAACCAGCACAAACAACGAGTCTCGGCCTTGTAGCTCCTCAGACTACGACTGGGGACGAGGCGAGAACATGGAGGGAGGTTCTTTGGATCATAATTGCCTGATATTCAAGCCGCGAAGGTATCTATCATTCTGGGGAGTTCAACAGGTCATTAATGTCTGCTAACGAAATGAGCTGTCGTCAGCCAGATTTAACATCTGCTGCCAGAAGGTGCATTATAGTAACGACGAGCCTGCTTTGTGCTCGGCACAGCGGTAAACATCATTTATTCCGAACATCAACCGTTCCAACTACCAGATTTGGGGTTTCGAGTTACACTTGGTTTGACGCACCTATCCTCGCTATCTTCGGTCCTCAAATTTCTGATGACCAGAACAGACGCCGCTGAATTTATTTGCTGCTCATAGTTCTGTCGTTTGTAGTTCGCACGCCCCGCGACGACAAACGCGCCGATATTTTCAAAAATGCTGTCTCGCGGCCTGCGAAATTTCAACGGTTTCCGTCTCTTGGAAGGCGTGCATACTGGAAACAGTATCCGGGGTTCGAATCCCCGTCTCTCCGCAAGTCATACAAGTTCTTAAGGCTATCCCACGGGGTAGCCTTAAGCTTTTTAAAGTCGCCAAGTCAACAATGTGTCGGCAAGCTAATGGATTGCGCCGGCGTAATACGTCGGCATTTTTTTTAAACGGCCGATCCATCGTGTCCGGCTTGTGGGTGTCCGGAATATGAGCATAACCGGTTTTAGACACACTGCCTTCAGTCGGAGGCAGCGTTTCCGTAAAAAATCAAATAAGGTAGTAGTGGAACAAGGGAATAGGATCGTTTGTCAAAGACGGTTCTTTGCTTCGGAGTTCAAGCTCCAGATTGTATCGGACGGCGATATCCGTATGGGGTGGGATCGGGAAATGTAATCAATTAGATATATAGGCTTTAGTTAAAAGAAATATGAAAATGGAAATAATAATAAGTCGTACCTTTTCAGTTTAAGCATCCGTTGGCACCATCTATATCATTCTCTTTAACTTGCAAGTTTCTGGATAGCACAATTTTATATTTTTGTAAGTTTGCCTTGATTTTATCGCAGAAAATGTATGATTTATAGGCGTCCTATAATCGAGCGCAGCCATAAAATCGCGGGAGTCCAGAATGAGACGGTTTGTCAATTGCCTTTTTGCAGTCGGAATTACTGTGCTAATGCTCTATTCGGTTGGCGCATTTGCATCTCCATCGGATCCGCTGTTATCCTCCGTGTTTTCGCCGGCCGAAAAAGAACAATTTCTAACATTCCGGAACAAACTGGAACTGGGTCTTGATTTGACCGATGTTGAGAAGGAACTGTATGCAGAACTGGACGGCCGTTTGGAAAATGATGGAGATCACGGCGGGTCATTGGACAATCAGGGCGGGCCGGATGCATTTCAGTACGTTTTCCGCGACAACGTTCCGCCGGATAATGTCCCTTACGAGTGGGTCGAATTACGAGACGATCCGGAAGCCACATGGATCTGCGGTTTAACGGGTTTCACAAGCGTTGATGACGGTTATTCGCGGCAGAAGCTGCCTATTGGTTTTCCTTTTCCATTTTACGGTGCAACATATGATTGCGTACGCGTTGCCACGAACGGTTTTCTGGAGTTTACGACAACCGCCACATCACTAAGCAATGCTTGTCTTCCCGCTTCAGTTGTAGCGGGTCCGATGATCGCGGTATTGTGGGATGATTTGCATCAAGTTCGCGGCGGAAGAACCGATACCGTTATTCTCGGATACCGTAATTTCGGCGACTATTTCGTAATACAATACGACGGCATCGGCTGGTACTCGACAAGCTGCCCGAATATCTATCTGAAGTTTGAAGCGATTCTTTATCAGAACGGCAACATCAAACTTCAGTATAATACGGTTACCCGCCCGGCCACCGCATGTACGAACACGCATACCATCGGTATCCAATCCAATGGAACCGCAGGATCTGCAGCTCTAAATTATGTGTGCAACACCACGGGTTTTCAACCGTTTGACGGCCTGGCTATTGAATTTGCCCGTGCTACGGGAATTCCGCAGCCGTGCACGAATTTGGCTGCTGCTTTTTCTGATCCGGATGTAATCCTCACGTGGACAGATCCGACCTTGGATACGCAGGGGAATCCGGTGACAATTCAAAGCGTGGAGATCTGGCTTGGTTCAGCCGGCACCGGTACGCTGCTCGGTTCCGTTGGCCCCGGAGCGCAATCTTACACTCATGTCAATGCGCCGGTCGGGAACCTGACTTACAGTATACGCCCGTTTATTGATCCCTATTACGGGGCGTCAGTGACAGTTCCTATTCAAGTCGGCACACCCGGTTATAGCAACAATTTCGACACGGACAACGGACAGTGGACGGCCACTCCAGCCACCGATGCTTGGGGATGGGGAATTCCCTGGGGAGTGACAGGATTAACTCCGCACAGTACTCCCAATGTCTGGGGCACGTATCTGACAGGCAACTACACCAACAACGCGTGCTGGCAGTTGGATCTGAATTTAGGCATGGTCATCAGCAGCGAAGCGGCGACTGTGGAATTCTGGCACTGGTTCTATTCGCAGGCCACCTATGATGGATGCAACTTTAAGATCAGTGTGGATAACGGCGCGACCTGGACAGTGCTCACACCTACACAAGGCGGATACAATCTCGCGGCATTGGGAACGGGATCGTGCATGACCGGGCAGCCGGCTTGGGTCGGAACAACACCGCATGCATGGCAATTTTGCGTGATCCCAATTGGAGACTACGCCGGACAAGTACCGATTTTCCGCTTCGAATTTGCTTCGAACGCCACCACAAACACATACCCCGGTTTCTATTTCGACGATTTCACGATTTGGGGACTCGCCAGCCAGCAGGGTGGGATTCCAACGGCATGCACCAACGTCACCGCGTCATATTCTGAGCCGAACGTGGTCATCAACTGGACGGATCCGACCGTTGATACCCAAGGAAATCCGCTGGCAATTGACAGCGTGCAAGTATGGCTCGGCTCCGTCAGCACCGGAACGTTTTTAGGATCCGTGATTGCGGGCACGCAAACGTTCACTCATTTAAACGCTCCCATCAGCTTCCAGACCTATACGATTCGCCCGCGAAACGACAACTATTTCGGCAGCCCCGTGTCGGTCGCGCTGTTGGTCGGAAATCCGGGATACTACAGCGATTTTGAAAGCGATAACGGCAATTGGATTGCGACTCCCGAAACCGGCGGTTGGTCTTGGGGTACGCCGACCGAAGCTGACGCCCCGGCGCCTCATAGTGGAGTAAGCCTCTGGGGCACCGGTTTGTTCGGGGATTATGCCAACAATGCCTGCTGGCAGTTGGATCTGAACGCCGGCTTAGCCGTTACGAGTGGAGATGCTTACATCGAATTCTGGCATTCGTATTACTCATCGTCTACATACGACGGTGCGAACTTCAAGGCAAGTATTGACAATGGTGCAACGTGGGATATTCTAACACCCACGGAAGCCGCCTATAATCTGGCTTCTATGGGAACGGGATCGTGCATGACCGGTCAGCCGGCATGGGCGGGAACGACGCCGCGAACATGGCAACACTGTGTGGTGCCGATTGGCGAATTCTTGGGACAGGTACCGATCTTCCGGTTTGAATTCGCCACCAACGCCTCAACGAACACCTACCCCGGCTTCTTCTTCGACGACTTAATCATCTGGGGTGCCGGCCAACAGGCGGGCATTCCACTGCCATGCACGAACTTAGTAGGACTATATACAGCGCCCGACCTAATGCTTACGTGGACGGATCCGACTCAGGACATTCACGGGAATCCGGTTACCATAGACTCCGTTGAAATCTGGCTTGGCGAAGCCGGAACAGGGAGCATGATCGGAAGAGTCGTTCAGGGCGCACAAACCTTCACGCATCAGAATGCTCCCATCGGTCTGAATACCTATACAATCCGCCCGCTTAACGATGGGTATTACGGTGCGCCGACTTCGATAGAACTACCGGTCGGCAGTCCGGGTTACTTCAACAATTTCGAAGCGGGTATTGGCGGATGGGAACCGCAGCAGGAGGGCGGCTGGGCGTGTGGAACACCGTCAAATGCGAATGCTCCTGCACCGCACAGCGGAACGAACTGCGTCGGAACAGGATTATTTGCAGACTATACCGCGAGTGCCTGCTGGCAGCTGGATTTGGACAGCGGATTGGTGGTTACCAGTCCTACGGCAACGGTGGAATTCTGGTTCTATTACTACTCGCAAGCGACTTATGACGGCTGCAATTTCAAAGCGAGCCTGGACGGCGGTTCCACCTGGACGATTCTGACTCCCACGGAAGGAAATTACAATCTTGCGTCGGTCAGCACGTCCACGCCCTGCTTAAGCGGTCAACCGGCGTGGGCCGGAACCACTCCGCGAATATGGCAGTACTGTGTGATTCCGATCGGTGAGTTCATGGGTCAGGTTCCGATGTTCCGGTTTGAGTTCGGCAGCAACAGCTCGACGCATTATTCCGGATTCTTCATTGACGACCTGACGATTTGGGGGGCGGAGGTTGTAGCAGGAGTCCCGCAGCCCTGCACGAATTTGTCCGGCGTTTACACACCACCCAATGTGGTTCTGACATGGACGGACCCCACACTGGACACGCAAGGAAATCCATCCCCTATAGACAGCGTGGAAATCTGGCTGGGAGCGATGACGACCGGAATGCGACTGGGATTGGTTGCCGCAGGTATGCAGACATTCACGCATGTGCAGGCTCCGGTAGGGCTTCAGACCTATGTGATCCGGCCTTATAATGCCCCCTATTGGGGCAGACCAACGCGATCTGCGACCATTACAGTTGGAAATCCCAGCTATGTGAACGATTTTGAAATGGACGACGGCGGATGGATACCCGGCGCGACCGGCGGCTGGTCATGGGGAGCGCCGACAAACGCTTCAGCTCCCGCGCCGCATGGCGGTGCAAATATGTGGGGCACCGGCATGAGTGCGAACTACGCGAACAGCGTGGACTACAAACTGGATTTCATCCCCAATCAGATTGTGCAAAGCCCGACGGCAACCGTGGAATTCTGGTTCCGGTTCGATTCGGAATTGAATTACGACGGCTGCAATTTTAAAGCCAGCGTAGACGCAGGACAAACTTGGACGGTTCTCACTCCATCGCAAAATCCGTACAATGTCGCATCCATGAATACGGTGAACACATTCATGGGCGGACAACCCGCCTGGAGCGGTCATGTGCAATTCGAATGGCAATATACGGTCATTCCGATCGGCCAGTTGATGGGTCAAGTTCCGATGTTCCGATTCGAATTCAGTACGGACCCGTCCGTGCCCAACTACATGGGCTTTTTCTTCGACGACATGATAATTTGGGGTCTGCAGTCTCCGAGTGGAGTCGCCGGTTTTGTCGGCAGCTTCGGCAACAATCAGCCGATAGTCAACGCCCGCATCTGGGCCACGGGTTCAGCAGACACGGTTCTCACGGATTCAACCGGGCATTACCGGCTGGGCCTCGATCCCGGCACATATGCGATCAACTTCGATCACATGCATTATTGCGATTCGACAGTCGCCGGCGTCGTAGTTTCAGAAGGCGCCGACACGCAACGGGATATTCGACTGCGCGCCCCTGTGGCGCAGCTTAGCAGAACATCCATGCCGCTGATGGCCTTTCAGGGTGTGGCGGTTTCAGATACCTTCACGATCCGGAATTCCAACGGCCAATGCCCGTTGAATTTCTCCATTGTTGACACCAGCGAATGGCTGTCGATCCATCCGGCGTCCGGCGTAGTGAATCCGAATCAATCGGCAACGATTACGGTTCAAACGAGCGCGCTGGATAGTCTCGGGGAACTTGTCTCGAATCTGGTCATCACGTATAACGCCGTCGGCAGTCCATATACGCTTCGCGTTGACCTGAGTGTCGTCAGTTCCGCGGACGATCCATTGTCTCTGCCCACGGAATTCGCTCTACACCAGAACTATCCCAATCCGTTTAACGCGGCGACTTCCCTGAGTTTCGATGTTCCGAAAGAGAGCTTCGTCGAGCTGATTCTCTTTAATATCATGGGACAGGAAGTCGCGCGGCCCGTGAGCAGAATGATGGCGCCCGGCCGCCACCGAATCCTGTATGATGCGCGCAATCTTCCGTCCGGGATGTACTGGGTGCGCATGAATGCGGGTGATTTCTCGAAAATCGGGAAAATGCTTCTGATCAAATAGCGATTCCTCTTCCGATTCATCAAAAGGCACTCTCATCGTCTGCACGGGAGTGCTTTTTGTAATTTATTCATTGGTTGTTCACGGTTCATTGCGAATCCGCCGGCATTTCGGTAAATGCCGGCGCACGGGTTGCGGAATTTCCATTATTTTCGTATCTTGGAACGCGTAGAAACTGGAAACAGTATCCGGGGTTCGAATCCCGGTCGCGCCGCCAAGGATAAGGGTTTCTGTGATGAAGCCCTTTTTCCATTAAGGAATGTCCGGCGAAGGCCATTGAAAAGATAACGGAATTGCGACAATGAGAGCCATTGTGTTTACAGAGTACGGAGCGCCGGACGTGCTGCATCTGCAGGATGTCGAAAAGCCCGTTCCGAAGGACAACGAGATTCTGGTCAAGGTTCGCGCGACGTCTGTTGGATATGGGGATCTCCTGGCGCGGCGGCTGAACGAAGTCACGATGCGGGAATTCAACATGCCTTCCCTGTTCTTGTTGATGGCGAAGTTTTATTTCGGTTTCCGTAGACCGCGTGTGCACGTTTTGGGAAGCGAGTTCGCGGGCGAGATCGAAGCCGTGGGCAAGAGTGTAAAATCGTTCAAGGCGAAAGATCAGGTCTTCGGATATCTCGGTCAGAACATGGGAGCGTATGCGGAGTACGTTTGCGTGCCGGAAACCGGAACCGTGGATTTCAAGCCCGCTAATATGACATACGAAGAAGCCGCCGTCATTCCCATGGGCTCCATCATGGCGATTCATTTGCTCCGCGAGATGCACATTCAAAAAGGTCAGAATGTACTGATCATTGGCGCGAGCGGGGGAATCGGATCGGCGGCGGTTCAGATCGCTAAATATTACGGCGCGCACGTTACAGGCGTGTGTGGAGCCGCGAGATTCGATTTCGTCAAAGCGTTGGGTGCGGATGAAGTCCTGGACTATACCAAGGATGATTATCAGCGGAACGCGGCGCGCTATGACTTGATCGTGGATATTCTGGGAAGAGGATCGTTTTCGCAGGCCAGAAATGCCCTCAAGCCCAACGGCAAATATCTGTTCGTGAGCTTCAAAATAAGACAGCTGATTCAGGCGAAGCGGGGAAAAACGGCGGACGGAAAGCACGCTATTTGCGGTTTAGCGCCGGGGAGTAAAGCGGATTTAGATGCTGTCAGGGAGCTCATTGTGGCCGGAAAGATGAAGTCAATCATTGATAAATCTTTTCCGATGGAACAAGCCGCCGAAGCGCACCGGTACGCGGAAAGCGGACAGCGAAAGGGACCGGTCGCCATTACAATTGCATAGAATCGAAGACAAACCGACCGAGGGCAGGCCCATAATATCCATAATCGTACAAGATATGGGCTGTCGGAAGAGCTTAACAAAAGATGATGCAAAATCCATCCACTATAAACATCGCCGCCGCCAATGAAATTTTAAAAGCGGTGCGCGACACCCGCCATCCGTACAACCGGCTCTGCGGATCGAAAAACGAACACGGACTCCGGCTTATGTTCAGGATGGAGGACAACGGCGACGTTGTCGCGGACTTCGATTGCGAAGCCACTTATCAGGGCTTTCCGGGAATGGTTCACGGCGGAGTATTGGCCGCGATCATGGACAGCGCGATGAGCAACTGTATGTTCGCCCTTCAAATTGACGCGGTGACGGCGGAACTCACGATTCGCTATCTTCATTCCGTAAAACTGCATCAAAAAGCTACGGTAAAAGCGCGCATAGACAAATCCACGACGAGACTGCACTTTTTATCCTGTGAAATCCTGCAGGACGGCCAAGTCATGGCAAGGGCCGATGCAAAGTTCATGATTCTGACGGGCATGCCGGATGAGAGCGAGAAGAAATAATTTTCCATTACGCATAAACAAAAAACCCCGGCACATGCCGGGGTTTTTTACGGGAGAGTTTTTAACGATGCTATTTAAGCAGAAGCATCTTCTGCACAAACCGATGACCGCCGCTTTCGAACACGGCCAGATACATTCCGGAGGGCTGTCCGGCGGCGTTCCACATCACGTGATAAAAACCGGCGGCTTGTACATTGTCAACCAGTGTGGCCACCCGCTGTCCGTTCACATTGTAAAGATTAATGCTCACACGGCCCGCGCGCGGCAGGTCATATGCTAAAGTTGCCGATGGATTGAACGGATTCGGATAGGCCGGATGCAGCGCGTAGACGGCGGGAAGCGCTGAAATGTTTTCGTCTGCGGCCAGGTCAATCACCAAATGCACGGAATCGGACGGAGCGGAGACTCCATAACGGTATTGGGTGACCACGCGATACGTCGCTTCTTGTCCGTTTGGCTGCACTTCATCGGTAAAGACCGTGTCCGCCAAAGATTGCGCGATTCGCGTTCCGTTGCGATACACCGCATAGCGCGCATCGGGATTGGGAGCCGCCAGAATGGATTCGGGTTTGCGCCACGAAAGCGTTACGATTCCGTCATACTGCGAAGCGTAAAGCTGCGAAGGCGGATCGAGCCGCCAGGCTTCCATCGCCGCTTGATTCATTACATTTGGCTGAACAGGAATACCGGAAATACGAGCCGCTTCATAGCCGGCGAAAAATAACATCGCGGCGGCGGAAACGGCGGGAACCGACTCATGCACGAACGCATTCTCGGCATTCGCGGTGATTGCGCATCCCGCCATAAAGATGGTAGCGCCGGACAAATCCGGAGCCGCCGGATAGAGCGTAAGACTCACGGTGACGCCGCCGGATTCGGAGGAGCGGCCCGTCGTGAAGCGAATCGCCGCGCCGTCTTCAATTGGCCAGCATGTTGTATTCAGTGCGCTGTTGTAGAGAAGCTGCAAACCGGATTGCTCGTTCGGGTTTTCAATTCCGATAGTGCAATCCGTGAGATGATCCATCCGGCTGTAGATAAAGAGAATTTCGCAATCGCCCGTGCGAGTCGGATAGAACACGGGATCGAGAAAATGCACTTGCCAGTTTTGCAGGCGATTGGTCGGATTCAACACGCGCTGCGCCGTGAATTCCAGAATCCAGCGATGAAAACGCGAATCATACCATGTGAACTGCTGATTGCCGAGTCCGACCTGCATGCGGTCCCAGAACGGCGCGATAATCCCGGCGGGATCGTTGCCTGCGTTGTATGGAATCGGCGAATTCACCGATCCGGTTTCGCGATGAATGCCGGGCAGCAGCCATCCGTTTGCGTTCACGGTCAGCGTGTCGGAACTGCCGCCGTAGAACGTGAGCGGGAACGGTGCGGTAAGAATAGCCGATGAATCCGACGCGGTAAAAGAAAACGGCATGCCGGGCGCGCCGAAGGAGGGATCGAGTTCAATCCAATCATAAGGGGCGGGCAGATCTCGGTCATAACGGTCGTACGCGCGATAGCCATACGCATCGGGTCCGGCCGGTTCAATCAGTGAGATGTAGAGGATTACCGTGGCATGGGTCGTGTCGCCGGGCAGTACCGTCAGTGTCGTATCTGTCCGCACGTTCAGAGGGGGATTGGTAGCTGCGGAGAACAGCACATGAACGGAATAGCTTGTGGCGGGAAGTTCTACAAAGAAGTGACCGTATTCATCGGTCTGCATCGTATCGTATGGCGTGCCGGAAATGAATACGCTCGCATTTTGCAAGGGAGTTCCGTCTTGCGTAGTTACGGTGCCCGCCAGAATTCCGGCGGGAACCGCCGCCATGACCACATTGACCCACACCGTATCGTTTTGGACTACCGTAACATTGTTTTGCACCATGTGCTGATAACCGAACTTGGTGAATTCAAGATGGAACGTGCCCGAAGGCAGCGCCAGCATGTATTCACCCAGCGCATTGGTTGTGGTTTCCTGCGTGCTGTCTATCACATGCACGCGTACGCCGCTAAGCGGATCGCCGTACGGATCCACAACCACTCCGCCGATGCGCCCCGCTACGGTCGGATCAATTCCATCGAGTGTCCATACGCCCGTGTTGGCGGGATCAAGCCAGTCGCGAAGGCGCGTTGAAGCGCTGGTTCCGTAAGCCCACGACATGGCGAATTTGCCGTACCAGTCCGAGAGCGTATTGCCGCACGCGGCATATCCTCCGTGAAGCTGGCCGATAATGCGGTGATTCTGGTCGAACAGAGGCGAACCCGAGGAACCGCCCTCGGTCGTGCCGTCATCCCACGTCGTGATTTTCCAATGGGAGCCGGCCACGCCTGATGAGCCGAGATACCGGTCGCTGGTCGTGGGATTATTGTCGAAAGAAATTTTCTTGATGTCGCCTTCGGGATGGTGAATCGCGCAGGAATTGGTCGAAGGAGTGTCAATGCGCGACCAGCCGTTGAAATACGGATGGTAAGCCTCAGGAATATTCGTGGACAGTTGCAGTAATGCAAAGTCGGAGGCGGCGTTTGTGGACCGGAGAATCGCGTTAGATACCGTTTGATTGGTCGGCACATTCTGATTATCGCAGCCGGGACTTTCATAATTGAAAACGAACACCCAGTGGGTCTCATCACTGCTTTCAATGCAGTGATTGGCGGTGAGGAAATACGGCGTGAAATTGTTGGATGTGTTATTGATGAGGGAACCGGTGCAGAGGCGGAAACCTTGGTCTATAATCAAGGCTACGCTGCGTTTTTCATTCTGCCATGGCAGACCTTCCGGGCAATTCACATTGTTGTTGCATGTTCCGGAATCGCCGTAGTCATCCAAATGATTGCGATAGCCGAACACGTTCCGATAGGCGTGTACCACGCGCGAAATGGAAATTCTTCCGTGACCGGCAACGGATGCAGGCTCAAAGTATTCGAGTGTCGTGGCGTCTCCGGCCAATGGCTGGGTCGCACCGGTTCCGTCAATCCAATTGTTCGCGCTGGTGAATGCGCCGATCACTTGAGTCTGACGGTCGTTGTACAAAAACAGTTCCGCGCCTTCGGGAAGATAAAACGCGTCGTACAGCAGATTAATCGAATAGGCTCCGGGTGATGAAATGCGCAGTCTCCAGATCCGACTGCCGTCGGGAAGCGTAGTCCATTGCCCGGAATTTTCCAACGTGTAATGCACTTCGATGGGTGCGCCGAACCGGAACGGTTCATCTTTCGAAACGTTCGCATCTTCGGCAAGATAAATCGCCACATCCACCTGTGGCATTTGAACCGTGGGCACCGCGTCGGGAAGATTGCGCTGAAAACTAAAAGGAATTCCCCCCGCGCCAACCTGTGCCTGTACGCCGGAAACGGTCAGCAAAATTAGAGTCAGACAAAGCCAGCCGTATTTATGGCGTTGCTTTTGAATTAAAGAAAATAACGCAAACATCATCACACCTCGTTATCGAAACCAACGGCCGGGATCTTCACGCGTATCTCCGCATGCGCAAAGGTCAAAACCGGCCGGAAAACAACAGAGTAATATAGTCCGAAACCCACGAAAAAGCAAACCGGACACACCCCTAAGATTTAGCAATGGGCTTGGGGGCGGTTAATCCCATGATGAGGCCGAGTGCAACCGACCAGAGCGCGGCCAGTCCGATCTGATAATCTTTCGGCAGCGAAAAAGTGACCGTATGCGCGGGGATCCAAAACCAGATCAGCGTGAACCACGCCCGCGGCATTCCTTCCAGCGTCCAGCGGCGAGCAATGAGATTTTCTTCGACGCGATGAAACAACATCATTTGCGGCCCGAACAGCACGTTGGTGAATACCGAAACCGCGAATGCCCAACCCAAGCCGTCCATGCACGCGGCGGGCAGCAGGTTGTGCTCATTCAAAGCCGCGACAAATCCCTTCATGCCGGTGAAGCCATACTTGATGACAATTCCTAAAACAGCCCACGCCAGAATTCGACCCGCCAACTGGAGCAGAGAACAAGGCAGCCCGATGCGACGGGTTTTAAGAACGTGAGAAATCAATTCGCCCAGTGTGCCCAGTATTCCAAATTGCACCGCGGCGGATTGCAGCGGAGAAGCGCTGACCCAAGAGAGATACCAATCCATGTGGAAGTCCTCGCGTCAGACGGACAGGTGCATTACGAATTCTTGCGGATGAAATGCGGCATGTCGAAAGGAATTTCGAGCGACAACTCGACCAGCCCGCAGAGTTTTCCGTGTTCGATACGCGGCATCTGATAGATGAGCTTTTTCACGCCGTTCTTTTCAATCGTGTAGATATTAGACTCGCCGCGCTCCAACATATCGAGCACTTTGGTCCGCGACGGTTCGGGATGGCAGTCTAACACATTCGTGCCGATCAATTTTTCGCCGCCGTCGCTCGCGAACGTTTCGCAAGCTTTGCGGTTCATATATTGAATGATCCCGGCTTTATCGCAGACCGTTGCGGCAAAGGGAGCATTATCCAGCCAGAGCGAGTTGTTGATGGAATCGGATTGAGCCATTGAATCCTACTTTTCCGCGGCCGGAATCCGCTCGGACGCGGCGGCGGCCGGTTTGATGAAGGTGCGAACAACCAGCGTGACAACGCCGACTGCGAGTCCCAGCATAATTGCATCGGCGACAATAAGCGATACGTTGTTCTGTTTGGAATATTTGAAAAGGAGAATGATCAACGATGCTATTGTCGTGCAGATCATGAAGATCGCCGGAAGCAGCGTGAATGAATATTTTCGTTTGCGCAGCAAAAGCCAACTGGACACCGCCAAGAGTCCGAGCGCGGCCAGAAGCTGATTGGCCGTTCCGAAAATCGGCCACAGCGTGCTGAACGCGTTGGAATAGGCCAGTATCCACATTAAGACGACGGACAAACCGGAATTGAACCAGTAATGCTTGAGAATCGCAGGCGGATTTTTAAAGAGAATTGCCCACAACTCCTCAAACAGATAGCGGTTGAGCCGCACGGCGGCATCGAGCGTCGTAACGACGAATCCTTCAATCAGCAGAATTCCGAACACGGTTCCCAAGGGTACCGGTATGCCCAAACCGCGATGGAATAAATTCCCCGCCGCAAGCGAAAAACCTAAAATCGGATTCGACTTGACCGCCGGATCAGTCGGCCAGACGATGGATTTGTAATCTACGAACGAAAGCGAACCGGCAATGGTCAGCAACACGCACACCGCCAGCAGAGATTCGAGCAGCATCGCGTTGTAGCCCACTTTGCGGGCGTCGGTTTCCTGCGGCAATTGCTTGCCGGTGGTCCCGCCCGCCACCAGCGAATGAAATCCGGAAATCGCGCCGCAGGCAATCGTAATAAACATCATCGGCCAAATCAAACCGAGATTCTGCGTGCCTTCGGCAAGGTTGAAATCCGGCATGGAAACGTTCATCCCCCCGAAACCCGCGATAATCAGCGACACGAACATGAGGACGATGCCGCCGTACAGAATCTGCACATTGATGAAATCGCGCGGCTGCAGAATCACCCAAACCGGTGTGCCCGCCGCAAAAAGCACGTAGATGGAAATAATTACCATCCACACATGCGGCGCGAGCGTCACGGGAAAAGTGATTCCGAGTAGAACGGAAGCAACGCAAATCAACGCGGCCAGACCATAGGCATAAATCAAACGCAAGCCGCGGCGGAACATGAGCCATCCCAACAGCGGTGAACACAGCGTAATGACAATCACCGACATGGACGCAATGCCGCCGATGCGCCCCATGACCACGCCGTCCTTGACAACAGTCTTCAAAAACGTTTGGCCGGGTTCCACGCCGATCTTCGAGAGCGGCCACAGCGAAGTCAACGAAATTGCCGTGGCGCTGAGAAACGAGGACGTGACCAGCACGATCATCACGATGGTAAACGCGATGAACAAATTAAAACCGGTCGGTCCCAGCGTGCGCCGCGCTACTTCCGCCATGGACTTGCCGCCCTCCCGCATGCTGATGAAGAGCGCGGTGAAATCGTGCACGGCTCCGATAAAAATTCCGCCCAGCACAATCCACAGCCAAGCGGGAAGAAAACCGTACAGTGCGGCCATGGTGGGGCCAAGAATCGGCCCGGCTCCGGCAATGGCCGAAAAGTGATGCGCGAAAACTACATGGCGTTTGGTCGGCACGTAATCGCGGCCGTCATTGAACTCCACCGCGGGCGTAACGTGCTTGGGATCTTCCTCCAGCTTGCGCGCAATCCAGCGGGCATAGGTGCGATAAGCTATCCAAAACGCCAGCGCGGAAAAGGCTAAAAAGAGTAGAACGTTCATACGAAATTTCGAAGTTGCCTGTCATCGTGAAATCGCACCGGCATGTCAAGCGGTGCGCTTGGGACGATACGGATAATAGTGCGGTTCCCACATCGCGGCGCGAAGGAGTTCGGCCAATCGTTCGTCGGAAACAACCATCCCTTGGCCATCTTCGCGCGCTTGTTTGGCTACGGCCAGCGCCACGTTGAAAGACACGTTGCGAATGTCGGTGAGCGGCGGCAGCAGACGGCCTTTTTCGCGTTCGGCATCGGTGACCATATCGGAAATCGCGCAGCTTGCCGCATGGAACATGCGATGCGTGATGCGCGAGGCTTGACAGACAATCGCTCCCAATCCCATTCCGGGAAAAACGTACAAATTGTTGCACTGTGCCACGTGATAGGTTTTACCGTCGGGAAGCGTAACGGGTGCGAAGGGACTGCCGGCCGCCATGAGCGCGCGGCCCTTGGTGGCTTTCATGCAAACTTCCGGAGTAGTTTCACTTTGCGACGTAGGATTGGAAAGACTGAATACAATCGGCCGATCCGTGTTCGCGGCCAGATCGCGCAGGATGGGTTCATCGAAGATTCCCGGCTGAGCGGAGAGACCGATGAGCGTGGTGATCTTTGCGTGCTTCACGACTTCCGCCAGCGAGGGCGCGTTGAACTTGGACACCGGCCAATTGGCGATGACGTCCAGCGGCTGCAGGAAATTCTGTTGATACGGTTCCACGTTCATGCCTTCCAGCAATAGCCCCGGCATGTCAATGGCAAAAATGCGGCGGCGGGCTTCCGCTAAGGAGATGCCTTCATCGGCGTTCATCATGGTGGCAATTGCATTGGCCACTCCGCTTCCGGCCTGACCGAAGCCTAAAATCGCAATGCGCTCTTCGGAAAGCGGCCGATTCTTCATCCGGACTGCGGTGCGCAATGCTGCCGCCGCCGTCGCTCCGGTTCCCTGAATGTCGTCGTTGAAGCTGAGTACGCGCTGCGCATAGCGGTCGAGCAGCGTGAAGGCGTGCTGCTTGCCGATATCTTCCCACTGCACTAAAGCGCGCGGAAACACCCGGCAGACTCCCTGAATGAAACGCTCCACGACCTGATAGTAAGCTTCGCCGCGCAGTCTGCGCTGTCGGATTCCGAGATAAAGCGGATCGTTCAGAAGCCGTTCGTTATCCGTGCCCACGTCAATACAAACGGGGAGAGTGGAAGCGGGATGAATTCCGGCGGCGGCGGCATACAGAGCAATCTTGCCGACAGGGATGCCCATCCCGTCCGCTCCCAGATCGCCGTAGCCGAGAATGCGTTCGCCGTCCGTAACCACCATCAGCGAGATATTGGGCAGGCCGATGTTTTCCAGAATGGATTCAATGGAGTTGACATTGGCTGCGGTTACATAAATACCGCGATAGCGGCGGGTAATGTGTGAGAGTTTCAAACACGCTTCGCCGACCGTGGGTGTATATACGATGGGCAGCATCTCTTCAAGATGACGGGCGACCAGCGCGTAAAAATTGGTTTCGTTGCGGTCGAGCAGGCCGATGAGCGTCACATAACGTTCGAGATCCGTGGCTTTCATCTTGAAGATGCCGTAGCTGCGGGTGACTTGATCGTCCAAATCCCCTTCGGTTTCGGTCATGAGGCCGGTCAAATCGAAATCACGCCGTTCCGACGCGGGAAAGGCGTGGCCCTTGTTTAGCAGCGGATCCTGCATCAGGGCATATCCGCGCAGCGGGACTTCGTAATAGACTTCCTGCGTGAGAGGATCCACACGCATTTCAAAACGGTTCATGGTCGGTCAACTCAGGTTTATGAATGTATGTGAACAGCGGATGAATTCCATCCGCATGCATGCAGTTAAATATCGCCTTTGTCGGTCTCCTGACCGCAATGGCATTACGCCGATCGTCTAATGCAACTGTAAATTTACAACTTATGAACGACAACATCAATGTAAAAAGAGGAAAGTATCTTGCTGTATTCTTGTGGGTTATAAATGAAATTTAGGAAAGTTGTATAGAGAGGCTGACAACACCTCTATACTTCTGTGATACAGGCTTTTACATGATTTGAGACGTGAACGAAAAAGGGCCAGAACATTCTGACCCTTTTCCAGAGAGATAAAGCCTGATATCAAGCCGCGGATTTTTTCCTTCCGTACAGCCACCAAACCAGCGCAATCAGCATGATGACCGCCGCCAGACAGGCATGGATGATCACCGGCTGATATCCTGCGCCCACAGCTTTCACAATCACGATGAAGATTCCAACAACCACCGCTGCGCCAAACAGCAGCACAGGTCGGCCCGCCACCACAAATCGCATAAAAATATATGCGGTGGCCACGAGAACGACATTGCCCAGCATACTGAGCAGCCATTCTCCGGGTTCCACGGCAGAGCGCGGAAGCAGCAGAATAAGAATTCCGACAAGCAGCGCAATCCGCCATCCCGTTTTTTTCATCGGCCCCATCCAAAGATAGGCGAAAAACGCCAACAGGAAAACATCCAGCAGTTGCTCGCGTAAAATGAATTGCAGCATGTTGAGCAGCGGCACCGGCACAGCCAGCCATGAAGGTACATTCCATCCGGTAAAGATAATCCACTCCGGTCTCCACGCTTCCAGCCATTTGACGGCGCTCCACCCGATCAGCGTGGAGCCGATCCATCCGGCGGCGGCTACCCACACGTCATTAGCGGCGGCGCGCCGTTCCTTTCGACGGAACAGGTTAAGCGCGTCCGGGTACAAAGCGCTTAACGTGGCGAGCGCCACCGTAAACATCAGATAGAGGGTAATACCCGTAATAATCCACGCCGTGACCAGCGTTGTCTGAAAAACGCCCCATGGAATTTCAATGTTGAAGAAGTAATCCGACAGTCCGAGATGGAAACGGTTGAATCCCGCCGCCAAAGCGACAGCTCCCGGAATGATTGCAATGAGGAACGCTTTCTTCCACATCACGAATCCCTTGCGCGTGCGCAGCACGAGAATCAACACCGACCAGGCAATCACTCCGCCGATAGCCAGATAAGTCAGTCCGTCCTTAATGGCGCACAGCGTGGTCGTTGCCTTGCGTTCGCGCTGCCAGCTTTCGGGAGCTTTGTACCACGGCCGGCGGCCGAACGAAAGGTAGTTTCCATCCACGCCTCCGCTGCGGCGGTATTTTGCCTCGGCAACGTTGCGCGGATCGCCGTCCCGCGCCTCCCACGTAAAGGAATGATCCACGCGTTTGGGCTGCGTGTTTTGCTGTGCGTCCTTCAAATCGAGTTTCGAAAGATCCTCGCCCAAAGCAAGGAGTCTGGCTTCCACCAAAACCCGCGCACTGTCTTTAGGCAGGCTATCTCCCGGCATTTCTTCGGGCAAGAGCGGAAACATCCTCTCGATCTGTCCGGTTTTCGCGTGAACGGATCCCATGAACCGCAATCGGTTTTCCGGCACCCAAGCCAGCACGCGCCATCGTCCTAATCCAAGACGGTCATCCGCGATATCGTTGAATTGCTCCACCGACCCCGCATGCTTCAGCAGATAGATCATCGGGTCGTCGTCTTCCAATTCGCTGTCATCCTCGTTGATAAACGCCGCCATGCGCAGCGTATCCGGATTTGCCCAACCCGTTGCCCGCAAGCTGTCGGAAAATATTTTAATGGCGGTTTCTTTCGGCAAACGATACGTCATAAACTTGCCGATTTTTTCACAGGGAATCAGTGCGGCAAGAATACCGATGGCCAATAGACCCGAGGCAATCAGGCGGCTGCGTCCGGGCAGAGCTTTATATAAAACGGTTGTTGGTTCAGTGGTGGATTCTGCAACTGCTTCCACGATTGTCGTTTCTTCCGCGGGAGCGGTGACGTCCCGATTCAATAGCCCCGTTTCCGGTGCGAACTGCCCCTTCCGCAGATATGCGATCAGCGCCACCAGCAGCGGAACAACTAAAAGCCCCGTGGCCACCGCCGCCGTGATAATGAAATACGGATTATCGCTGCGGAAGAGCAGCAGAGCCGTATAGAGTGCATCCACCGTATAGTGCCAGATCAGCGGCGCGAGAATGCCGAATTTCAGCATGATGATGCCGATGATGATTCCCGCTAAACCGACCTCCAAACCGCGAATGTAAAACGGTTCGTTCGGATATTCCGCGTGACCGAATCCCCAAATGAAGGCTGGAATAAGAACCGCCAGCCACGTAGCCTTGTTGCGAAAAAGCATTTGCAGAAAGGGAATCGAAAACGCGCGGCTCATGAACTCTTCGGTCACGGCTGGAAAGAAGCCGATAAACAACACCGCCAGCCACGGCATCGCGGTGTTCAGCAAGTTGTCGTATGGGACGTCCGACGGTGACCATGCACCGAATCGGTTGGCGGTCAGGTAGAATACAATTTGATAGGCGAAAAAGAAAGCCGTAAGCGTGACCCCGAGCAAAATATTCTTGAACGCGGATTTCGTGCGCAGCGCCTGCGCCGTGAACATGCGTGGAATGGCCATCTGATGGCCGTATCGCTCGCGGTAAATCGTTTCGGTCGCCGCCGTGAGACCGAAAATTGCGATGCCCGCGCCGAAAGAACTAAAGATTGCCAATAAGATGGTTTCTAATAGAAATCCCGACCAGGAAGCCGTGGTTTCGTAGCCGTAAAGTTCCAGCGGGAATTCGTTGATTTGATTCAGCAGCATCAGCGCCGTGGCCACGATCCCGAACCATAAGGCAGTCTTCCAGCGAATCTCCCTCTTTCTTATGCGCAGGAAGAACAGCGCGACCATTCCGACGACCGTTAAAATCATCCCGACTCCGGAAAAGCTTCCTGCCATCCGGTTGTAGCTGCGCAGTTTGCCGAACGATGCCTGCCATGCTTCCGGTACATGCAGAAATTCGCGGTAGCTGCCGATTTTATCTCCGGTCAAGCCGACTTGGTAGCGGTAGTCCGATCCTTTCACTGGTTCGATTCCGGCCGCTTTCCACGTGAACACCCAATCCGTGCGGTTGGGTCTGCCGGCTTTTTCCGCTTCTAAGAACGTGAACTTTGCCGGATCCATTTTCATCGAACCGAACAAGAATCGCTCAGCCAATACGCGTGCGCTGTCTTCAGGCAGATTCGCTCCCGCCGCTTTTTCCTCGATTTCGTGCTGCGCCCGCACGATTTCTCCCGCCGGAGTCACATAGACGCGGAATTCCTCTTTAGTGCTGGGTTTAAACCAGCGATGCTGCCAGTACCAGAGCCTGACCGGACTCCCCAGATAGCGTCGCGCACCTTCAACTCCCAATTCCTTTTCCAGATAAATTTTAGCTAACCCGTCATAGCCGAAACGCCCCGCATGGCGATAGTCCGAGGCTGGCGTCAGCGCCATTCCGTCCTGTAGAAAAACAAGAGCCATACTCTCCGTCTGTGCGCGGTTGTATCGGAATTCGATGGAAGCTTCGGGAAATGCCTGCCGGAAGTATTTCAGGCTGATGAACAGCCCGGCCGTCAGGACTAAAAGGCAGATCAGGATGAATAAACCGTCTTTGCGATTCAGGCGGAGCGGATCCATGCGGTGGTCCTTTCTATCCGTAGAATGGGGCGCGAAGCGGAGGAGGAAGCGATTTTGCCGTAAGATACCACAAGGTTACGTAAGAGTCAACAGTTGTCGTGAACTTAGCCGCTGTTGTCGGTCTCCAGACTGGTCCGTAAAGCGCGATCTCGCCCGGACAACGGCAGCACAAATAAAAAACGGGCGTCCCTTTCGGAACGCCCGCCAGTGAAAAAATGTGGGAACGGCTCAGGCTGCGCGCTTGCGAGTTTTAAGATAGTAAACGATCATGAACGCGGTGGACACGACGCCCACGCTGGTCAGAATCGCCCAGACTATCCACGGATGATGGAGATCCCACAGCACTTTTGTGGCCTGATCCACGGTGGCTCCCGCTCCGTTGTTCATCATCGAAGCCATCGTTTGCATGACGTTTTCCTGTGGAACAGCCTCTGCTTGGGCGGGGCTCATTCCGCAGTGGCTGACCAGATAGTCCCGCGCGAAATTGATCTTGCTGCCTAAGTGGTCATAGAGATAACCGGAGATCAGATTGCCGCCCGCCCAGCCGATGGCGAAGGGGATATTCGAATAGCCCATGTACACGGCCTTCTTGTCCGCGGGAGCGGTCAGGCCGATATACTCGGAAAATTTCGGGCTGCACCACATTTCACCGATGGCAAAGACGAAGATGGCCAGCGCGCATATCAATCCGATGGAGGTAAATCCGCTGAAGAAGAAACCGAACAGCGAAATAATCATGCCGCCGATCAGCGCGATCATCGCGTGAAATTTCCCGGTCAGCCACGCCATCGGCAGCATCAGCGCGATAATCGCAAAGCTGTCAATATTGATGAGCATTTCCGGCTTTACGTTGCCCGTGGACAGCACCAAGTCGGGACTGATGGCGCCGAAGAACGGCGCGATATCGCGCGAGACCACCCACTCGTCAATGAAGTTCGGCAGCAGATCCCAGAGCTGCATAAACATAAACCAGAAGCCGCTGAAGATCAGCAGGAAGACCATGAAGTTCTTGTCGCTGAGCGTCTTGATGGTTTCCACAAACGTCTGACCGACGGTCTTGCGCGGGCCGCTGCTGACTCTCTCCGGCTCGCGATAAAAGAAAATCGCCGGAATGTAGTTGAAGAGTGTCACGCCCGCCGCGCAAATAAACACCAGCCGCCAGTTGGTTTCCCCGCGTAGAAGTGCGGCCAGCACCGGCGCGGCAAATCCGCCCACGTTCACCATCCAATAGAACATGCCCCACGCAATCGAGCTGTTCTCCTCCGTGGAGGCTTTCGCAATCGTTCCCTGCACGGGCGGTTTGAAAATTGCCGTGCCCAGTCCGATCAGGCAGGCGGCGCCCAACGCGCTCCAAAAGCTTGCGGCAAAAGCAAAGGTCAAATAACCGCAGATGTTGATCGCGAACGCGACGTACAAACTTTTCTTGTAGCCGTATTCGTCGGTGAATCCGCCGGAGATCATCGGCACGAGGCACTGAATGAGCGCCCAGATCGTGTAGATGAGTCCCTTTTCGGTGTAGGAAAGTGCAAGACCGTTTTCGGCTACGGCGGCGATCATGTACAGCGGCGCGATGGCTCTAACGCCGAAAAACGCCAACCGTTCGTTCGCTTCCATCCAGTTTGCGACCCAGAAATTCGCCTTCAGGCCGCGTAACTGCGTCATCACGGGTACTTTCTTAGCCAAGGTTGCTCCTTCATGTATCGGTGGATTCGGAGTTATCGAAAAGTGATCGCCGCGCCGGGCACTCACCAACACCCTCCGGGTGTTGGTGCAATCCGTTCCGCCCGTGGCGAGATCTCGCTTCGCGGACCGGAATCTATTTCGCTGCTTTCAGTCTCCCGAGTGGCAATGGCACAGATTATTTGCCGAATTTCAGCTTGACTTCCTTCGCCGCGTCCGTGGCTGCGCCGATCTTGGCCGCGAAGTCGCTGCGTTTGGACGCGATGTCTTCATCCGTTATCAAACGCACGTCGAGCAGTTTCTGCATGCGGTGTCCCGTGCGCTGGTAGTTCAGTTCGGCCAGCGCGAGGCTCCAACCCTCAAACCAACTCAGCAGCGTTTCCTGCTGCTGTGGCGAGCCGTGCACGTGTACGATCAAATCAATATCGCTGGAAGGGTCGGCGGTCGCGTTCTTCGTGCTGCCGATGACGTACATCGCTTTCACGCCGAAACGCCGTGCATCAAGCTGCTCGGCCATTTTTTCCACCATCTGCATCCGCCACCGCCAATGCTCATCGCCGGTTTTCGCCGCCGTGAATCGCTGTTCGCCGCGCGCGTCTCCGCCTACCTGAGGCTTCGACAGCATCGCCACCGCCTGATCGAGATCCGCGTTCATCAGCACGCGTAAAATGCGTCCGCCGGCGGAATTCGGTACGTCAATGACGTGCACCGTGTCGGAAAGATCCGCAAATTCGGGCAAGATATCCGGCAGAATATTGGGCGATTCGAGGAGAAAGCGCTCGTTAAAAATAATTCCCGGATCGTCCGGATAGAGCGGTAAATAGCGGATCGAAGATTCCACCAGATCCTGAAAGAAATGCGTGCCGAAGGAAAGATCGGGTACGTAATTGCCCTTCTTGCGCGCGATCTCGATTAAAGCGGCGGTGTTCTTGATTTCCGAATAGGTCACACTCACGCCAAGCTTGACGTCGCCGCGGCTGCCCCAGCGTCCGGGGCCCATCAAAATGAATTGCCGCTTGGGTAAAAGTTGATTCAACCGTCCCACGCACCGGCCTATCGCCTGCAGCGTTTCCAAATCCTGCACTTCGGTATAGCGCTGCGGATCCACGTACACGATATGCGTAATGTCCGGAATGCGGCCGTTGGACACATAGCGGTCGGCGTTGAACACCACGTGCTCCAGCGGAATGTCGTGCGGAATCGGAGTCGGTACGGACTCCGTCGAATAAACCTGCGGACGGCACTGTAATAAATAGAAGTCCTTGCCGTCCGAGGCAAACTCCGTATCTACCGGTGTGTGCAGCGTTTCCTGAAGCACGCGCAGAATTGTTTTCACTTGCTGCATGAACGGCGTGCGCGAAATCAGACCCTCGAAGGTGACGCAGAAATCGTCGCGGCTCAAATCGGTCGTGAAGAAATCCGGCGGCTGCAAATGATTGTCGCGGCAAATCGAAATCGCAATCGGCAGCCACGGCATATCGCTGCCCAACTCGCGGTAAATTTCATGCACATCCTTCGTCTCGAAACAATTAGTCTCCAGATTGATGACGTCCATCTTGTTGGGCGAATAGCGCATCACTTCTTCCACGGTGATGTTCACGCGCAGACCGGGCTGTCCGGGAGCCACCAGAATCGGATAGTCGTCTGCGAGGCGGTCTACCGCCCGCGTGCCGAGTCCCGGCACCATGCGGATCAATCCGTCTTCGCGGCGAATGCGCGGCGACCAGCGGAATTCATTGTTGCTGAACGCCACTCCCGCAAAAGCGGGGAAGAAATAGCGGCCTACGCGTGTGCCCACCACTTCCTGAATCATGATCCCCATCTCTTCGCGGAAATCCAACAGGCCGCGTTCCGCGCGGTACTGGATCGGATCCGGACCGAAGGTGGAGGAGTATACTTCCGCAATCGCGTCCATCAACGCTTCCAGCCGCTGCTTTTTCGTGCCCTGATTGGCCAGAAACAGGCTCTTGTATTTACCCGAAAAGGCGGAACCGAAGCGGTCTTCGAGTAGACTTGAACTGCGCACAATGAGTGGTCGGTCTTCGAAATCGTCCAGTGCCATCGAAAGCCCCTGCACGAGTTCATGTGTGAAGCTCGAATGCTTAAACACCTGTACGATTTGATCGTATTCGCGGCGGATTTCGTCTATCTCGTGGTATTTATGCTCGACCAGCTCTTCCAGATCGTTGTAGGTCACGAACGTGAGCAGGCCGTCCGAGGTGACGTACCACGTTTTCGGAATCTTTACGTTCTTTAAAATCTCGTGTTCCGCGCTTGCCCGTTTCAGAATGCGCGATGCGAGAAACAGCCCCGCGCTCTTGCCGCCCAATTTGCCGTGGCTGCCCGCCGGAAAAACGATGCGGTGCAGCAGATCGTAAAAATCCCCGACGTTGACGTGCTCTTTGGCGACGTTGATGTATTCGAGTTGATCGGTGAAGAAGCGCTGAATCAGCGCCACCTGCACTTCCTTTTCCGTGGCGGTGGATAAATCCACGCCTTCCGCGGCGATGTGCTGAAAGCGGCGGATCGCGTCCGCGATTTCGCTCAGCGTCGTGCCGTGATTTTCCAGAGCCGTCACCAGAAAACTCGTGCGGTCCTCCTGCACCCAATTCTGAATCCAGTTCAGAAGCTCTTGATCGTCGAAATATTTTGTGGCGATCTCGAAAATGTCCATCCCCATGTTCACGATGCGATCCACCGCTTCGCGTGGAGTGGGACGGTTTTCATCGGTGGGCAGATGCGCGCCGCCGCGAACTTTTTCCTGCAGGAGTTCCGCTTCCTGAATGCCGCGCGAACGCAGCCGCACGAACAGCTTGCGCAGCAGCCTGCGGTAGAGATTCTGGTCGGTGCGCTGCAACAGATCCACCACCACCCGCCATTCGCCTTTGCGCGGTTCGGCTGTAGTCGTGGCCGTTTGCCAATCGCGATTCATCCGCCGAAGTTCGCGGAACTCGATATAATGGCCGATACGGTCGGCCAGCGTAGTGATCAGCCGAATTTCATCATTGAGAAACGGGCCGACGTCGGCGGCGGGAAATTCGCGCGTGTAGTAAACGCTCAGTTTGCCGGCAGTTCCTTCATTGGCTTGGATATCGGCATGCTGCACCCACGGAGTTTCCTGGAATTCGTTGACCGCATAGACTTCGCCGCCGTAGGTGAGAACCGCTTGGCAATGGTCGGAGTGCTGCCAGCCCGCCGGAATTGCCTCGATCACTTTACGGAACACGGACGGTAAGTCCGCATCGGGATCGCGCAGCAATTCCTCCACGCGGTAGAGGCAATGGAGTTCTTTCGTGCGTTCCTGAAGCGACCACAAGGTCTTGTCGGCAGGCTGGTTCTGTTCAGTCATGTGCGTATTATTTGTTTCGCCGCGCTGGGTGTCCTTACCCAGCGCGTTGTTTCATTTCCCTCCGCGTGCGGGGGGATGAAGGGCCTATCTCGAAATAATACGATTCCAGATGAGGTTGGCGGCGGCGAGGCAGAAGAGACCGTAATATGCGCGCGCCGTTTTTTCAAAACGTGTGAGTAATTTCCGGTAGC
>RPQS01000022.1 GCA_003818605.1 Candidatus Zhuqueibacterota bacterium | reverse complement strand
GATTGAAGATGCCCACGAAAAACGTAATGTACTCTTCGGGGGGCGTATTGGTGCAGATCAGGTCGTTGATTCGTCCGACCACGTCGGCCAGCGGCACACCGACTCCGACAGCCGTGCGCAGCGACGCCTGAAGATTGGCCATGAGCAAAGCCGCCCCCGCGCCTTTACCGGAAACGTCGCCCACCGCCATCACGGTTTCGCCGTTGGGCAGGGCGATAATGTCGTAGTAGTCACCGGCCACTTCCAGACAGAAACGCGTGACGGCGGCCACTTCCAAACCGGGAGTGGCGGGGATTTGCCGGGGGAGGAATCCGCGCTGAATGCGGCGGGCGATTTGCAGCTGTTCCTCCAGCCGCCGCTTGTCCACGTTTTCTTCGAGGAGGCGGATGTTCTCCGTGGCAATGGCAACCTGCGTGGTCAGGGAATTCAGAATCCGCAATTCCTCGGCGGCGTAGTCTTCCTCTTCCTTTTTCGTACCCAAGCCGAGGAATCCGATCAGTTTGCCGTGCGTCACGAGCGGCAGGATCATCGCCACGCCGTTTTGCGAAATCCAATCGGTTTCCGCGTCCGACATCCGAATCACCCGGCCGGCGATGATTTCGTCCACCATCAAGGGACGCTGATCGCGTTCCAGCCGCACCACCAGTTCGCTCTCGGATGCAAAGGGAGTGGACGCGACATCGCGCAGCAGAAAATGACCGTTATTCGATGCGCGGAGAACGGGGAAGACGCCGCGCACCATGAGTCCGTCCTGTAATTTCGCCTCTAATTGCGTCCAGAAAGTCTGCTTGTCCACGAACGTGGAGGAGCTGCTCAGAAAATCCGCGATGAGCTGCCGGAGACGCAAGCGCTCGGGGTAGAAGGTGCGTTCCAACACATTGCGGGTGGCGCGCAAAAGGGGAATCAGACCGACCGCCGCCAGCAGCGTAATGACGAGAGCCAGATTTCCGCCGTCCTGTCCGAGATAGCGGGTTAACAACATGCCGATCAGGAGGCCCAATCCGCCGATCAGACTCAAAACAACGATGAACGCGAGCAAATAGCGGGTCCCGCGGCGGACACGGGCTTCCACTTCGAGCAGACGATAGCGGTTGAAGGCGTACGCAAACGACAGCGGAGAAAGAATCAGTCCCAGGAAGAAAATGGCGACCACCACGGTGGCGCGCGTCGGATTCACGGAAAACCATTCATCGAAAGCCAGCAGTAGAATGATCGTGATGACCATCACCGCCAGCGAAGCTCCCGTGCCCCACAGAACAAGACGCATTTGACGCCGTTCCACGCGGTCATCGGCACGCAGGAAGCGGACGGCGAGCAGAATGACTCCCGCCGTGACTTGAAGCGAAACGGTGATCAGCAAGAGTCTGCCGAAAACCGCGCCGACCGTGACGTCCAGAATTTCCAGAACCACATAGATCGCGATGAAAATGAGATTCGGCAGATAGCAGATGAAAAAAGCCGCTAACGGTTTTTTCTCCACGAGCCGTATCGGCCGCGGGAAGCGGAAGACCAGATCCAGCCAAAACGCGCCGAAAAAAATGGATACGTTGCTGGAAATGGTGTTGATGATCTCCCGTGCGGGGATGGTCAAGGACGCATAGGAATCCCCCACCACGCGCACGGACGACATGACGAACGCGCCCATCGCAAAAGAGAAGAGCGCGAGGGCCCGAATCCCCGCGGAATCGGGGCGGCGGAAAAACGCCCACAGCGCGACGCAAACGAAGAGCAGCGTAGCCAGAAAGCGCAGGGCTTCAAGAATCCAAATCAGCACCACTTCTTGCGTGTGCGGAAGAGTCAAAGACACCGTTCCGTGAACCAGTGAGCCGTGGTGCAGAAACTCGAAGGGTACCGTCGTGCCGACCGGATGCGGGGAATCAAAATAACGCTCCATGACAGAGCGGGTGGCGGCCGAATCCGCCACGCGGATCAGAGTATCTTTGATGGCTGGAATCGCGCCGTCGGGAAAATCCACGCGATCAATGCCGACAAACACCATCATGCTGTCATTCAAGCGGCGGAGTCTGCTTTGAACCGTCCCGGAGTCTTGCCACGTGGCGATTTTGGTCGCCTCGACGGCATAAAACATGAATAAGTACACAAAGAGCATCAAACCGATCAATGCGGTAACACTCTTTATCACTTGTTTCACTCGATCCTACTCCTTTTCAGAAAACCGCGGCCAGCGCGAAGACGACACAAGGTACAAATTTACGTCTCGCGAAGAGTAAATGCAACACGATTCTTGAAATGGAGCAAAAGTCAAGCGGGGAAAGCGGCGCTAACCATCAAAAGGGATGGAGGATGGGAATGATCGGGCGGATGCGGGGGGGGGCGGCCGGGAGGAAGAAAAATCGCCGGTTCGATGGTATAAGAATAAGGGAACTCAGCATGGATTATCCGACCGATCACAAGGTGTTAGGGAAGCGGAAGAGGGATTACACATACTAAAAGAATTCATTACAATACCTCGCGGTCTGAAATTAATAGTAGCAGTTCAGTTTAAGTGTCTTGGTTCTGATGGAACTGTCCGATTTTCGGTAGATACATATAGGTTTCATGGCCGTATCTACCAGTCATGGGAGTCCCTATGGGGATCGGCTTAAGCGGGTGCATTCCTCTCTTTTTTACGGATGTTTTATCATTTACTGAACAATGGATAAGGGCTTTCAGGGGGCGGATTGCCTTGGCTTTAAGCTGTCAGATTGATGCCGGTTGTCGCTAATTGCCTTTCATTACTCTTGTATCTTATTTAATGCAATAAAGATATGCCATGATTTTTGCGATGTCATTTGGTTGCCGACTGACGTCGGCAAACAGCCCATGCCTCGGTTTAGGCCTCTAAAAGTGTGTGGTAATAGCATTTTTTATAGGAATAAAATAGTGGACACAACCGTCAGATTCGATAATATTTGACTTGACAAAGAGATGGGGGCAACATTATTTTATAGTGACGCTGGGTAGATACTACCTGGCGCTCTGCTGAACAACTATAGATTTGCTTCGCGCCGTGTTCTGCCCAGCGGGAAATCCGTCTGGACTGAGCACGGCGCGTTTTTTTGCCGGAATAAATGCCTGAAAATCGTAATGTAAATACCCGAAAACTAAGAACATAATGTCTCGTCAAACAATCTCAACCCGGGAGGCTGATTATGTTGTCGAAGACTGGTTTTAAGTGGGCGGCCGCAGTTGTAATCATCATGGCACTGCTGGTTGCCGGTGCCGCCATGGCACGTCCGATCAATACGGGTGATCCGGTATTGAAACCTCAGCGGACACTCGGTCAGACACGGCACACGTTAGACACGGAGTACACACAGCTCCGCTACATCAAGACCACCGATTACGGCGCCACGTGGTCTGAGCTGACACAGGCCGGAGATTTATCCACTTTTGCGCCAACCGAAGCCGTGCTGCCGGAATTCAGCGCGGTAACCACCGCGGCGAATGAGATTTGTTTTGCTGTAGTTCTTCACAACGCGGCTACGCCGGGCGCGTACTCGATGACCGGACCGAGCTTCACGCCGGTTTTGGCAATGGCGGAAGGCGACAACGCCTTTGACGTGGGTTATGATCCCGCGGGCGGCGGCCGAGTGGATATCGGCAGTTGCCCGAACGGCGATCTGATTATGATTATCTGGGGACACAACGCCGCAGGTGAAAACACTCTGTGGGCGGTGAAGTCCACCACCAGCGGCGCGAGCTGGGGGACGCCCTATGTCGTGGCGAACGAAGCGTTAATCGGCGCGGAAGACGCGGCGAACTTTTCGCACATGTTCCACATTTCAGACCGGAATTCGGCGACGCATTTCTTTGTGATCTTTCAGAAAACCGGTGAGACGGGCTACGATCAGTACGTGCTGCGCTGCCCGACGGCAGGCGGCATGGGCACCGTGACCGACGTCGGCGAATACGCCGGTCACTTCTTCAGCTACATGTTCGGTGCGAGCAAGCCGATTGCCTACGATCCTGAAGCCAATGCGTTGTTCATCACTTTCTTCAACTACAACCGCACGGGCGCGTTCGTTTTCTATTCGAATAACGGCGGTCAGACGTTTACATTCCAAGCGAACACGGGTGTGGCCGGATCGCGCTATCCGGGAATCGCCCTGAGACCGGATTCTCCGACCTCGGGCACACCGTTCATGATTCTGAACATGACGATTTCGATGCCGGTGGGCCAGCGGGCTTGCGTCTATCAGAGCTACGACGAGTTGGGCTATGACGGCGGAAGCTGGATTGCTCCCGACAGCATTTTCTGCATTACGCGGGACGATTTCAGCAGCACGGGCAGCGTGTGCTACGTGAACGAGCAGTGGTTCTGGGACGCCACCCACGGAATCGCCACATTCAACTCTTGGGATGAACCGGCGCGCGGCGAGAAACTGATTACATCGCGTTCGACCGACGGCGGCGTGACGTGGATTGATGCCGTCCAGCAGTGGAATTATCTATTGGATACGCTGGACGCGGCGACGATGCAGAACGCCGAAGTCATCGGCGGTTCCAATGGCGTGGCTTATGCCATTACCTGCGCGATGAAGGGTCTGACGGATCTGACTCCGGCTTCGATTACCGGCACGCTTTTACTGGGCGACTACATGACCACCGGTCCGTGGGCGGTGAAAGCTCACTATGATGACAACGTGGGCATTGACACGACGCGGGCGTGGGTGAACTGGTCTTGCGCAACGGTGCAGGAAGGCGCGGAGACCTCGGCGCTGCGCGACAGCGCATGGATCGAGGACGTGGAGAAGCAGTCCGGCTGGTATTTCTTCACCATTCCGAGTACGAACGCGGATGGCAATGCCTGGGTGGTCGGCGACACGATTGACTTCTACTGCGACGCGTACGACTTGAGCAGTCTCTACAACAACGATCTCCACCAGCTGCTCATCGTCGGCACGGCGTATTTGGACAGTGATGATCCGAGTGTTCCGGCGGTGGCGCGCGAATTCCGGTTGATGGGGAACTATCCGAACCCGTTCAACCCGACCACGCGGATTATGTTCAGCCTGCCGACGGATCAGCCGGTCACGCTGAAGGTCTTTAACACGCTGGGCCAAGTGGTGGCCACGTTGGCCGACCATCGTATGGTTTCGGCGGGACTGCACTATTTCAATTTCGATGCGTCCAGCCTATCCAGCGGCGTGTATTTCTACACGTTGGAGGCGGGACCGCACTATGCGGCCAGTAAAATGGTTCTCATGAAGTAGAACTTGGAGAATTGCCACGGGACGGTCTTCAGCCGTCCCGTGGCATTTTCTTTAATCTCATTTTTCACGATGTTTCAGCGGAGACCATCAGAGTGCTAAGTGGATCCCGCACGGGATCCGGAGGTGTATCGTGAAACGATTTCTTTGGCCACTGACGGTGGCGATGATCGTGCTCTTGACCGCATGGCCGTTATGGGCCGCGGAGACGGGCAAGATCGCGGGAAAGGTGGTGGACGCGAACACCAAAGAGCCCATTCCCAGCGTCAATATCTCCGTCGTCGGGACCACGATGGGAGCGACGACCAACGCCGACGGGGAATACTTCATTTTGAATATTCCCATCGGCCAATACGATTTGCGGGTGACGTCTCTGGGCTACGAGACGCAGAACGTCACCGGTATTCAGGTGCTGGCGGATCAGACCTATCAATTGGATCCGAAGCTCAAGGAGACGGTGCTGCAAGGGCAGGAAGTCACCGTCGTCGCGGAGCGGGACGTAGTGAAGCGCGACGTTTCGACGACCGTCCGCTCGATGACGTCCAATGAATTAACGGAGTTGCCGGTCACCACGTATCAACAAGCGTTGGGCAACACCGCCGGCGTGGTGCTGACCGGACAGAATACGCTCCACTTCCGCGGCGGCCGCGGCGATGAAGTGGTCTTTCTGATTGACGGCCTCATCGTGAAGGATCCGCAGTTCGCCACGCGCGGTTTGGATGTTTCCTCCGACGCCATCGGTGAAATGCAGGTTTTAACGGCGGGATTCAACGCGGAGTTCGGGGAAGCTCAATCGGCGGTGGTGAATCTGGTCATTAAAGAAGGCGAGCAGCAGTATCACGGCCGCGTGCAGCACGTGATGGATTTCAAGGGACTGGAGTCGAATCCGATCACGACCGGAGTGGAATACACGGATGCGGCTCCGGGCTATCGCGAGTTGAAGTCGGATCAGGATCACTATCAGGATTACGACTACTCGGAGATGACTCTTTCGGGACCGGAACCGATTACGCAGAAGCTGCTGCCGCGTTTGGGCGTGAAGATACCCGGATCGGTCTCGTTCTTCGGATCGGGAACGGCCTGGGGACGCAACACGACCTATAACGGCGTGTGGATCAACACGGATCGCTGGTACCGCCATCAATTGACGGATCTGTTCGGGATGGACGTCCGCAAGAATGAAGGGTACGTCAATTCCAATTTCAAGTTGACGTACACTCCCGACGCGAGATCCAAGTTCAGTTTCGGCTGGAATCAGGCGCAGACGTGGATGAACCCGTTCTCCTACCGATTATCGCGGACCTTCCCGTGGGATTTTACACAGTATGAAATCTCGCAGGGGATTCAAGCCTTATCGGCGATTCAGGGTTTTGCCTCGAATGCGACGGACTACCCGAATTTGTTCTGGCACGACCGGAACAACAACGGGAGATGGGATCCGGATGAGCCGGCCATTGACGACGACAGTGACGGCCGCTACAATGAAGAGGCTCTGAACTGGCAGGATGACGACGGCGACGGGCGCATAGACGAGGACTTGCAGCTCTACGAGTACAACGGCAATAACCATGCGCGGACGAATCGCATCCGCGATCAGCAATTCAACCTCGTTTTCAACCGCAACGTCAGCCAGAGGACGTTTTATACGATTCGGGCGAGCGTTTACGACGCCAATCGCTGGCGCGCCGGATACAATCAGGCGGCCAACGAATACGGCGTAGCCTCGGAGCCGTGGGTGGATCTGCCCGACGCCACGGGCCGGTACAACAACCGGTATGACATCGGAGAGCCGTTCACGGATTTGGACAGCGACGGCATGTACGATTTCAACAATCCGAACAACGCCTATCCGAACGTCAACGGATACCACATCGCGGGCGACGGATTGACCGGCAGCACCGGACAGCTTGTGCCGGATTGGGCTTACTTCGAATCGCGAAGCTATACGTTCAAAGCCGATCTCAGCAGCCAGCTGACGAACCGCCATCTGCTGAAGACCGGTGTGGAGTACTCGTACTACAATACGGCCGCCGAAGATCGTCCGTATCCTTCCATCGCCAACGACGGAGGCGGGATTTACACGGACGTTTACCGTTACTTCCCGTCGTCCGGAGCGGTGTATGTTCAGGACAAGATGGAGTACCGGGACATCATCGTCAACGCGGGAATACGCGCCGATTACTGGAAGGTGGGCGGCTCGTCCTTAGAGACTCCGCTGGCGCGCGGGACAATGTGCAGAACTACGTGGATTACGATCCGCCGTCGAAGAACGGGGATTTATATCTCTCGCCGCGCCTGGGCATCGCCTACAGCGTCACCGAGCGGGACGTGTTCCACTTCAACTACGGCTATTTCTATCAGCGCGGCCGCCAGGACTATTATTACACGGCGGTCAATCAGCTGCAGACGGGCGGCACGCCCATCGTGGGCAATCCGTCGCTCGAACCGATGAAAACGATCGCGTATGAGTTGGGCGTCCGCCACCAGTTCGGAGGCGATTTCCTGCTGGACGTTTCGACGTACTACAAGGACATCAATAACTGGATCAACACGGCGTCGCAAAACCAGCTCTATTTCGACCGCTACGGTTTTTCGCCGGTGGGTTCGAACAACGCGATTTACTACAACGCGGACTTCGCGTCGGTGCGCGGTTTTGAGTTCAATCTGTCGAAGGACTACGGTTCGCGGTTCTCCGGCCGCGCCACGTACACTTTGTCGTGGGCCATGGGCAAGAACTCGTATGATATCGGATCGAACGTCACGCGGCAGAATTACATTGATCCGAAGCGGGAGACTCCGCTGGCCTGGGATCGCCGCCATCAGATCGTTTTGAATCTGGCGTATCACGAAGCGCTGAAAGGCAAAGCCTTCAGCACGGACTGGTTCAAGACGGGCTGGACGGTAAACGTGATCAGTCAGCTTTTATCGGGCTTGCCGTACACTCCGACCTACGCCAACGGAACGGACGTCACCGGTCAGGAATATTCCCGGCGCGGGCCGTGGAATTACACGACGGATCTCAATTTGACGCGGGATTTCCGCTATGCCGGTTTGAACATGAAGCTGCTGGTGGAAGTCCGCAATTTGTTCAACGTGCGCAATGTGCAGGGTATAGACAATTACGGAAGCGCATCGGACCAGAACCTGCTTGACACATATCTGGCAACGGACAACGGGCGTCCGGGATATGTGAACGACAACGCCTCGCCGAATTACTGGGGCCCCAATACCGTGCCGCGCGGCGCGCCGAATCCCGATGCCTGGGATGTGCGGCGGCTCATTCGCGCCGGTTTGGCTCTTGAATTCTGAACCCAGAGGGATCCATGAAGCATACCTCACTCAAATTCTGGGGTCCGGCGCTTGTTTTGGTCGCGGTGCTGCTCTTTTGCATCGCGGCTCCGGCCCGCACGGTGACCGCTCCACGGGGCGGATCGCCGGGCCGGATAGACGCCGCAGACCCCAATTCGATTCGAAGCCTGATTGTTCATGACATCGGGAATGTGCGCATGACTCTCTCCAACTGGGGAGAGGGCGGCAATCCCGACGGCATTCCCGGCTACCGCGGCTTCGAATTTCCGGTGAACAGCGGCAGCGATTTTCTGTTCTCTTCGGGTATTTGGATCGGTGCCGAAGTGAACGGCATCCGGCTGGTCAGCTCGACCACCGACGGCGATAACGGCACGAACGAGTTTTATCCGATCCACATCGGCACGTATCCCTTTTCCCGTGCGACGCGAAGCGGCGACTGGTACGTCACATCCAAGAATTTTACGACGTTCTCCGACCTCGACTATATCTGGGGTGCGAAGAGCATGGACGATGACGGCGACTGGACGGAAGCGACGGATGATCTCAATCGCGACGGGAAACCGTCAGCCAACTGGGATCTCGGCAAGGGATTGATCGGATACGACGACGACGGCGACGGTTTGGTTGACGAAGACAGCGTGTATATCGGCATTGACGGGATACCGGTGGAGATAGACGCGGACGGCGACGGCAATCTGAACGACACGGGGCCATCGGGCGACCGCAACGGCGACGGAAACTGCGCGTACGATCCGGAACCGCGCATTGATGAAGATCCCGCCGGAGATATATCGCGCGACTGGGTGGACAACGATTTTGACGGATTGGTGGATATGGACGATCCCGATTACGATGGGGATCAGGCCGTCGGTTCGGACGATGACGACGGCGACGGCGAATTCGATGAAGATGGCGTGGCGCGCGGCGTGCAGGAATACTACTGCGTATTTCAGGACGATATCGAGCTGAATTATGTGGGTAATCCCAATCCCAGCGACGGGCACACGCCGCTGCGGCTGGAAGTCCTGCAGCGCACCTACGCTTTCCCGGAAGCGTACGCCGCCGAGTTTATTTTGATAGACTACCGGATTCGCAGCGCGAATCCGCTGCCGCTCGAGAACGTATATATGGCGCTGTTTGCCGATCCCGACGTAGCGGCGGCCGGTGAAGCGGGCGATGCCGCATCGGTTGACGACTGGAATTACTACGACGCGGATCGTCTGATGATGATTCAGGGCGATGACACGACGGATAACGACGGCACGGCTCCTGGCATCTTCGCCATGCGGGTCGTCAAGACGCCGGTGGCTCTCGATCAATTGCGCATTTCGTTCGCCAATTTCGAGCGCGTGGCCGGCGGCGATCCGGAAGACAATCTGGCGATGTACAATTTGATTTCGTCCGGAGCGGTTGCCACACCGACGCAAGCGTTGGGCGATTGGCGCGTTTTGCTGGGATTCGGAGCGGACGCCTCCAACGGCTTCCGGCTTAATCCGGGCGCGGAACTGCCGATCACGGTGGCGTATATTTCGGGCCGCGATATCGCGGCGGCGAATCGCAATGCCGAGTGGGCGCTGCGCATGTATCTGAACGACTTTCAGGGGCCGTCGGCGCCCGAAGTGCCGGCCTATACTCTGGACGTCTACAGCGACATGGTGCGGATCCGCTGGGCGGCGAATTCGGAAACGTCGCAGGACGTGATTACGCAGTTCTACGATTTTGAGGGCTATATCGTCGAACGGTCTACGAATCAAATCCGCTGGGAGACAATTGCCGCCTACGACATCTTAGACCGGCTGGACACGCTGCACGTGCCGGTTCCGGGCTATCCGGATTCGTTTACGGTCGTGGTAGATCCGGAGCGGCAGGAATTCGAGTGGCAGAATTACAATCTGGGCATGCCCGGCGATCCGGGCCGACCGGGCAGCGTACGCTGGATCGTGTATCCGCTGTCGGGAGATTCCAGCAAGGAATACATGCTGGAAGACCGCGATTTGATCCCGGGGCACACATACTATTACTGCGTACGCGCCTTTGATAAAGGCGTCCCCGGCGCGGGCATTCTGTATTCGGGCCGCACGGGCAACGTGCAGGAGGCGTTGATGGCGCGCACGGCGGCCACCGGAGCGGCAAACGACCTCAAGGGAGTGTATGTCTATCCGAATCCATACAAGGGCAGCCACCCCGGAGAGGAGGGCGGTCAGGTCAATCCATCCAAGGGATTGATCGAGTATCCGCGCAAGATTTATTTCATGGGTTTGCCTCCATCCAGTTCCTGGAACGAGTGCTACATTCGCGTTTTCTCGCTGGCGGGAGACCATCTGATCACGATAGACCATCACAACGGCACCGAGTACGATCAGTGGGATCTGATCACGAAGAACAAACAGGAGATCGTCAGCGGAATCTATTATTATACCGTCGAGTACGGTTCCAAGCAGTTCATTGACAAATTTGTGGTGATCAAATGAACGAGACCCAACACACGAATCAGCACGTCTATCCGAAACGGAGAGTGCGTGCGAACGCCCGATGGGGCGTGTTAGCCGCCGTTCTGGTCGCCGCAAGCTTGTGGGGTTTGATGGGAGGATGCGCCGATCCGCGCAACGAGCCGACGGCGCCGGTTTCGCCGGGACATACCGAAACAATCGTTCTGTGGAATAATGTCGTGTCCGGCGGCCAGCGCATTTCGTCCTCATTCCACGTGACTCAGCCGCTGGCGCCGATCAATAATATCGGCGTAGACACTCCGGCGCGCTTGACGCTGGTCGCGTATATTCAGCCGGATGCGGATATCCTGCGGCGGGATACCGTCATGCTGGCGATCCTCCCACGACTGAGCGATACTCTTGTGGCGAAGCAGGTGGTTTTCTTTGCGCTGCGGGCGAGTCTGGACAGCATGGCTTACATTGACAGCATCTGCCGGACGACCCCGAATTGCGGGTACGATACGAACGGATTGGGCGCGGCGATGGCGCAGACGAGCGCCGACATTATCCTCTTCGGCGGCATCGTGGATTCGATTCTGGCCGATACCACCCGGCTTGGCTTGGAGCGGGATTCCCTGGCGCTGGTTTTGGATGACCGCTACACGCTGGCGTTGTGGATGGATAATGATACGACGATGTTCTATCCGGAAGCGGTGTTCCGCGATACCACCCGTCATCTGGGAGGCCAGAGCATTTTCGATGCGCTGACCGGCGATACCGCTTCCGCGATGTCCGGCTGGAAAGGCCGGAGATTTTCCTTGCCGCTGGATCGTTTTCAGGCGGCGGATCCCAACAACATCGGCTTGAATCTGGAAGTCAACTGGACGGTCTGCTTCCCCGGATCGCCGCGTCCCTGCATGGCTGAGGGTACGCACTCGTTCCACGCGCTGCTGACCGGTCCGGATTCGCGGATCACCGCCACACTGGTGCTCGTTTACGCGGAGGAGAGACCATGACCGTACAACGACCAGTCACCCTTCATTTCACCGCCTGGATCGTGCTCGCGGTTCTCTTAGCCGTGGCACTGCCGACGCTGGCATTGAATAAAGTCGGCACGACATCCATGCAGGTCTTGAAGATTCCGATGGGAGTGCGGGGCATCGCGATGGGCAACGCCTTTTGCGCGACGGCCCGTGATGCGGAAGCCGTGTGGTGGAATCCGGGAGCTTTAACGGAACTCAAAGGCCGTCACGTGGTTTTCTCGCAGATCAACATGCCCGCGAACGTCCATTTGAATTCGATGGCGATGGCGCGCTCGTGGGGCGATTATTCGGCCTTTTCGCTGCACGCGATCAATCTTTTCACCAACGATATGGCGGTGCGGACCTGGGATCATCCGGAAGGAACGGGCGAGAATTTCAACGCCTGGGATTTGGCAGCGGGTGTCGGGTACGCGCGCAAGCTGACGGACAAGTTCAGTCTGGGCGGCAACGTCCGGTATCTGCACAGCCAGTTGGAAGAGGAGACATACGACGGCGTCGCGGTGGATGTGGGCACGCTCTATAAAACCGGGCTGCGCTCGCTGCGGTTAGGAATGGTCATCCAGAATCTGGGTCCCGACGTGGAATATTCGGGCACCTATCTCGATTACCGCAATCGCGTGCTGAACGACAATATTTTGCGGGAAGAACAATATGAAGGCGCGAGTCTTCCCACTTTATTCCGGTTGGGCGTGGCGTTTGACGCGTTTGAAATGTTCGGAATCAAGAAGTCTCCCGATTGGGCCGGCGAATTATCCATTGAGATGAACCATCCGAACGATAATCGGGAGCGGCTCAACATCGGCGGCGAGGGCGTTTATCGCGACCTGCTCTTTTTGCGGGCGGGCGGCAAATTCGCTTATGATGAAGAGAGTTTCGCATTGGGTTTCGGACTGCGTATTCCGGTGTTCAACCAGTACCGCGTGAGATTTGACTACGCGTACTCGCATTGGGGCCGACTCACCGAGGCCGTGAGCAACATGGACGGAGCGGATCAATTGAAAGGTCAGCCGCACCGTCTGGCTCTCGGCTTGGAATGGTGACCCACAAACCAGGAGGTGTTCGACAAATGAAAACTGCAAAAGCCTTGCTGATCTTGGCGGTCGGACTCGGTCTCTGGTTTGCGGGATGCGACGTGAAAGATCCGGGCAGCGCGCTGCCGAACAGGCCGCCGACCGCCACGCTTTCCGTCGCTCCAACGGCCGGAGACACCGTCAATCATTATATCCCGCTGAACTGGGCGGGTAATGACGGCGACGGCGAGATCGTGAATTTTTATCTGATTGTAGACGGCGTACGTCTGGCAACCACCATGGCGCGGGACACGACCATGCCCTTCGCCGCTCCCTCCGACGGCACACCGCTGTATCACACCTTCGGAGTTGTGGCCGTGGACAATCTGGGTCTGCTTTCCGACACGGCATCCACTGATTTCTACGTAGTGAATTATGCTCCGACGGCGTCCTTCGATCCCGAAGGCAGCATCGCCGAGGGAGCAACCGTCGGTGCGGGATTCCGCATGAGCATTACCGCTACGGACGGCAATCCGTCGCTGCTGTATTATCGCATCGCACTGGATGATTCTCTCGGCGGGTGGTCGGCATGGACGTTTACGCCGGTATTCGTGTTTGCTTCGCCGGATATCATCAGTGATCCGACCTTCCCGGATGACGTCGAGGGGATTTCCAACGCCGGTTTAACGGCGGGCGCGCATGTGATCTATGCCAAAGCCAAGGACGCCGGTGAAGCGGAGAGTCCGATGATCCGGCGGACGTTTACGGTGGATCCGACGTTCCGTCCGGTGATGGACACGGTGGTCACCGCCGCCTACGGTGCAAACAACTACTATGCGGACGGCTCGGTTTACTACTCCGCGCAGGCGGGGCTGCGGACGCAGCTCACGTTCGGCGCATCCGCCGCCGCCTATAGCGGAGAGATCAACGCCTACCGCTTCCGTGTCGGAGATGGATCATGGAGCGCATGGACCGACAACTCCGTCGTCGAGGAGACGGACGTTCCCCCCGGAGTGTGGGTCGTTCAGATGATGGCCCGCGATTTGGCGGGCGTGATGAGCGATACCGCCGAATTTACCATCCGCATTGTGCAGCAGACGCTCTCCGACAGCGTGATCGTAGTGGATGAAACCCGCAATGGAAATGGAAATCCGGGTTCGCCGAACGATGTGCAGGTGGATCAGTTCTACGACAACATTCTGACACACGCCGGAGCGAAGTTCCGCAACATTGACTGGGATGTCAATGCGATAGGCGGCGTGTCCTATGTGTCGCCGTGGGATATCCGCCATGCCGGACTGATCATCTGGCATTCCGACGACGCCAGCGACGTGCAGTGGGACAACAACCAGCGAATTCTGCGCGAGTTCTTGGATAAGGGCGGCCGCTTGATTCTCTCGGGCTGGGATTTGTTCAAGGACGTTGCCGCGGCGGATTCGCAAACCGTACTGCAATTCGCGGCCGGGTCTTTCGGACGTGATAAACTGCGCGCCTTTGAAGCCTTCCGCACCGTTCCGCGCACAACGCTGGGCTTTACCGGAGTGGATCCTTTCCCGAGTATGGCGATTGATCCGGCGAAGATGCCCGCATCCTGGGCCGGGAAATTGGCGAAATGCTGGTCGTTTCAGCAGCGCGGCGAGTGTACGGTGATGGGACGCACGGTCGTGTCGGATTCCCTTGCGAATCCGTTCGCCAACCGTACCTCGTGCTACGTGTACGATCTCAGCTTCCGCGTGGCGGTCTTCGGAGTGCCCATGTATTTCTGCAATGAGACCGAAGCGGCAAGCATGATGGACGTTTTACTGCCGCGCATGCTGCAGGGACTGCAATAGCGAACGCTTGCGGTCTTCGATGAATGAATGCGAAGAACCCGCGACCTTTGTGCGGGTTCTTCTTTTACCTTTTTACGATACGAAGGAGATGAGACGCGATGGATGCGCTGGAAGCCATTTTCACGAGACGCAGCGTGCGCTACTATCAGACCCGCGCCGTGTCCGAAGAGCAGCTGCAGATTTTACTGGAGGCGGCGATGAATGCCCCGTCGGCGGGAAACGAACAGGCGTGGCAGTTTATCGTGATTACGGATCGCGGAATCATGGATGCCATAGCTGAATTTCATCCTCATGCCCAGATGCTGACGCAGGCTCCGATGGCCGTTTTAATCTGCGGGGACATCCGCCATCAACAACACGAAGGCGGCTGGGTTCTGGATTGCGCCGCGGCCACGCAAAATATGTTATTGGCGGCGCATGCGACCGGTTTGGGTGCGGTCTGGGTGGGAATTCATCCGAACACCGAGCGGATCGAACGCATCCGCGACCTGATCGGACTTCCCTCATATATTGTCCCGGTGTCTTTAGTGCCGATCGGCCATCCCGCCGATACGCCGTCTCCCGTGCGGCGTTACGATTCGACTCGCGTGCGGAAAAATCGCTGGTGAAACTCAGGATTCGGTGTTGCTATGAAAACACTCTTGCCTCCTTTTGTGCACGCGTATCCGGCTCCGGCGATTCTGGTCGGATGCGGGACCGTGGAAAAGCCCAATCTGATCACGTGTTCATGGTTCGGAACGGTGTGTTCCGAACCGCCGATGGTTGGCTTGGCCGTTCGCGAATCGCGCTGCAGCTACGAATTAATTCGCGAGTATCGCGAATTTTCCGTGAATATCCCGCATGATTCCGACCTGCGAGCCGTTCAGTTTTGCGGAGCGGTTTCGGGAAGAACGAACCGCAAATTCACGGAACTGGGTTTAACCCCCGTGGCGTGTCCGCCGCTGCGCTCTGCGCCGATGATAGACGAATTCTCTCTGGCGTTGGCCTGCCGCGTGAAACATGAACTGCATTTGGGTTCGCATGATCTATTCATCGCGGAAATTGTGGCCGTGCACGGCCACGAACAGCCGGATCATCCGCTGCACCGTCCACAGCTCGACCCGGAACATCAGATGGTCTATTTGGACGGCCGCTACTGGAATTTGCAGGCAATTCCGGAGTAGAAAAACCGGGAGGCGCACCCGCGGCGGCTTGTTCATTCCGCAGCAAAGATTCGCAACCATCGGAACAACCCGTGGCAATTTTGTCACGGGTTGCTTCCGTAAGGGGTAAAAATGGGTTGAATGTAAAGCGTTCCTTACGAAAAACCGTACGGCTTTCCGAGAGGCATTTCTAAATAATTTTTGAATATTTTCGAACCGTCTGCGTGGTGTCGAAAACGATGTTCGGAAAAACGTAGGCAACCATCGTTCGGGCACATTCGGATGGTACTATAAATTCAAGAAACGCAAACACATTAGCAACAAGGCATTTAGTGAATATGTGGATAAGTTCATAAGTGATACGCGGGTCAAGCGTATGCAAATAAACATCTTGGAGTTTTCAATTCTTGATTTTTCCACCTGACAGTATTAAATTATAATGGGTCTATCAGGTTGAAACAACTAACCTATCCTACTTGACCCACCCTCATCACTGGATGCGTTTGGTTCGATTCATGGGAAGCTCCCGGTTTTTTCGGATCATCGTTGTCCTCATGCTACCTATCCGTAGTGGAATTCGCGCCGTTGAAACAGGTTGAACCGGGTGCGCAGACCATGGAAGGATTCTTGCCTCTTTCTCTCTGTTGACCTGCCGGACAGAGTACACTTCTCGCTATGCATCACCGGCTTGATCGTCCGTTCGATCTGACCGGCATGACTGCCGCATCGCCACGCCCTGAACAATTGCTTCTCCAACAGAAGGACGGTGCCATGAAAAAATGGATCGCCCCCCCTGCTTTCGTCGAGCGTTTCCGCCCCCTCACTTTATTTGGGATCGGATTAGGCTTGATGATTCTTTTTTATGCCCTCAGCGGATTCAGGCTGTGGCATGCCTATCGGGACTTGCAGCAGGCTCATGGCGAGTTGACTTCCTTGCGCCGTTTGATCACGACGATTGAACACGGGGTATGGGAGAGGGCAGCGCTTTCCTGTTTGAATACGGATGGAGAGGCGGATAAACGCGCGCGTTTCAGGGATATATCGGAGCGGACGGATTCAGCATTATCGCTCGGGAATTCATCCGCTCGAAAATATCATCTGTTTTTGTCCTGGAATCGTGCCGCCGATTGTCATTCTCAATTGAAAACCATCGAAGCGGAGGCGCTGCGGCAGATCGTGACCGGGTGCGCGGATTCGCTGCATCGCTATTTATCGGAGCGTTCCTATCAGGCTGTGCTGGTGTCCATGCATGAAGCGCTGCAGGAAACGGGGCTTTCTCTCACGAGTCAACGCGTAGGTATCGGAGACAGATTCTATCAGCAGATCGGCATCGTAGTTGCTCTTGCCGGAGCGCTTTTCTTTCTGTTGACTGCGGCTTGGGGGGTGTTCGTGCAAAACAGCATCCGGCATTTCCAGGGACGGCGGGAGGCCGAAAACGCGCTGCGGGAAAGCGAGGGGAAATATCGCACGCTGATCGAAGCGCTGCCCCACGCGGTAATCATCATCCAGGACTTTGATGTGGTGTTTTCCAATCCCGCGGCCGCGGCGATGTTCGGAACCTCGTCATCTTCATCGGCGCCGTCCACGGCTCGCCGCATGAGCGACTTTATTGTGGAACGCGAGCGGGAGCGGTTAGAGGGATTTTTCATGGCGCGCATGCGCGGCGAAGCGGGAGTTCCCGAACACTATACGACCGTTCTCATCCGCCTTGACGGAGAGGAATTTCCCGCAGACGTCTATGTGCGGGGCATCACCTATCACGGCCGGCCGGCGATGCAGGCCGCAATTTACGACATTACGGAACGTAAGCGCGCGGAGGAGGCGCTGCGCGAAAGCGAAGAACGCTTCCGCAATTTAGCCGATATGGCTCCCGTACTCATTTGGATGGCCGGGACGAAACGCCACACCTATTACTTCAATCGCACGTGGTTGAATTTTACGGGCCGCACGGTGGGACAAGAGTATGGTCAAGGATGGCAGGAAGGAGTGCATCCGGATGATTTGCCGCGATTGCAGGCAACCTATGAGCACGCCTTCGCGTCGCGGAATTCGTTTACTATCGAATACCGGCTGCGGCATACGGACAGCACATATCATTGGGTGCTCGACACCGGTGTGCCGAGATTTTCTCAGGAACAGAGTTTTACGGGCTATATTGGATCCTGCATAGACATTACGGCGCGCAAGGACGCGGAGCAGGCGCTGCGCGACAACGAGGAACGCTTCCGCACGCTCTACAATCAGACACCGGTCATGATGCACTCGATTGATCGGGACGTGCAGTTAGTGGGCGTCAGCGATTTCTGGCTGGCAACGCTGGGGTATGAGCGTAAAGACGTTATCGGCCGCCGCATGACGGATTTTCTTACGCCGTCCTCGAAACGCTATGTGGAAGAGCACGTTCTGCCCGTCTTTTTCCGCGAAGGCTCGGTCACGAATGAACCCTATCAGTTTGTCAAGAAAACCGGCGAAATTATAGATACGCTGCTGTCCGCGACCTGCGAACGCGACGGCGAAGGGCAGGTTGTTCGATCTTACTCCGTGATTGTGGATATCACCGAACGGAAACGGATAGAGGCGGAGCGGGAAACCGCCCGGCAGATGCTGCGGGTGGTGCTGGATAATATTCCCGTCCGTGTTTTCTGGAAAGACACGAAATTGCGCTATCTGGGCTGCAACATGAATTTCGCTCTCGATGCCGGTTTGACTTCACCCGAAGAAATAGTCGGCAAGGACGATTTTCAGCTTTCCTGGCTTGCGCAGGCGGAATCATACCGGAACGATGATCGCGAAGTCATGGACACGGGCGTTCCCAAATTGCAGTACGAAGAGCCGCAAAACTGGCCTGACGGCACCCAGTTGTGGTTGAACACGTGTAAAATTCCCTTGCGGGACGCCCAAGGGCGAGTGATCGGTTTGCTGGGCACGTATGAAGATATTACCGCAAAAAAATCGGTTGAAGAAGCGCTGCGCCGGAGCGAAGAAAAATTCCTGCGGGCTTTTCGAACGACATCCGTTCTCATGGCGATCTCCACGGTCAACGACGGACGCTTTGTGGATGTCAATGACACATTCCTGAAAGTGCTGGGATACACCCGTGAAGAAGTCATCGGCAGGACGTCGCGGGAATTAGACATCTTCGTGGATCTGAATCAACGGCGGCAAGTGATCAAGCTTATGAAGGAAACGGGCAACGCCCGCGATGTAGACGTGATGATCCGAACCCGTTCCGGCGAGATTCGGGACGGTTTGTTCTCGGCGGACGTATTGGATCTGCAGGAAGGCACGTTTCTGCTGACTTCGATGAACGACATCACCGAGCGGAAGCGAGTGGAAGAAGCGCTGCGCAAACGGCTTGAATTCGAGAATCTGATTTCGACGATCTCGACGCAATTCATTCATCTTGCGTATCACGAGATTGATGCAGCGATTGATGATGCGCTGCAAGCTATCGGTAAATACGCCGGAGTTGACCGCAGCTACGTATTCCAGTTCCGGGCGGACGGCCGCACGATGGACAACACGCACGAATGGTGTGCGGACGGGATATCATCCGAAAGCTACCGCATGCAAAACATTGATGCGGAAGACGTTTTTCCGAATTTTATCGGGATGATTCGCCGGCTGGATATTGTCAGCATTCCACGTGTCAGGGAGCTCCCCCCTGAGGCCGTAGCGGAAAAAGCTGAATTCGAAAATCAAAACATAAAGTCCCTGATTTGCCTGCCCATGCATCTGCACGGTCAGTTGCTGGGCTTTCTGGGTTTCGATTCGGTGCAGCGGGAACAGGAGTGGTCGGATGACATGATTGCCCTGCTGCGTCTGGTCGGGGAGATTTTTATCAGCGCACTGGACCGGAAGAGGTCGGATGAAGCGCTCCACCGGCAGGCGGAGATCATGGATCAGATTCATGATTCCGTGGTGACCACGGATTTGACCGGCCGTGTCCTCTATTGGAACAAGGGAGCGGAAAGGCTCTACGGATACACCGCGGATGAAGTCATCGGTCATGAAATCGGTTTTCTCTATCCGGACGTGGATGTTCTGAAAGAGGAAGTCATCGAACCTCTGCTGGTTAAAGACAGACACGAAGTCGAACTGAGATTGAAAAGAAAAAACGGCGAGGAGTTCGACGCCCATCTCGCGTTGACCGTGCTGCGCGATTCTTCCGGCACACCCTACGGCATGAACGGCTATTCGATAGACGTTACCGAACGCAAACATGCCGAGCACGAACTCCAAAAAATGAATCGTGCGCTGCGCGCTATCAGCGAGTGTAATCAGGCATTGGTCCGCGCCACCAACGAAGCGGAACTGTTAAACGATATTTGCAGGATCATCGTCAATTTCGGCGGCTACCGCTCCGCATGGGTAGGCTATACTGAAAATGCCGAAGACATCACCATACGTCTAACGGCCCAGGCAGGCGCAGACAGCTTCCTGAAGGAGGTTGCCGACAGTGGGGGGGACAGAACGTGGAGAATGGGACCGACAGAAAAGGCAATCCGCAGTGGACAACCCTATACCGTGCAGAACATCGAAACGGATTCGAACGATGCGGCGTGGCGCAAGGGAGCGCTGGAACGCGGAATCCAGTCCATTGCAGCCCTTCCATTGCGGCTCAACCAGCAGGTTATCGGTGTTCTCAGCGTCTATGCGGAGGAATCCGAAGCCTTTGAAGATGCGGAGACCGAGCTGCTTATGGAACTGGCGGACGATCTTGCTTTCGGTATTTCCGCTTTACGAACGCGGGCGGAACATGAACTGACCGTTGCCAATCTGGCCGTATCCGAGGAGCGCTACCGTACGTTGTTCGAAACGATAGGGCAGGGAGTCGTCTATCAAAATCGCGACGGTTATATCATCAACGCCAATCGGGCCGCCGAGCGGATTCTGGGTCTTACCTTGGAACAGATGCGCGGGCGCACGTCCGCCGACCGGCGGTGGCGGGCGATTCGTCCGGACGGAAACCCGTTCCCGGGCGAGACGCATCCGGGAATGGTCGCGCTGTTAACGGGATTGCCCGTGCGCAATATCGTGATGGGCGTGTACAACCAGAATGAAGAGCGCTATCGCTGGATCGAAGTGGACGCCGTCCCGCAGTTTGGTTCTGATGAGTCTATGCCCGTTCAGGCGTATACGATCTTCAGCGATATCACCGAACGCAAAGAGGCGGAAGAGGCGTTGCGGCAGAGTGAAGAGCGCTTCCGCCTGGCTTTCCATACCAGCCCCGATGCGATTAACATCAATCGGCTGAACGACGGCGCGTACGTGGACATTAACGAAGGATTCACGCTGACCACCGGCTATAGCCGCGAAGACGTCATCGGACGATCTTCTTTAGAAGCCGAAATTTGGGTGGATCCGGCGGACCGATCCCGGTTGGTAAAGGGACTCCGCGAAGTGGGAGTTGTGCGCAATCTGGAAGCGAAATTCCGCATGAAGGACGGTCGGGTTCGCGCCGGTCTCATGTCGGCCCGCGTGATTTTGCTGAATGGCGAGCCGCATATTCTTTCGATTACGCGCGATATTGATGAGCTGATCAAGGCGGAAGAAGCCGTGCGGGAAAGTGAAAGGCGATACCGGCTGCTCGCGGACAACGCTAACGACCTGATTACGCGCCATGACATCGAAGCAAAATTCCTGTACGTTTCTCCGGCGTGTTATGCTTTACTCGGCTACCTGCCCGAGGAGCTGTTGGGCAAATCCGCCTTGGAAATCATCCATCCGGAAGATCAGCAACGGATTATCGAGCTTCACGGACGGAATTTATCGGGTCAACCGACCACGCCCGTGGAGTATCGCGCTCTGCATAAGGATGGACGATACGTTTGGTTCGAGTGTTCCTCCCGCGGAGTGCTCAGCGAAGACGGTTCCTTCATTGAGGTGATTGTCGTCAACCGGGATGTCACGGCCCGCAAGCTGGCGGAAGCGGAGCGGGAACGCATCGAAGCGGAGCTGCGGCTGTCTGAAGAGCGGTTCTTCAAAGCCTTTGCCGCCAGTCCGATGGCGATTGCCGTCACGCGGATGAGCGACGGAAAAATCATCGAGTGCAATGAAGCCGCCGAAGTATTCTTCGAATACGATCACGGTGAGGTGATCGGCTTAACGACTCGCGATCTCGGATTATGGAACTACATCGAAGATCGCAATCAAATCCTGAGTGACTTGGCAGCCGGCAAATCCGTCCGCGATCGGGAATACCGTTTCGTAACGAAAAAGGGTAAACTCGTCATCGCGCGGTACAGCGCGGAACAGATTGCTCTGAATAATGAACCATGCCTGCTCTCGGTTTTTGTGGATGTGACGGAACGCAAGCGGGCGGAAGAAGCGATCCGCGACAGCGAGGCCCGCTACCGTTTGCTGGCCGACAATGTATCGGATATCATCTCCCGTCACGATGCAGAGCTGAATTACTTGTATGTTTCTCCCGCCGTCCGAAGCCTGGGATACGAGGTGGAAGAGCTGGTCGGAAAGACGGCGGCGGAGCTGATTCATCTTGATGACAGGCCGCGAATCGCGGCGTGTATGGAAACCCTGTTGCATGAAAAGAAAGACATCACGGTGGAATATCGCTTCCGCCGCAAAGATGGATCGTATGTTTGGATTGAAAGCTCCGCTCGCCCCATGATCGGTCAAGACGGCGCGGTGTCGGAATTCATTGTTGCCGGCCGCGATATCACCGAACGCAAGCAGTCGGAGGAGGAGCTGCGCCATCAACGCTGGCGGCTGGAAAGCATTATCGAAGGCACGCGCGTCGGCACGTGGGAATGGAATGTCCAGACCGGAGAAACGATCTTCAATGAGACTTGGGCGCAGATGGCCGGTTATACTCTCGACGAATTATCGCCTGTCAGCGTTAAGACGTGGGAGGCGCTGACGCATCCTGATGATCTGAAGAAGGCTAAGGGTATACTGATGCGGCATTTCTCCGGCGATCTGCCCTATTATGAATGCGAAATGCGGATGAAGCATAAGAACGGGCGCTGGGTTTGGATTCAGGATCGCGGCCGCGTGATTACGTTTACCGAGGACGGCAAGCCGTTGATGATGTTCGGCACGCATACGGATATTATGGAGCACAAGCGGAACGAAGAAGCGCTGCGGCTGAACGAATCGCGACTTGAAGCAATGCTGCAGCTCAACCAAATGAAAGCCGAATCGCTGGAAGAGATCGCGGTCTTTACCATGGAAGAGGCGGTTCGTTTGACGCAGAGCGCCATCGGATACGTTGCTTTTGCCAATGAAGATGAGACCGAACTGACCATGTACGCATGGTCGCGCGGCGCTATGCAGGATTGCATGATCCAGAACAAGCCGCTGGTTTACAAGGTGTCGGAGACCGGTCTCTGGGGCGAGGCCGTGCGACAGCGGCAGCCGGTCATCACCAACGATTATGCCGCTCCCAGTCCATGGAAAAAGGGATATCCGGAAGGGCATGTCCCCGTTACCCGCCATATGAACGTTCCGATTTTCGATAACGGGAAAATCGTGATTGTAGCCGGAGTCGGCAACAAGACGGATATATATGATGAGACGGATGTTCGCCAACTGCGCCTGCTGATGGAGGGTATGTGGCGAATCGTCCAGCGCAAGCGTGCGGAAGACGCTCTGCTGCAAAAGACGGAGGAATTGGATCGCTTCTTCAACGTGGCGCTGGATCTCTTATGCATTGCCGATACGGAAGGAAACTTCCGCCGCATGAACCGGGAATGGGAACGGACTCTGGGCTATACACTGCCGGAGTTGGAAGGACACCGTTTCCTGGATTTCGTTCATCCAGACGACCTGGAAGCGACGCTGGCGGCAGTTTCCGAATTGTCTTCCGGTCACGATGTTTTGAATTTTACCAATCGCTACCGATGCAAGGACGGTTCTTATCGGTGGATTGAATGGCGCTCTACGGCCTATGAAAACAAACTGATCTACGCCGCGGCGCGCGATGTGACCGAAAGCCGAAGGATTCAGTCCGCACTGCGTGAAGCCAATCAGCGGCGGCAGGCGCTGTTCGAGGAGGCGCGCGACGCGATTATCATCGCGGACGCGGAGTCCGGTGAAATCATCGAGGTGAACCGGATGGCGGAGACTTTGCTGCGGCGGTCGCGCGATGAACTGATCGGCATGCATCAGGCCGAACTGCATCCGCCGGAACATCGGGATGCGAATCACCAGACGTTCCGGGACACGTTGGGCGAGGGCGGGCATGACGCCGTCGAGCGGGAAATTTGCACGAAAGACGACTGCTATATTCCGGTGGAGATCAAAGCCAGCCTGGTGGAATTGGCGGGCGGCCGCAAAGTGATGCAGGGATTTTTTCGCGACATTTCCGAACGCAAGCGGGCGGAGCGGGAAATCCGGTACAATGAGGAGCGGTATCGGGCGTTTATAACCAAGACAAGCGAGGGCGTCTGGTGCTGGGATGTTGATGAACCTTTTTCGATCGACCTGCCCGAGGATGAGCAGGTTCGCCGGGTCATGCGGGGCCGAATCTCGGAGGCTAACGTCGCGGTCGCGAGACAGTACGGGTTCAGCAGCGCCGAGGAGATGATCGGGAAATCCTTTGGCGAGTTCATTGACGAAGAGGAATTCATTGGTTTATCACGCCTCCTCGTTGCGACCCGCTATAACGTATCCGACGTCGAGTCCGAGGAGACGGACAATGCCGGCAATCGTCACTTTTTCGTCAACAACTCCGTCGGGATTGTCGAGGATGGGAAGCTGATTCGGATCTGGGGCACCCAGCGCGATATCACCGAGCGCAAGCTGGCGGAAGAGGCTCTTCGCGAGAGCGAGGAGCGGTATCGGAACTTCATCAAGAACGCCAGCGAGGGCATCTATCGAATTGATCTTGTTCCGCCCGTGGATATCAGCCTGCCGCGCGAGGAGTTGGAAAAAGAGATCACGCAGAACGCCGTCACCGGCGAAGTGAATAAAGCACTGGCCGCCATGTACGCGATCCAGCCGGAAGAGATGGTCGGACGCATGGTCCGGGACTTCGCGCCGAACTGCGGGGCCCAGATGGCGGATCTGCTGCTGCAGAAGAACTATCAGATTGTCGAGCGCGAAGAAACCGAGTATACCGAGACGGGCGACCCGATTTACATTCGCGAGAGTTACACGGGCGTCGTTGCGGACGGCAAACTCAAACGCGTGTGGGGAGTTCAGCGCGACATTACCGCGCGTAAAAAGGCGGAAGAAGCGGCGCGCCGCGAAAGCGAGTTGGTCGCCCGCATTATGGAAACGAGTCCGGTCGGAATCGTCGTTGCGGATCGTAAGGGCAAAATCACGTTTGCCAATCACAAAGCGGAAGGCATTCTGGGTTTGTCCAAGTCCGAGATTCTGCTGCGTCATTACAACGATCCGGCCTGGCAAATTGTCGGTTTGGACGGCGGTCCGATTGCGGACGAACAATTGCCTTTCCAAACCATCCATCGCACCGGGAAAGCCGTGGAAGATGCGCGGCACTCCGTTGTATGGCCGGACGGTCGGCGCGTACTTCTCTCGATCAATGCGGCTCCCCAGTATGATGAAAAGGGAAAATTCAGCGGCATGGTGGCCGCTCTGACCGACATTACCGAGCGAGTGCAAGCCGAACAGGCGCTGCGCGACAGCGAGCGGCGGCTGCACAGTGTGATTCAGGGATCGCCGATTCCCACGTTTGTCATCGGGAAAGACCACCGGATTCTGCAATGGAATCTGGCTTTGGAAGAGCTGAGCGGAATTAAAGCCAAAGACGTGATCGGCACAACAGACCAATGGAAAGCGTTTTATCACGGGGCGCGGCCATGCATGGCGGATCTCTTAGTGGATGAACGGCTGGACAGCATTCCGGAATGGTATGCGGGGAAATACGTCGCATCCAAACTGATAAAAGGCTCCTATGAAGCGACGGACGCATTTCCCGATGTTCACGGTGAATCCCGCTGGCTGACGTTTACGGCGGCGGGAATCCGGGATATGGAAGGGAATCTGGTCGGCGCCATCGAAACGCTGCAGGACATCACGGAGCGCAAACGCGCGGAAGAAGCCCTGCGCGAACGGCAAGCCCGCATCGAAAGCATCTGGAAAGGCGCTCCGGTGGGAATCGGAGTTACGACGAATCGGGTCTTTAACGAAGTCAATGATCGTCTGTGTCAGATCACGGGTTATTCGCGCGAAGAACTGATCGGACAGAACACGCGCATGCTTTATCTTTCCGATGAGGAATGGGCGGATATTGCAGAGACCATGTATCCGGCGGTGTTGGCGCACGGAACGGCAAACAAGGAAATCCGCTGGCGGCGCAAAGACGGCGAAATCATCAATCTGATCCTGAGCATCAGCACGATTCTTCCCGGTCAAACGGACACCGGTATGTTGTTTACCGTGCTGGATGTAACGGAAACGCAGAAGGCGGAAGCGGAACTCCGTGAGCGCCAAGCGCGCATCGTCAGTATTTATCGCGGCGCGCCAGTTGCCATTGGCATCGCCGTTGATCGCGTGTTCACCGACGTCAATGACCAAATGTGCCATATGACGGGCTATATGACGGAGGAATTGATCGGTTGGAACGCTTCGACGATTTACGCATCGGAGAAAGAGTACGAGACCGTCGGCAGCGATGTCTATCCGGAAGCGTGGGAAAAGGGAACCGCGAGCACGGAAACCCGCTGGCGGCGCAAGGATGGGAAGATCATTGATGTGCTGCTCAGTCTGACTCCGATCAAGCCCGGCGATTCGTCGTCGGGAATCACGTTTACGGCGATGGATATTACCGAGCGCAAGCGGGCGGAAGACGAATTGCGCGAAAGCGAACAACGGTTACGTTCCATCATTGACGAAGCCCCCTTCGGCGCGCATCTGTATGAATTGGATGCGGACGACCGGCTGGTTTTCATGGGAGCCAACGCCGCCGCGGATAAAATTCTGGGAATAGATCATTCACAGTTAATCCACAAGAGCATTGAAGACGCTTTCCCCGGCCTCGCAGAAGGACCTATTCCCGACACTTATCGACACGTAGCGAAAACCGGCGAACGGTATCAGACCGATCAAGTAGATTATGATTGCGATACTATTCGGGGCGCATTTGAAGTTCACGCTTTCCGAACCGGCCCCGAGCGGATGGCCGTCTTCTTCCGCGATATTAGCGAGCGCAAGCGGGCGGAAGAAGCGCTGCGCGAGCGAGAAGCCCGGCTGACCAGTGTGTTCAGGGCGGCTCCGGTCGGCATCGGCGTGGTGATTCAACGCGTCTTTACGGAAGTCAACGAGACGGTTTCGGCTATGACGGGCTATTCCAAACAGGAATTAATCGGACAAAGCGCCCGGATGCTGTACCCGACTCAAGAGGAATACGATTTCGTCGGGACGGAGAAGTACCGGCAAATCCGGGAGGTTGGCGTCGGCACCGTGGAAACCCGTTGGGTAAAAAAGGACGGAACGATCATAGATGTTTTGCTCAGTTCCAGTTCGATTGTCCCCGGAGACTTCAGTGCCGGTCTGACGTTTACGGCCTTAGATATCACGGAGAAAAAAAGAGCCGCGGAAGCGCTTGCGGAAAGCGAACAACGCTTCCGCATGATTGCCGAGAATGCGCACGATCTGATCTGGATGACGGACGCCGATTTCAACGTGACCTACGTCAGTCCCGCCATCACCGGAATTCTGGGCTTTACGGAGGAAAATGTTGTCGGGCGGTCTATCATGTCTTCAGTCGCTCCGGGATCGGCGGAGGCGTCTCTTCGTTTCCTTCAGGACTTGATCGGGGGTTCCGAAACAGGCGGTCCAGAAATCGGCGGCGTCAGCCATATCGAACACGAACTGATTGCGGCGGATGGATCCAGCGTCTGGATGGAAGTCGTGGCCACGGCGCTGCGCGACGCGTCCGGAAAGATCGTTGGTATTCAAGGGATCAGCCGCGATGTTACGGAACGCAAGCAAGCCGAAGACGTCGTACGGCGCGAGCGCGACCGGGCGCAGATGTATCTCGATTTGGTGGACGTCATCATGGTTGCCTTGAACAATCGCGGCGAAGTGACTTTAATAAACAAGACGGGCTGCCGTATTCTGGGCTGCGAGGAAAATGATCTGATGGGGAGCAACTGGTTCGAAACGGCTTTACCCGAATCAACCCGCCAGACAACGTCCGACGTATTCCAGCGGCTGATGAAAGGCGAAATAGAACCGGTGCGCTTCTACGAGAACCCGGTGATTACGAAGTCCGGCGAAGAACGCATGATCGAGTGGCACAATGCCATCATCTATGACGAGTTTGGCCACATTATGGGCACCCTGTCTTCGGGTGCCGATATTACGGAGCGCAAGCGGGCGGAAGAGGAATTGGCGGCGCGCGCCGCCGAACTGGAACGTTCGAACGCTGAGCTGGAACGGTTTGCCTATGTGGCGTCGCACGATCTGCAGGAACCGCTGCGCATGATGGCCAGTTATGCCCAGCTTCTGGACCAGCGCTACCGGGGAAGGCTGGACAATGACGCGGACGATTTTATCGGGTTTATCACCTCGGGTGCGGAACGGATGCGCCAACTGATTCACGACTTGCTTACATTTTCACGAGTGGATACGCGCGGTAAACCGTTTGAACCGGTAGACTGCGAAAAAGTGCTTCAGGAAGTGCTGCATAATCTGCAGGTGGCCGTCGAGGAAAGCGGCATCACGATTACCCACGATCCGCTGCCCACGATTGCGGCGGACGATACTCAAATGACGCAGCTTTTCCAGAATCTGATCAGCAACGCGGTCAAGTTCCGCAGCCCGGAATCACCGCGCGTGCATATAACGGCGTCGGATGACGAACATCATTGGGAGTTTGCGGTGCAAGACAACGGCATCGGGATCGAGTCGAAATATTTCGAACGCATTTTCATCATCTTCCAGCGCCTGCACGGACAGAAAGACCATCCCGGTACGGGAATTGGCTTGGCGATATGCCGGAAAATCGTCGAGCGGCACGGCGGCCGCATTTGGGTGGAATCGAAGCCGGGTCTGGGTTCCACCTTCCATTTTACGCTCCCCAAACGAAAACCATCCAAGAGGAGAACCGGAAACCATGGAAGCACAGACCATCGTTAAACCCATTGAGATTCTGCTGGTGGAAGACTCCCCGGGCGACGTGCGCCTGACCGCAGAAACTCTCCGCGAGGGAAAAATCCGGAACCGCCTTCACGTGGTTTGGGACGGTGTCGAAGCCATGGATTATCTCCATAGCCGGGGCCCGTACGCGGAGGCGGCGCGTCCGGATCTCATTTTGCTGGATTTGAATCTTCCCAAAAAGGACGGTCGGGAAGTGCTTTTCGAGATCAAATCCGACGAGAACTTGCGCTCGATTCCGGTGATTGTGCTTACCACGTCCGACAATGATCTCGATGTGCTTAGCTGCTACGATTTGCACGCCAATTGCTACATCGTAAAACCCGTCAATCTCGATAAGTTCATTGAAGTGATTAAAACCATAGAAGGATTCTGGCTCAACATCGTGACGTTGCCGCATACGAACGCTTGAATCGGGAGACGAACGACATGGAGCAGATTCGGATACTGTTAGTTGAAGATAATCCGTTGGATGTCCGCCTTCTGCGCGAGGCGCTGAAGGGGATGAACGGACACCAACCCATTGTGACCAACGTATCGCGTCTGGATGAGGCTCTGGCCAGACTGCGGAGCGATCCGTTTGACATTGTGCTGCTGGATCTTTCCCTGCCCGACAGCGAGGGGTTTGATACGCTGGAGCAGCTGCACGCCGCCGCGCCGGACAAGCCCATCGTCGTGCTGACCGGTTATGATGACGACCGTTTCGCCGTGCGCGCCGTTCAGGAAGGAGCGCAGGATTATCTGGTCAAGGGCGAGATGGACGGCGGCGTGATCATGCGGTCGGTTCGCTATGCCATTGAACGCGCCAGAACACTCACCGAATTGCGTCAAAGCGAGGAGCGCTACCGGCTGCTGGCGGAAAACGTGCGGGATGTTATCTGGACGGCGGACACCGATTTGAACGTGACGTTTGTCAGTCCCTCCGTCTACCTGCTGCAGGGATTCACTCCCGAAGAGATGGTCGGACGATCTGTTGCCGACATCATCAGTCCGGAATCTCTGGAACTTGTAAAACAGATCTACGCGGAGGAGATGGCCGCACGACAATCCGACACGAGCGATATGTATCGTTCGCGGACTCTGGAAATCGAGTTGCGTCACAAGAACGGTACGATGTTGTGGGTGGAAATTACTGCAACGCTTCTCCGAGACAGTCAGGGCCGCATCATCGGCTTTACCGGAGTCTCGCGCGATATCAGCGAACGTAAACGCAATGCGCGCATTCAATCGGTTTTATATCAGATTGCCGAAGCCACCACCGCGTCGCAGGATTTGGGTAGTTTGCTGACTACAATCCGCCGGAAATTGGGACGACTGATTGATACAACCAATTTTTACGTCGCGCTTTATGACGAGGAGAAAGATCAATACGAATTTCCCTGCTTCTGGGATCAATGCGATATGCCCCCGGAGAGTCCGAGACAGATGCCGAATTCTCTGACGGATCTGGTGCGCCGCATAAAGACTCCCCTCCTGATGGACCCCGAGAAGCATCGCGAATTGGCGGAGTCCGGGAAAGTCGAACCGTACGGCACTTCCGCGATGATCTGGCTGGGTGCTCCGCTTATGGCTTCGCACGGCGTGATTGGTGTAGTCGTGGTGCAAAGCTACACGAATCCGGATCAATACACGGAACGAGACCGAGACTTGTTGAGCATTGTTGCGGGTTCTTTAGCGCTTGCCATCGAGAGAAAGCGCGCGGAGGACGCGCGGCGCGAGGCGCATCATCGCTTGGCCACATTGGTGCAGGCCATACCGGAGTACGTCTATTTCAAAGACGCCGCCGGCCGCAATCTGGTCGTGAACAAGTCTTTTGAGAAATTGGTCGGCCGCGAGCAGAGCGAGATTATCGGCAAGACCGACGACGATTTATTCCCGCCCGATCTCGCGGCTTACTGCCGGGCCAGTGATGAGAAAGTCAAGCTGGCCGGCAAACCGGTGGTCTTTGAGGAAGCGTCCACCGACGCCAACGGCAGGATCACCTATTTCGATACGATCAAAGTCCCGCTATTCGACGAATCCGGCAATTATGACGGCCTGATCGGCGTCACCCGCGACATTACGGAGCGCAAGCTGGCGGAAGAGACGCTGCGCACGACAACCGGTCAGTTGAAAAACCTGTTCGACAATCTGGATTATATGTTCATGTCATGGGACATCCTGAATAACCGAATTCTGCAGATGTCTCCGGCATGCGAGAAGATATACGGATTTCCACGGCAGGCGTTTTACGATGACCCGGGCTTGGTTGCTAATCGCGTGGTTCCGTCGGATCAGGCGGTCGCCGCGGAATGGTTTGAGAAACTGTATCGCGGCGAACCGTTTAACGGACAGTTGCGGATCATTCGCGCCGACGGCGAAATGCGGTGGGTTGAGGTGAACGCCAAACCGGCGATTGCGGCCGACGGAACGCTACTCCGCGTGGACGGAGTCATTTCCGACATCACGCAGAGAAAACGCGCTGAACAAATCCAAACCGTTTTGGCGCGGATTTCCGATGCCGCCGTCACATCCGACAATCTGGAAGACTTGCTGAGTGCCGTGCGCGAGCATTTAGGCTTGCTGCTGGATACGACCAACTTTTACATTGCCCTTTACGATCCGGAGAAGAGCGTTTATTCTTTTCCCGTCTTCGCGGATCAGCACGACACTTTCGGATTATCGCGGCGGCCGCTGCCGCGGGGCATGACGGACTACGTCCGCCGCACCGGACAACCGCTGCTGGCGGATGAGGCCGTATGTCGAAGGCTTGAAGAAGAAGGCGAAGTCGAACTCATCGGCACCAACTCCCATATTTGGATGGGGGCTCCGCTTCGCACCGCGCAAGGCGTCATCGGCGTTGTCGCGGTGCAGAGTTATACCGACGACGTCAACTTTGCCGCGGAAGACATGGATATATTGTCGCTGGTCTCGAGCCATCTCGCGATGGCCATTGAGCGAAAGCGAGCCGTGGATGCGCTCTTTGAAAGTGAAGAACAACTGCGGCAAGCGCAGAAAATGGAAGCGGTGGGACGGCTGGCGGGCGGCATTGCTCACGATTTCAATAATCTTTTAACGAGCATTTTAGGGCACAGTGAACTGACGCTTTACAAGCTTCACGAAGACGATCCGCTGCGCGAGGGAGTCGAGCAAATTATGAAGTCCGCCGAGCGCGCCGCCGCGCTTACGCGGCAGCTCCTGGCCTTCAGCCGCAAGCAGGTATTGCAGCCGCGCGTGTTCGCCTTAAACGACATCGTTTCCGAAATGGAAAAGATGCTGCGACGGCTTATCGGCGAGGACGTGCTGTTGGTAACAAAGCTTGGTTCCGATTTGGGTTCGGTGAAAGCGGATCCCGGTCAGGTCGAACAAGTTATCATGAATCTGGCTGTCAACGCCCGCGATGCCATGCCCGGCGGCGGCAAACTGATTATTGAAACCTCGAACGTCGAATTGGATGAGCTTTACGCTTGGCAGCACGGCGACATCAATCCCGGTCATTACATTATGCTGGCGGTATCCGACAACGGCCACGGAATGGACAGTGACACGCTGTCGCATATCTTCGAGCCGTTCTTTACAACCAAAGAGCACGGTAAAGGCACGGGACTGGGTCTCTCCACCGTCTATGGAATCGTCAAGCAGAGCGGCGGCCACATTTATGTCTACAGCGAAGTGGGACGGGGAACCACTTTTAAAATTTACCTGCCGCGCGTTGAGGGTGCCGCCGAATTGCTCGCGATTCCCGCCAGTAACGAACCGCTGTTGGGCAAGGAAACCGTATTGCTGGTTGAGGATGAGGACGGCGTGCGAGATTTGGTACGTAAAATTCTCGAGAAGAAAGGCTATCGCGTATTGTCTGCGCGGGCGGCCAGCGAAGCTTTGCAGGTTATCGAATTAAATCGCGAGCCGATCCACTTGCTGGTGACGGATGTGATTATGCCGGAACTCAGCGGGGACGAGCTGGCGCGGAGAATTACGAGTCTTCGGCCGGAAATCCGCGTGCTCTATATGTCGGGCTATACGGACGATTCCATCGGCCAGCACGGAGTACTTGATCCGGGTACGGCCTTTCTGGAAAAACCGTTTACCGCTGATGCACTGGCACGCAAGGTCCGACAAGTGCTGGACACACCCGCTCCGGTTTCCTGACCGCATCCACAAATTCAAAATGGGCCGCCCACCGCGGCCTTTTTGTTGTGATATTCCCCGCAGTTCCAAGAAGTTAGGCTCTAAATCAAAAAGGGATAAAAAACGGAACGGCCGTTGACTTTGGCATCTATTCACAATATCTTGTCTACATCAGATACGCTAAAATACCGCCTCAACGGGCGTTTTGAGTGGAGAAACCGTGTATGAAGAGATTCGTTTTATCCTTCAGTCTTTCCGTTCTCGTGCTGATGAGCATTTTCGTGGCGGCCTGCTATGTCAATCCGCAGACGCATCGCCGCGCGCTGGTGCTGTTCACGCCGCAGGAAGAGAGCACATTAGGCCTCCAGACTTTCACGCAAATCAAGAGTGAGACTCCCATTTCAACCGATCCCGCGCATACCGAATTAGTGCAGCGGGTCGGGCAGAAGATTTCCACGGTAGTGGAACTGCCTTATGCGCAATGGGAGTTCGTAATGTTCCGCGAGGATCAAACGGCCAACGCTTTTTGCTTGCCGGGCGGCAAGGTGGGAGTGTACACGGGGATTCTTTCTCTCACGCAGAGCGATGCCGGTCTGGCGGTGGTGGTTGGGCACGAAGTGGCTCACGCGGTAGCCCGGCACGGCGGGGAGCGGATGAGCGAGCAGTTGCTTCTGAATCTCGGCGGCATTGCTTTGAGTGCGGCCTTGCAGCAGAAGCCGGCGCAAACGCAGGAGCTGGCCATGCTGGCTTACGGTGTCGGAAGCGCGGTTGGAGTCTCATTGCCGCACAGCCGCAAGCAGGAACTCGAAGCGGATTACATGGGACTGATTTACATGGCGAAGGCGGGATACGATCCGCGCGAAGCCGTGAATTTTTGGACGCGGTTTAAAGCCTATGCGGATCAGCAGGGGAGCCGGATGCCGGAATTCCTGTCCACGCATCCCATGGATAACCGCCGCATCAATGAACTCCAGAAGCACATGCCGGAGGCTTTGGCGATTTATCAGGGGCAGCGTCCGTAGCAGGCGATGATATTTTAGGTTTGCCGCCATCTCCGGCAAATGTACATTACATGCCTCACTTTTCCATCCTGATCGTGATTCATGACTCCTCCCTTTCCGCATTTCGGTGAAACTCTTGCCCTGACCACAGCCGTTGTCTGGGGGCTGTCGGTCATTCTTTTTAAGAAAAGCGGAGAGACCGTCCACCCCATCGCGCTCAATTTTTTCAAGAATCTTTTAGCGGCGGGATTGATTATTCCCACCATGTGGATTGCGGGCGGAACGCTGATGTACGATGCGCCCGTGCGCGATTACATGCTGCTTCTGCTGAGCGGCGTTTTAGGCATCGGTCTTTCGGACACGTTTTTCTTTATGAGTTTGAATCTTTTGGGCGCGAGTCTTTCGGCGATTGTGGATTGCCTGTATGCGCCGTTTGTGATCGGACTTTCGCTGATCTTTCTCGGCGAGAGTCTTTCTCTGCTGCAGATTATCGGCGTGCTCATGATTATTTCGGCGGTGCTCGGTGTGACCAATCCCCGCTGGGCGGGCGGAATTTCCCGCCGCAATCTGCTGCTCGGCATTTCGTGGGGCGTTTTGTCCATGGTGTTGATCGCTTTCGGCGTGGTAATTGCCAAATCGGTGATCGAAAGATCGCCGCTCTTGTGGACGACGGAGTGGCGGTTGTTCGGAGGCATCGGTACGCTGATTATCATTCTGCTCTTTCATCGCGACCGGCGCGCGATTATGAAAACGCTGATCACGACCAAGCACTTCGGCTACACGGTTTCCAGTTCGTGGCTGGGCGCGTATCTTTCTACGGTGCTCTGGCTGGGCGGAATGAAATTTACGCAGGCATCCACGGCGGCGGCGTTGAATCAGACCAGCAACATTTTTGTATTTATCTTTGCGTGGCTTGTGCTGCGCGAGCCGATCAACCGGGTGCGCACGATCGGAATTATTATTGCCGTGGCCGGAGTTTATCTGGTGATGTTCGGATGATCTAATTTTATCTCGCGGGGCAGGTCCGCGGAGCGAGATCTCGTCTTCGACGGACAAGATGCCTGCCGCCGCGACGTACTCGGCTTCAGCCGCGCCGGGGAGGGTCTGTGACCCCGCCGGAATCTTTTCTTCCGCTTTCCGCTTATGACTCTTCTCGAAATCTTCATTCTTGCTTTGGCTCTTTCCGCCGATGCGTTTTCGGTGGGAGCGGCCGTGGGACTCCGCCATCCCGGTGCGCGGCAGGTCTTTCGGCTCTCGTTTCACTTCGGCTTGTTTCAGAGCCTGATGTCGCTCGCGGGAGCATTAGCCGGAGCGTTTTTACTGAGCTTCGTGGAAAGCAGCGATCACTGGATTGTGATGGCTTTGCTGGTGGCCATCGGTGCGCGGATGATTTACGCGGCATGGAAAGGAGACGCGGAGAAATATGCCGACACGGATCTCACGCGCGGATTTTCCTTGATCGGGCTTTCGCTTGCCGTGAGTATTGACGCATTGGGTGCGGGAGTGAGTCTGCCCGCATCGAATGCGAATATTCCCGTTGCAGTGGCAGTCATCGGTTTGGTTTCGGCGGCGGCGACGTTCTGCGCGATGCGTTTGGCCGATAAAGTGCGGGCATGGATGGGCCGACGCTGCGAGATCATCGCGGGAATCGTGCTGATTCTTTTGGGTATCTGGACGCCGATTAATCATTTAGGGCTTTTGTGAAGTAAAAATATTTTTGACCAAACGAACTCGGGTATATCCATGTGAATAATGGGATAAGATGCGGATTTAGAGGCGTAAAAATGAGCGAAATGGCGAAAATGTGCATGATTGCTGCGGATTCCGGTCCGGGTTGCGACCAACACCCAGGAGGGTGTTGGGTAGTTATTACACGGCTCGGCGATTGAAAGGCTATTTTTTGAAACTATGTTCAAAAAGATACTCTGAGATTGGCCGGATGTCAAGACGATCTTTTATTGCAGTTGCAGTTTTGGTGTTGATATTGTGGGGGTTCGTAAGGTAGTGTTCTTTGGAGGAGGAGGAATGGCCCCCCCATTTTCCCCCTCCTCACAGAAAGGACGAGGGATGAAGCAGAAATGATGAACGATGAATGATGAATGATGAACGGCGAACTATCTGAGGGCTGTTATCCTGAACGTCGTCTTCGACGTGAAGGATCACTAAAAGTTGGCTTCAATTCGCCGTTGTGACTCTCCTGAGTCGCAATGGCGCCATTGTCCGCCTCCAGCGAGATCTCGCTACGCGGACCGGTCGGGAGACCGACAACGGCGAGACAAATTTCCGCTTTTCTAAACTTTCGGGGTTATAATCATGCCTGAATCCGAACCTACCGCCCATTGCAGCTATCAAGGCTGTTCCCGCGACGTGCATGGCGATACCGGCCTGTGCATCTTTCATGCTCCGGCGGACAAGAAGGACCCGCAGGAGTTCCGCAATGCGCTTGCCAAGCAGATTATTGATTGGCGGAATGCGAAGGCGACGACGTGGAATTTCAGAGGGTGGGTGTTCGTAGATGGGAAAAACCTCAAAACCACAAGCCTTTATCGTATAAACAGAAATACGATATGTTCTGCAAGGCTGTGTTTCCGGTTGAAGTAGACTTTTGCGAGGTAAGATTTGAGACATCTGTCTTTTTCATTTCTTCAATGTTCATAGGGTGCGCGGATTTCCTCTCCGCGCAGTTTACGGAAAACGCGTGGTTCGAATCCACGCAGTTCAAGTGTGGCGCAGCGTTCAGTTCCGCGCAATTCATGGGGGCTGCGGATTTCAACTCCACTCTATGTACGGGGATTATGGATTTCATGTTCGCGCAGTTTAAGGAGTACGCGTCTTTCCGCTCCGCGCAGTTCACGGGAGACGTATATTTTCATTCCGCGCAGTTCATGAAGAACGCATATTTCAGCTCCGTGCAGTTCACGGAGGACGCGGATTTTAGTTTCGCCCTATTCGGAGGGGACGTAGACTTCAAGAGCGTGATGTTTTCAAATAGAGTGTCATTCCAGAATGCAGCGTTTCAGTGGCATGCATACTTCAAAAAGGCAACATTTCAATCAGAATTGAGATTATATGGCACATCATTTACAGTTCAAGGAGATTTTCAAGATGTTCACATTAATGGGCGTGTGAGGTTGCTGTGGCCAGGCGATGGCACCAGGCGTGAACAACTCAGGGACACTGATATAAAGAGAGGTAAAATTCAGGGCATAGAGATTAAACGAGGCAGGTTGCTTCTTAAGCATATTCAATTTAATAAGATGGGCATCCTCGATATACGCGACAACTTTCTGGCTCCCGACAGTGAATTGGTGATAGATGATTGCGACATGAGCCGCGTTCTTCTTGAAGGCACGGATTGTACAAAGATTCATTTTTATAATTGCGGATGGTTGGCTACGTTTGTTTTAGGCCGCCAGATTGTCGGAGACGAATGGCTGGCAAGACCATACTTAAAGCGCCGATTTTATGATCGTTTCAAACGCGGCTGCCGTGCGATGTTCCACAAACGCCAATCAACACTGAATGCATTTCGCAATTGGCCCAAATGGAAATTGATCGAACTCACGTATCAACAGCTTGCCAAGCGATATAGGGAAGACTTCAATCATCCCACGGCAAACAATTTCGATTGCGGCACATTTGAAATGCGGCGATTATCTGGAGTGCAAAAAGCAGCGTGCAAGAAGAAGTTCGTTCAGCTGCGAAGAATACAGAAACAGTGGTTCAGCCTGATCGCAATCTATCAGTACCTCTCCAACTACAGCGCGAGTATCTGGCGACCCATTATCATTCTTGCGAGCAGCTTGCTGGTATTTGCGGGATGGTATCGCGGATCAACGTACACAAGTGCCCACAAGAACGGTCTATGGGGTTACTCTGATTATCTCGGACTGAGCCTGCAAGTCAGCTATTTGAACCGCGCGGGTTTGGAGTTCGCAAGGGGGAACAGTATTGGCGTGAACATTATTATGGCATTTCAGGTTGTGCTGACGGCGACGTTGGTGGCGCTGTTTGTGTTTGCCGTGCGGAGAAGGTTCAGGCATGGATGAGAAGAAAGGATGAAAAGGAAATGATGAACGAGGAATGATGAATGATGAACGAAAGAAAATGAGAAGGCACCCCCCTTGTGTCCCCCCGTGAATGGAGGGAGAGAAGATTCCGGAAGCCCGCAAGAACGATGTCCGGAATGACAATAAAAAACGTGCGGGGTAAGGACACCCCGCACGGCGAAAGAATTGACATGAAGAGGGGTGACTCTGGAGAGTCACCACCGGGGAAGCAATGGCGGAGAAGATTCCGGTCCGCCTTTGGCGAGATCTCGCTATGCGGACCGGGTTGCGGCCAACACCCCGGAGGGTGTTGGGTAGTTATAACCCGGCTCGGCGGCCAGATAAAAAGACGGGCACGATATATTGTGCCCCTACAATCAACGGAATCGAATATCAAAATAAACAAATATTTCCTTCTCGATATTTAGGTCATGTTTTCTGTCAATAAAATTGGCAGCCTTTCATGGGGTTGAATCAAAAGCGGTGTAGCGAGAGTACAAGAGGCGGAGACAGAGCAAAGCTGAAATCTGAAAGCGGAAAGCTGAGACATAAACACGTGCAGGCGGAGGATTCCGGGCAGATCAGGGGATACGTTCACTTCGTTCAGTACAGGTCTGCCTCGGCGAGAAGAAAACTCCCCCTTCTTGCTTCCCCCACGAAGTGGGGGAAGGGAAAGAAGATTCCGGCCGTGCGAGGACGCACGGCTCGGCGCACCTTGCGAAGAAAGACACAGCAAGCTGTGTCACTACGAATTCCATTCGAAGTTCATTGATCATCGTTTGAAGAGACCCCCCTTTCACCCCCTCCGCGGAGCGAGATCGCGTCCGCAAGGCGGACGGACCGCAAACGGAGGGAGAAAAGATTCCGGAAACTCGCTGATGCGGTCTCAAGAATGACATGAGAAGTTGAATGCGCGGGGTAAGGACACCCCGCGCAGCGAAAAAGTAATAGTGAACCCTCCCTGCTTTCCCAAGCGAGTTGGGAAAAAAATGCCAAACGATCCCACATATATCGGCCATGCCGAACCGGCGGTGATTGAAGGACTCTACGAGCAATATCTGAAGAGTCCGGAATCGCTCGATTCCGGCTGGCGGCGGTTTTTCGAAGGTTTCGAGTTCGCGCGTAAAACGTATGGCGACGACGCGCTGCACGTGCCGGAACTCTTCCGCAAGGAAGCGCCTGTTTTGAATCTGATCAACGGCTACCGCACGCGCGGCCACCTGTTTACCAAAACCAATCCCGTCCGCATCCGCCGCAAATACGATGATCCGCTCACGCTGGAAAGTTTCGGCCTTAGCGCACGCGACCTCGACACCGTTTTTCAGGCGGGAACGACCGTTGGCCTCGGGCCTTCACCTTTGCGCGAAATCGTCAAACTGCTCGACGAAACGTATTGCCATTCCGTGGCCGCGGAGTACCGCTACGTGCGCGATCCGCGCGTATTGAACTGGCTGCAAACGCGGATGGAATCGTGCCGCAACCGCGCGAATTTTTCCAGCGATGAGAAAATGCATATCCTGCGCAAGCTCACGCAGGCCGTGGTGTTCGAAAAATTCATGCACAGCCGCTTCGTGGGACAAAAACGGTTTTCCATCGAAGGTGTGGAAACACTCATTCCCGCGCTGGATGCGATTGTGGAAAAGGGCGCGGCGTTAGGGATTGAAGAATTTGTCATCGGCACGGCGCATCGCGGACGGCTGAACATTCTTGCCAATATTCTCGACAAACGGTTCGAACAAATTTTTGCGGAGTTCGAGGGAAGAGCGGCCTCCGATGCGGATTTCGCGGGAGACGTGAAATACCACCTCGGCCACTCCTGCGAAAAAACGACGGCGGGCGGGCGGAAAGTGCGGCTCAGCCTCGCGCCCAATCCTTCGCATTTGGAGAGCGTGGATCCGGTGGTGGAGGGCATTGCCCGCGCGCGGATTGATCACGCGTATGGCGGCGACCTCGACAAAATTGCGCCGATTCTCATTCACGGGGATTCGTCCATCGCCGGGCAGGGGATCGTTTACGAAGTCCTGCAGATGTCGCTGCTCGACGGCTACAAAACGGGCGGCACCGTGCACGTCGTGTTGAATAATCAGGTGGGATTTACCACTAATTATCTTGACGCGCGCTCCAGCACGTACTGCACGGACGTGGGCAAGGTCACGCTCTCGCCCGTGTTTCACGTCAACGGAGACGACGTGGAAGCGGTGACCTATGTGATCGGCCTCGCACTCGAATTCCGCAATATTTTTAAACGGGACGTGTTCATTGATATCTTAGGCTATCGCAAGTGGGGACATAACGAAGGCGACGAACCGCGCTTCACGCAGCCGATTCTGTATAAGGCGATTGCCGCGCATCCCAATCCGCTGGAAATCTATGCGAAACAGCTTGTCATAGACGGCGTGATGGATGAAGCGAAAATCAAGAATGTCGAGGACGATTTTCGCGGCTATCTGGAGGAGAAATACGCGGCCGCTTCCAAAGCGGCACTGCATCCGGATGATACATTCTTAAAAGACGCGTGGAAGTCCTATCGCCATGCCGTGCCGGAGGATTTTACGGAATCACCCGCCACTGGAGTGGATGCGGAGATTCTGAAAGAGATCGGGCAAAATATTACGCATCTGCCTTCCGGCCCGAAATTTTTTGCGAAAATTCAGCGCATCTATGACGACCGCCGCAAGATGATTGCGGACGGCAGCCGTATAGATTGGGCCATGGGCGAACTGCTGGCTTATGCTTCGCTCCTAAATGAAGGCGTTTCCGTACGGCTCTCCGGTCAGGATTCGGAGCGCGGCACGTTTTCACACCGGCATGCGGTTGTCACAGTGGAGGATTCCGAAGAAGAATTTATGCCGCTTGCGCACGTCGGCGAAAAGCAAGGCAAATTTTCCATCTACAACTCGCCGCTGTCGGAATATGGAGTGCTCGGATTCGAATACGGCTATGCGCAGGCTCATCCCGAAAGTTTGACCGTTTGGGAGGCGCAATACGGTGACTTCGCCAACGTGGCGCAAGTGGTCATGGATCAGTTTTTAAGCAGCGCGGAAAGCAAATGGGGACTCATGAACGGCTTGGTTTTGCTGCTGCCGCATGGTTTTGAAGGGCAGGGGCCGGAGCACTCTTCCGCACGACTCGAACGATATCTGAGTCTTTGCGCGGACAATAATATGCAGGTAGTCAATTGTACGAGCCCGGCCAACTTTTTCCACGCGCTGCGCAGGCAGGTACATTGGCCGTTCCGCAAGCCGATGGTTGTAATGACCCCGAAGAGCCTGCTCCGGCATTCAGCATGCATCAGCACGCTCGCGGAATTTTCTGCGGGAACATGTTTTCGCGAAGTGATGGACGATCCTTCCGCCGATGCAAAAAATGTAGAGCGAATTATATTCTGTTCCGGCAAAATATATTACGATTTGCTCGAACGCAAGCAGAGAGACAATCGCAAAGACTCCGCCGTCATCCGGATCGAGCAGCTCTATCCGTTTCCCGTGAAACAAGTCGAAAGCGTTATCGCGAAATATTCATCGGCCAAGCGGCTGCTGTGGGTGCAGGAGGAGCCGGCAAATATGGGGGCCTGCACTTACATCCGAATGCAGCCGCTTTTTTCATCATGTGAATACGTTACGCGCCCCGCATCGGCGACGACGGCCACCGGTTTTCCCGCCCGACATCAGGCGGAGCAAGCGGCGATTCTCGAACGAGCTTTTCAATAGACATTATTGCGGCGGACCCAATCATGGTTGCAGAAGTTCTCATTCCCAGTCCCGGAGAATCCGTTTCGGAAGTGACGTTAGCCGCATGGCTGAAAGCGGACGGCGATTACGTTCGCAAGGACGAAGAGCTGTTCGAGATCGAATCCGAGAAAGCCACGCTGGCGGTGTCCGCGAACTTTTCCGGAGCGGTTTCCATTAAGATTAAAGAAGGGGAGACCGCGCGCGTGGGAGCGGTTGCCTGCACGATTGATACGGAGGCCGCGCCGCCCGTTACGATTTCCGCCGCCGAACCTCGCGCCGAATCCGCTTCGGGAGAACCGATGCAGGAAGAAACATCCGCCGCTATCGCTTCACCCGCCGCGCAAAAGATGATGGACGAGCGAGGCATCACCGCCGAACAGATCGTAGGGACAGGAAAGGACGGACGAATCACGAAGACTGACGTACTGACACACCAACAGCCTGTGGCTCCGAATCCCGAGCCTGCTCCAATTGCGGAAGCTCCGACTCTTATGGCAAACGCACGCTCGACGCGCCGTTTTAAAATGTCCGCGTTGCGTTTGAAGGTTTCCGAGCGGCTCGTCGCTTCGAAAAACCGAACGGCTATGCTTACGACGTTCAATGAAGTGGATATGAGCGCGATCATCGCCGCGCGCGCGAAGTATAAGGAACTTTTCAAGGAAACGCATTCCGCTTCTCTGGGATTCATGTCGTTTTTCGTGAAGGCCGTGGTGGAGGGAGTTCGACTATTTCCGGCGGTAAACGCGGTGATTGAAGGCGATGAAATTGTGTATCACGACTACGTGGACATGGGAATCGCGGTCAGCGCACCGAAGGGGCTTGTGGTTCCCGTAATTCGCAACGCGGAATCGCTTTCTTTCGACCGGATCGAGGCGGAGATCGAGCGGTTAGCGGCGCGAGCCCGCGGCAATCAGCTCACACTCGACGAAATGAGCGGCGGCACATTCACGATTTCCAACGGCGGAGTGTTCGGTTCGCTGTTGTCCACGCCGATTTTGAATCCGCCGCAGAGCGGAATCCTCGGCATGCACAACATTGTCAAGCGGCCTATAGCGGTGGGTGATGAAGTGCAGATTCGTCCGATGATGTATCTGGCTTTTTCGTACGACCATCGTATCATTGACGGCCGCGAGTCGGTGGGATTTTTAGTGCGGGTGAAAGAGTGTCTTGAAGATCCGATGCGGCTTTTGTTGAAGGTCTGATTGGCGCGACAGCACGTGACTTTAACAACCCGGAGGTATCATGTACAATCTGAAGTCTTTCAGCATGTTTCCGTATTTGCTGCTCGTGGCCTTGCTGCCGCTGTCATTCGCATTCGCGCAAGTTCCCAAGACGGTATTTGTTGGCGCCGATTCCATACAAATGATGTTGATTCCGGCCGGAGAATTTATGATGGGTGATACCAGTCAAGGCGATCACTATCCCGCTCACAAAGTAGCGTTGGATTCCTTCTATATGTGCTCTTATGAAATCACGTGCAGCCAGTATCAGCGATTCTGCGAGGAAACTGCGCGACAACGACTGCCGGAGTTCTGGAGAATGCCGCAGTTTCACAACGGACCGGACTATCCTCGTCACCCGGTTATCGGCGTCAGTTGGGCGGACGCAAAGGATTTTGCCAAATGGATCGGATGCCGCTTGCCGACGGAAGCAGAGTTCGAATATGCGGCGCGCGGCGGCTTTGCCGAAAGACGTTATTCTTGGGGCGACGAGCTGAATCCCGATTCCGCGAATTATAAATCAGACAGCACCAAGGTTGTGGGCAGTTACCCTCCGAATGCTTTTGGACTTTATGACATGACAGGAAACGTTTGCGAGTGGGTACAGGACCGCTATCAGGATACTTATTACATGACCAGCTCCGAGCGAAATCCTGAAGGACCGGAAAGCGGACGATTTCGAGTGATCCGCGGAGGCGGGTGGCACACAGGACCGGGGTGTGTTCGCGTCTTTCATCGCAATGCACTTCCTTCGAATTGGCAGGATATCAACGTCGGATTTCGCTGTGTGAAAAGTCTATCTGAAAAATAGTCTATTTGATTTTGATGCCCTTGCCGGTCGGGAGACCGACAACGGCGAGTTGATAATTGAGGCCATATGAAATACGACGTCACAGTCATCGGTTCCGGGCCGGGCGGCTATGTGGCCGCGATTCGCGCGGCGCAGCTCGGGATGAAAGTCGCGCTGGTGGAACGCTATCCTGCGCTGGGCGGAACGTGCCTGAATGTGGGCTGCATTCCGTCAAAAGCTTTGCTCGATTCCTCGGAACTCTACTACACGGCCAAGAAGCATTTCGCGGCGCACGGAATTAAAGTCAGCGGATTGGACGTAGACTGGCCCGCCATGCTCCGCCGTAAGGATAAAGTCGTGGCTGATACCGTGGCGGGAGTCGCTTTTCTGATGAAGAAAAACGGGATCGCAGTATACGAAGGTCACGGCTCGTTTGCCGATGCGCACGCGATTGCCGTGACGCGTTCGGACGGACGCGAAGAGCGCTTCGAAACGCGGAACACGATTATCGCCACGGGATCCCGCCCCGCCGCCTTGCCGTTTGCTCCCTTCGACAATAAATATCTCATATCTTCCACGGAAGCTTTAGCTCTGGAAAAAATTCCGGAACAGATGATCGTGATCGGCGGCGGAGCCATCGGATTGGAGTTGGGTTCCGTGTATGCGCGACTGGGAACGCGGGTCAGCGTGGTGGAATTCATGGACTCCATCATTCCCAACATGGATCACACAATGGGCAAAGAGCTGCAAAAATCCCTGCAGCGTTTGGGAATGACTTTCTATTTAAGCCACAAGGTGCAAAGCGCGGTGGCGGAAGACGGAAGAGTTGTTGTGACGGCGGAGAATCCCGCCGGAGAGAAGGTTCAGTTCAACGGAGATGTCTGTCTGATATCGGTGGGGCGCAAACCGTATACGGAAAACTTAAGGCTCGATCGTGCAGGTATCATTACCGATTCGCGCGGATTTATAGAAGTCAACGGGAATCTGGAAACGCAATGTCCGGGAGTGTTTGCGATTGGCGATGTGATCGGCGGGGCGATGCTCGCGCATAAAGCCGAAGAGGAAGGAATCTTTGTCGCGGAACGATTATCCGGGCAAAAACCGCATATCAATTACAACGCGATTCCGTGGGTAGTCTATACTTGGCCGGAAGTGGCGGGAGTCGGAGTGACTGAAAACAATCTCCGACGGCGCGGGCAAGCCTATAAAACCGGTATGTTCTCATACAAACCGTTGGGCAGAGCGCGCGCGGCCAACGAGAGCGAAGGATTGGTGAAAGTGCTGGCCGATGAAAAAACGGATGAACTGCTCGGAGTTCATATGTTCGGCGCGCGCGTGGCGGACATGATCGCGGAGGCTGTGGTCGCTCTCGAATATCGCGCCAGCGCGGAAGATATCGCACGAATGTCGCACGCTCATCCCACGTTCACGGAAGCGTTTCGCGAAGCCTGCTTAGCGGCCACGGGAAATCGCGCGATTCATGCCTGAACAGGCTGTTTCAAAAAAAGGCCGACTCGGAAAACCGAGCCGGCCTTTTTTTGTTGCATGACCGTTCAGAGAGTCAATGTATTAACGGGGAGCGTCAAGAATTTCGCGGATTCTCTGCGCCAAAGCCTGCGGCCGGAACGGTTTCTGGATATAGGGTGTTTGCGGGTCGGGGATAATCGCCGCGTCGGTATAACCGGACATCAACAGAACTCTTATACGCGGCCACACGTCTTTCAGCAGAGTGATTAATTCCACACCGCCCAAATTGGGCATAATCACATCCGTCAGCACCAAGTCCACGTGGCCGGACAAGCCCTTGCACATCGTGATCGCTTGATCGCCATCGGCGGCCATAACCACTTCATAGCCGAAGTGCTTCAACGTGTGAAAAATCGAATTTCGCAGCGCCTCGTTATCTTCCACCACTAAAATGGTTTCCGTTCCGGTCAGGCGTGTCGCTTTCGCATCTATGGGAGCGCGAATTGCCGCAGTATCGTCCGTTTTAGGCAGATAGATGCGGAATATAGAACCGCGCCCGACTTCGCTCTCCAGCGTGATATGTCCGCCGCTTTGGCGAATAATTCCGTACACGGTGGCCAGACCCAAACCGGTTCCCACACCGAGCGGCTTGGTTGTAAAGAACGGTTCGAAGACGCGGCTAATGACGTTTTCATCCATTCCGCAGCCCGTATCAGAAACCTCCAACAAGACATAGTTGCCCGGTTCCACCTCCAGATGCGTGGCGGCATATTCCCTATCGAGGACAACGTTAGCCGTAGCCAATCGCAGCGTGCCGCCGTCCGGCATAGCATCGCGCGCGTTGACCGCAAGATTGACGACCACTTGCTCAATCTGTCCGGGATCCGCTTTCACATTCCACAAGTCATCGGCGGTTTCGGTGATCAAAGAAATATCTTCGCCGATAATCCGCGTCAGCATGCGCTTCATATCGGAAATCGTGGAATTAAGATCAATGATTTCCGGTTCAATGACTTGTTTCCGGCTGAAGGCCAGCAGCTGCCGCGTGAGATTGCCGGCCCGGTTGGCCGTTTTCAGAATCTCTTCTACATCAGGACGCAGCGGATCTTCATCACTCAGTTTTAGAAGTGCAAGGTCAGCGTGACCGCCGATGATCGTGAGCAGATTGTTGAAATCGTGCGCCACGCCGCCCGCGAGTCTGCCGATGGACTCCAGCCTTTGCGATTGCTGAACCTGCGTTTCCAGAGCATGTTGCGCGGTCATATCGCGGAGCACACCGAGCCATGCGGGAGCACCGTCCCACGTGATCTCGGTGACGCTGGCTTCCATCTCGTACAGCTTGCCGTTTTTTGCCAAACCTTTGAAGGAATACCGTTCCACGGCCGTGTCATACGTTCCGAGTATGCGCAAATGCCGGCTCACTCTGTCGCGATCGGATTCGGCTACGGTGTTGAGGATGCTGAAGCCCGGCGCCGTCATTTCATCCAGCGAGTAGCCGGATAATTCCCGGAATTTCGGATTGATGAGAACTATGCGGTTGTTTTGCCAGACATAGATCGCATCATCGGATTTTTCGACGATGTCGCGGAAGCGCCGCTCGCTCTGCCGCAGGGCTTCTTCGGCGCGCCGCCGTTCCGTGATTTCACGAGCCTGCTGAATATTTTGCACCGCCAGACTCGACATCTGATTGGCGATCAGATAGAGCGCTTGACAAATCCGGCTGAACTGTTCGCGCGGCATGCGCTTTACTTGCGACAGAGCCGTACGGAATTCTTCTTCGTCCGCGCCAATCGCCTCCGCATAACGCATCATTTTCTCGGGATCGGCGTCTTCATCGAGGACTTGCCCGATCAGCCAATTGGCGATATGCCGGTCTCCCACGCGAATGCTGGTGCCGCCGTCCCACAGCCCGCCGCTGAGACAGGGCTGGATCTGCGGTCCATCTTTGCTCATCCGTCCCAAAATGGCATCCGAACGATAGCAGTTGGCCCGGCCGCGTTCCGTCTTGCGAATGATATTTTCACACAGATAACAAAAGTTGCTGGGCTTGGTAATGGGTTTTCCCGTCGTATCGGTGATAATGGACGCGACGCCGGCCGCTTCCGCAAAGGCGTCCTGAATGCGCTGCACGTCTTCCACGTTAAAAAGATCTTCGAATTGCAGATTCGACGTATCACCCAACGGACGGGTGAGCGCGATGAGCCGTTTTTCGAGCGCTTCTTCGGCAAGTTTGCGTTCCGTGATATCCGAAATGTAGCCTTCAATAGCCCGCAGCGAGCCTTTATCATCATAGACACCCTGGCCCTGCTCCCAAACCCATTTTTGCGTGCCGTCCGCCGTGTGAATACGATAAATAAGGCGGAAAGGACTATCTTGAGTCAGCGCGGTCTGCACGGCGTTCCAAACGATGTCGCGATCTTCCGGACGGATTAAATCACTGTAGCTGACTACCTGATTATTCACCAAATCCTGCGGCGCATATCCGGTCAGTCCCAGACTGCCGTTGCTCACGAATTCCATGGTCCAATCGGCATCATTCCGGCAGCGATATGCCATGCCCTGCAGATTGCTGAGCAGCGTGGACATGGCGCGCTGGCTTTCATGCAGCGCGCTCTCCGCCAGTTTGCGTTCGCTGATGTCCCGGAAAACGGCGAACGTACCGATATATTGTCCGACGCCGTCGAAGCGCGGAGTCGCCGTGACGAGCAGATGGCGATTCTGACCGTCCGGTCTGACGATTTCCGCTTCCCACAAACTCCGCGTGCCCGCCTCTTGCTGTTGCCACTGCGGAAGCACGTTTTCGGTGCTATAATCCCGCCAAAACTCCCAAAGTGAACGACCGTGCAGTTGTCCATCGCTCACTCCGAAAATTTCATGCGCGGCGGGATTGGCAAAGAAGAACCGTCCCGCTTCATCTATGATGCCGATGCCTTCTCCCTGATTCTCGATCAATGTGCGATACCGCTCTTCGCTGGTGCGAACCGCTTCCTCGGCTTCTTTTCTGGCGGTGATATCCACGATGTTGCCGTGCAGCCGGACCAACCGGTCGTTTTCATCGAAAACGCCCACAACGTTTTCGATGGCAAAGAGACGACTTCCGTCCGCCCGGATCAATTCGGTCTCATATTGTTCGAGCCGCTTATTTTCCTGCAGCATGTCCAGAAAGCGGCTGCGCGCCGCGGGAGTCGGATAGAACGAAAAGGACGATTCACTGGTTGCATCCGCGATGGACGCAAATCCCAACATGCGGGCGAAAGCCGAATTGCACAGCAGAATGCGGCCGTCCGGAGAGGATACGTAATTGCCGGCCAGTGATTCATTGAACAGCCGGATATAACGTTCTTCACTCTCCCGGATCGCTTTCTGCGCCCGCCTTTGTTCGGTGACATCCCGACAGAGAATCATGGTGGCCGTATGCTGGTCAAAAACGAGTTTGACCGCGATCAATTCCACGTCAACCGATGCGCCGTCGCGACGCAGCAGGCGAACTTCCAGCGGTGTATCCGAGGAAGGTTTGTCGGCGGCTTGATTCACGGTTTGAGCGGTAATCTCACGCAACCCGTGCGCAGCTAAATTCCGGAATGATTGACCAATGAGTTCTTCCGGTCCACCCGCGCCCAACATGTGCGCCGCCGCGCGATTGGCGAACAGAATGCTGTCGCTTTGCAGAATAAAAATGCTTTCGGGCGAGTACTCCACCACACTGCGATAGCGCTCTTCCGATTCCGCGATACGCACGGCCGATTCGCGGGATCGCCGCCAGGCCAGATCCATGGCAATCAGCGCCAGAGTAATAAACAGCATGGTGCCCAGAGGGAATAAGCGGTCGCGAAAGAAACCGCGTGTCAGGGCCGGCACCCGGATGACCATGACCAAATAGAGCGGATGAAGATCCGTTTCCGGGACGGCGGCGGCTAACACCGCTTGCTGTGAATGATCGCCGAGTCGTGCCCGGACGGAGTTTCCGATATCCGACCACGTGGAAATATCCGATCTCGTCCAGTCCGCGCTCTGTCGTCCCGACTGCCCGTTGCCGCGACGCGATCCAATCGAATCGGATATCAGCGGAGTGAGCGTATTCTGTTCCGTCCGCACGCATACATAAAGCGCGAGAAGATCCTTGTTGGCCGCATATTGCCTCGACAGTTTGGCGCCGATTCTTGTCCGCGCGAAAGTTCGAAGCGAATCGTTCGAATCGAATACAAGCAAGGTGTGGTGCGGCTCGAGCGACGAAACCGCGATTTGCGCGCGCATACTTAAGGCCGACCAGATCTGATTCTTGAACTTGATTCCCGTGGCGGTCGTGGCAATCCATCCAAGCGCAAGGATAAATGTCAATCCGGGCAGAAGCCACTTACTGAACGGCCCGGCGATATATCGAATTTGATTGTGCGAGCCTGACTGATGAACCGCCGAATAGTATAGAGTCAGCGCGAGGGCGGCAGCTAAAGCCAAGACACAGCGGGCGAACTGGATGGAAATGCCGAAGACGGATTGAAAGAAATCCTGATGGAGGAAATTGGCGGGAAAGAATTCGCCGCGAGCTGCAAAGAGTCCGGACGTAAGGGTGATTCCGATCATCGCGGCGGAAATTGCCCACAGAGACAGGCGTCCTGTCCGCGACTGCGAAGCCGTTCGCAGCAGCGCGATGACGGCCATAATCCCGCCGGGAACGGCTAAGGCGTAGCGTGGCGTAATTTTCAATCCATTGGGATCGAAAAATACTCCGGTTGCTGCCAGTAGGACCAAGGGAATGTGGATCCACAGGCCCGGGGCGCGGTTGCCGCTGGCGATGATTCCCCGGCGGCCAAACTCCAGCAGCGATAAAAAGCCCAGCGACATCAGCACGATGCGCAATTGAAGCATCAATATGTTATCGCCGAAGCTGATGGCGAATAGATTCAGCCAGGCAACTAAACCTAAAAAAAGTCCGAATCCGCCCAGATATCCCCACGGCAAACGGCGACCGTCTTTTCGCTGCAGAGGCAGACACACCGCCGCGAGGAGAATATACGCCAGCCCATAGTAGAAGAAGGCGATATCAAGGGTTTCGAATGGTATTTTCGGTAAGGACACGCCGGGACTGATTCAGCTTAATGTGATTTGGAAGCCGGAAGATTCAATGGGCAATGGTGCACATTCTATGCCAGCAGACATGGCATCTTAAAGTGAGGTTCAGCATTGTTGATAGTACACTCCAGAAAATGAAAACTGTTCCACGCGGTTTAATATATAGTTGTATAATATGTGCTTACAAATTAGTTATAACAGGTACTTTTTGTGTTTTTCAGGAAGGGATTCATGACCTCATTCACTATAAAAAAGAGCATGGCTACGTTTTGCCGATGCGATCATTTCAGGGTAATTATGGAACCGTATAATCCCGAAGCATGCATGGCTGAATTTCATCCGCCACTAAGCTACTCGTTCCCCGCCGGTCCTTCCGCCCTTCGATCATTAAAACGGATTGTGATATATGAGATGTCCGGATTGCTCATAGGCAATCATAAATAAAACCCTGTCAGATGTCTAAATGAACACTTGTTCATTAATAGAATATAAGCTCCCAAACCCCCTTTGTAAAGTCCTCGCATTTTTGGGGCTATACGAAAAACGGGCTTTCTTGCGAAAGCCCGTCGAATACACAGATGCCAGAAATGCTAATACATTCCCAATTCGCCGATCGCTTCTTCCACCGCTTTCAGAACATTCAAACTCTTGACGGCGGCTTTCATATTGTTGTGGTCAGTAAAGAGGGGACGGTCTATATCGAGATGCTGCACGACTTTTCTCACGGCAGCGTGCGCGGCGCGCGTTCCCGCGCCCGGAGTGAATTCGCGGAAGTCCAAGGCCTGTGCGGCGGCGATGAATTCGATGCCGAGTACGCCGTATGCGTTGTCGAGAATCTGATTTGTTTTGAGCGCGGTGTTCCAGCCCATGCTCACGAAATCTTCCTGATCCGCCGCCGCGGGAATGGATTGCGTGGAAGCGGGAGTTGAGAGAATGCGCTGTTCCACAATCAGCATGTCCGCCGTATATTGGCTGAGCATGTGTCCGGAAAACATTCCCGCACCTTTCGTAAGAAAGGCGGGCAAGCCTACACTCAAGGCGGGGTGGAGCAAGCGATTGAGCCGCCGTTCGGAAAGTACGCTCACCATCGTGATGGCCGCTCCCACCATATCGAGCGGAAGGCTGATCGGCGATCCTTGGAAATTCGCGCCGGACAGCACAACGCCATCGTCCGGAACAAAGATCGGATTATCGGCAATGCCGTTCAATTCGGTTTCAAATTGTTCGCGCGCCCAGCGCACTTGATCGCGCGCCGCACCGATAACCTGCGGTGTGGAACGCATGCTGTAGGCGTCCTGCACTTTGACTTTCATCTTGCCCGTCGTCAGATCCGATCCGGCCATCATCTTGCGCAGGTTAGCCGCGCTGGTCACCGCGCCGCGAAATCCGCGCAGCTTATGCAGCCGCTCATCGTAGGGCTTCATATTGGCCAGCAGAGCTTCCAAGCTCATAGCCGCCGCAATTTCCGCCTGCTTCAGCCAGCGTTCCGTATCATAGAGTAGCATACCGCCGACTGATACGATAAAATTGCTGCCGTTAATTGCGGCCAATCCATCGCGCACTTCCAAACCGGGAGCTTTGATTCCCGCTTTTTCCTGTGCGCGAATCGTGGGCATTCTTTCACCTTGATAATAGGCTTCGCCTTCACCCATCAGTGAAAGCGCGATCTGCGACATGGGAGCCAAATCGCCGCACGCGCCTACGCTGCCTTTAAGGCACACAACCGGCGTTACGCCCTTGTTGAGCATTTCCACATAGGTTTGCGTGATTTCCGGACGGCAGGCCGAATGGCCGTTCGCATGCACGTTGATTCGCGAGAGCATCGCCGCGCGCACCCACTCCACGGGCATGGGATCGCCGATTCCCGCCGCGTGATTGTAGACCAGATATTTTTGGAATTCTTTGGTCTGTTCGTCGGTTAAGGCCACTTCCGAGAGTTCGCCGATTCCCGTATTTACACCGTACATCATTTCATGCGCGGCTACTTTTTTCTGCAAGAATTCGCGGCAGCGGCGGATGCGCTGCACGGCATCCGCATGCAGTTCAACCTTCTCTTCACCGCGCGCCACATTGACGACGTCTTCGATTTTAAGATTCTTCCCGCTAATGACCAGAGCCATGTATGTTTCTCCTTTGATCCGCGTGCCTCCTGAACGGTGCAGCACGGAATGATGATCGTGGAAATCAAAAAACAAGAACTTCAACCGCCGTGCGAATACGCGCGGCTATCTATGTGAAGATAGGAACATTCCGGCTAACTTTCAAGAGTTTTTCTGCTGAAATCCGCTCCGTAAACATTCCGGACATTCTTATAACAACTTGATTGTAATAGGGATGAATTGTCGGATACGAACTCACGAAAATAATACAGCAGACATGAATCCTTGACAAGGGAACAAACTCTTTCGTATATTGCATGACCTTGTAGGAATTGCTTACCGAGACGCTCAGTTGGAGGATGAATGAAACGGTGTACGCGATGCATTATGCCGGATTCGATTCCGGGAATTACCTTTGATGAAAACGGAGTGTGCAGTCACTGCCGAACGTATAAAACCTTCACTCCCTTCGGGGAGGAGGAATTTGTCAAGATATTGGACACGGTGCGAGGAAAGGGACAGCCGTACGAAGCCATCGTTCCGCTCAGCGGTGGACGCGACAGCACGTACGTGTTGTATTTGGCTAAAGCCGTTTACGGTCTGAATATTCTGGCGGTCAACGCGGATAATGAATTCCGCAACGAGCAGGCAGTCAAGAACATGAGGAATGCCTGCCGGACGCTGGGCGTGGAGCTGCATGAAGTTCGTTCCAAGCGGGATATCGGCCATAAATTCGTTGCCGCGAACGTGCGGGCGGGAATTCCTCTCGGCCTTCCCACGCTGGTCGGTTCCTTCTGCCGTCAATGCAGCTACGGCTATAAAAGCGTATCATACATCGAAGCGATCAATCGCAACGTTCCGCTTCTGTTGTGGGGAACGTCCACGGCGGAATCTACTGAACAGACCCGCGATCTGGCCTTAGAAGGCTCAAAGCGATCGCGGCTGCACAAACTGCTGGATCCCAATCTCTATAAGACGGAATTCTATGCGCTGTTGCAGAGGCTGGAATTCCACGTTCCGGGCAATTCGCTTTTATCGCGCGAAAAACCCAAATTAGTGGATCCGTCCGTCCGCGAAATCAGCGTCTTCGATTACATTCCGTGGGATCGCCGCCTGATTAAAGAAACGATTGCGACCAAGCTCGGCTGGGAAAAGCCCGCCGATCATGTCACGTCCTGGCGTGCCGACTGCAAGCTGCATGAAATCGTGAATTATCTCTGGGTAAAATTGGCGGGCTGCAGCATGGACTGCATGGGCTTTTGCAACATGGTCATCACCGGGCAGATGGAGCGCGAAGAAGCTCTGCATGAAGAAGAGCAGATCATTGCCACGTGCGGCAATCATATTGACGAACTCATGGTGATGGCCGGATTGACCAAAGATGAAGCGGCCATGATTAAAGCCATGACCAGCCCGCGCGGAATTGCCATCTGAGAAATGTCTTTGGACGTTGAGAGCGGAAGGACGGACGAAGAATGGATAAACACCTCGATCATTTTACTCTTCTTCGCGTGGCGATTGACGAGGCGAAGCTGGGCCTGTCCGAAGGCGGCGTTCCCGTGGGTGCGGCTTTATTTGATGCAGACGGAAACGTTTTAGGCCGCGGTCACAACCGCCGCGTGCAGGAAAACGATCCGTCCATTCACGGCGAAACCGATGCCTTCCGCAAGGCCGGGCGGCAGCAAACTTATCGCGATAAAATTCTCGCCACCACGCTTGCTCCCTGCTGGTATTGCAGCGGCCTCATCCGTCAATTTAAAATCGGAACGGTCATCGTCGGTGAATCCGTTACGTTTCAGGCCGATCTGAATTGGCTGCGCGAGAGCGGCGTGAATGTGATTGATCTGCATTCCGTAGAGTGCATCGCCATGATGAACGAATTCATCGCCGCCCATCCCGAAATCTGGAATGAAGACATCGGGGAAGACGAGTAAAGGATGAAGGATGAAGGATAAGGGATGAGACGGAGACGCCGTTGCCGCGCACGGCCGTGCGATCCGAAATAGAATCCGCGTAGGGGCACGACATGTCGTGCCCGTTTTTTCTAAAAAGTAAAGCGGGATGCCTTTTAGGCTCCCGCTTTCTTTGTCAATGAATTTGGATGTGCCTCTCTGTTTTGTGTAAAATGGTGCAAAAAGACTGCGGATGCCGTGAAGCAACCATGCGTAATATTTTGGAAAAGCAGAATCTGTAACTTCAATTGAATTTTATCAGGATATGCGAAATTCATTGACAATCCGGCTTCCCGCATGTAGTTTAGGGTAAGTTCGGGGCTCTAAAGCCCCGAACAGGATAGACAACAATCACCTCATACGTTTTATAGAGCAACTTCCGAGGAGGTTCGACAATGAACTCAGTTTTAAAAGTATGTGTAGGGCTCTTAGCCGTATTGGTTTTAGTGCCGGCGGTGTTCGCGCAGGTATCAAATGTCCCGGTAGTCGGGGAATATCATGGAGCAGCCGGATTATACGACACGTATTTTCGTGGAATCAGCGTCCGGGGCAGCTATGCTTATATAGTGGGGGGCGAAGACACTGACGAAGACACGTTCAGAGGGCTGTTTGTGTTGGACGTCAGCAATCCAACTTCAATAGACGAAACCGGTCGAGTTTCTACAGGAGTTCCCAGAGATGTGGTGGTGCAGGGCAACTACGCCTATGTGGTCACTGACTTTAACGGATTTCTTTCCATTAACATTAGCAATCCGGCTAATCCAGTCCAAGCGGATATCTTTAATGGAGAGGAATTTGGGCCGTATTCAGTTGAAGCATTAGACACCGTTGCCGTGACTCTTTCCTGGTTTTACAACACTCCCTACGTAGATACATGGAATATTCGGAATCCACAGGACTTAAAATTGTACTCTGAGCAATGGTTAGGATCATGGCCCTTTGATTTGTGCACATTCTCGGCTGCCGCTTATCACGGTATGGACTATATCGGTATTGCCGCCAACAGTTGCGACTTTTATACGATGTCCATAACTGGAGGGTGGATGGGATCTTGTGAAATTCCGGATGGGGACGCCTGGGGTGTCGCTTTTAAAGGAAATTACGCCTACGTTGCCAGCGGTTCATCCGGCGGATCGCGTATAATCAATACGAGTGATCCTTATGCTCCGGTAGATGTAACACGTGTCGGAGCTCTTCCAGCCGCCGAAAGGGCTCTTGTAAGCGGAAATTTTCTTTTTCTGTCGGGCGCGCCGGGCAATCGCGTGCTGATTTTCGACATCTCAACTCCGACAGCACCTGTTCCGGTCGGCCGTACGAATTCGATTGTCGTGGAAAACATGGACGTATCGGGCAACTTTCTCTACGTTATCGAGCAGTGGGGGTCACTTTACGTCTACGATTGCACTGCTATAATAAGTTGCTCCGGTACTTCCCGAGGATCGGTACAGTTAATTAAATCCGGCCCGCCGAATTGGGGTTATCGTTTGGTTGAGAGTCAAGGCTGCATTGATCAGCTTACCTTTACGAATTTCTGTCCCGGCACGACCGGATATGTCACGGGAGCGGCGGCGGCTAATTGGTCAGTGCTTGCGAACGGTGATGGCAACAACGGCGATTCGATTATTTTCGTCGCTAATTTCCCGCTTACAAGCGGATCAACCGACACTTTCTGGCTTTCGAATTCGAACTGCGGAATAGCGCAAATTAATTGGTCAGTGGGCGACACAAGCGGCATCATTGACGGTCCGCTGCCCGTGGAATTGGCTTCGTTTGATGCCGTGTCTTCATCAGGTGGAATCCGCCTGTCCTTCTCTACCGCATCGGAGTTAAACAACGATCATTTCGAGATTATGCGCAGCACGTTTGAGTTTGGAGAATACACGCGCATCACATCACTGCCGTCGCAGGGGAATTCGGCTACGGAGCACCGTTACGCATATTTAGATCGCGACGTGGCCGATGGACAGACCTACTGGTACTTCCTGGCCGACGTGGATCAAAACGGCAACCGCACTGAGCATCGCGACCTGCTTCGTTCCGCTTTAGCGCGTGGCGCGTCGGTTCTGCCGAAGGAATATTATCTGTCCGCGTATCCGAATCCATTCAATCCGAGCACGACGATTTCGTTCTCGATTATAGAATCCGGGAATGTGCGGCTGGATGTGTACGATGTGTCCGGACGGTGGATTCGTACGCTTACCAATGAGAACCGCGAAGCGGGCAGTTATTCCGTGACCTTCAATGCGAACGACTTGCCGAGCGGAATCTACTTCGTGCGCATGAACGCCTACGCGTTCCGCACTACACATAAAATCGTGCTGATGAAGTAAAGATTCCGGCCGGGTCGGGAGCCCCGGCTCGGCGAGAAAAACACCCCCCTTTCTTCCCCCCGTAAACGGGGGGAAATAAAAAATAAAAGCGGGATGCCTGTGGGCATCCCGCTTTCTCTCCCCGGTGCTCTCCGCGTCTATGCCGAGATATCGAGACTCGGCTCGGTGATTTCTTGGTCTTGTATGGCGTAGGCAGCGATGGCCGCCTGTAAAGGCGATTGCAGCTTGGACGATACTTGCGTCTGTCCACTCTCACTGCTTTCCTTCATCGCTTCGGCGCGCGCTTTTGCTGCTATCGCCCGCGCTTCCGCTGCTGATGCGCGGTCTTGCGCGGAAGGATTGGCCGGAGCCATAGCCGCGCGCGCGGCTTGTTCCGCATTGCGAATTTGCTCTTCGGGTGTGCCGCCGCTTTTCACGGCGATTTGCACTTCTCCGCCCACCGCATACGATTTTCCGTCCGGCCCTTTTTCGTATTCGTAGTGCGCCCCGCCCACAGCCATGCCGCCTGCCGCCGCTAAATGCGCCTGCTCATGCGCGCGGACTTCGCGGTCCCGTGCTTGCAGCTTGGCCACTTCCCGCTTTTCTTCTTCGGTTAGCCCGCCCTGTTCGCTTTCTTTCCCGCCGGTCTCCGCTCGCTCTTTCTGCGGCTCGCGTCCGGTTTTCTCATCCTGCGGCGATTCCTGAACCTGCCCGAAAAATCCATCCGCTGTGCGATTCGAGCGTTCCAGACCCGCCGCGGAAATTTCAGCGCGATCCCGCTTTTCGGATGTGCGTTCACTTGCTTCCTGCGGAGGCAGAGGCCGCCTTTCAGGAGGCGGAGTAATCGCTCCAATCGGAGAAATTCCTGCCGTGATGGTTGCCCAATCACTCATAACACTAAGCCTTATATTGCTTTAGTGATTGTGATGCCCCGCCATGCTTTCGGGGCTTATCGGTATTATCGGCAGATGGGTGAAGGAACTTTAATTCTGCAATTTTGAGTAGGGGCGGGTCCCTGTACCCGCCCGAAGTCATTTGCGGAGGCTCTTCAACAACTTGTGACTCCGCGGTGTCACTTCATCCGGCAGTTCGGTTATTCCCGGATGTCCTTCAAACCGCGGATCATTCATCAACATACGAAAGGCTTCAAGGCCGATTTCCCCTTTTCCGATTTCCGCATGGCGGTCGCGGCGGCTGCCCAACGGATAACGGCAGTCATTCAGATGAAACGCATGCAGAAATTTTATGCCAATGATTTCTTCAAATCGTTTCCATGTAGCTGCATAAGCTTCGGGAGTGCGCAAATCGTATCCCGCCGCAAAGGCATGACATGTATCCAAACATACGCCCATCCGTTCGGGCTGATTCACTTTTTCGAGAAGATGCGACAGATGCTCGAATCGCGAACCGATGTCATTGCCCTGTCCGGCGGTGGTTTCCAATAGAATACCAACACCGAGTCCTGCCGTCCGTTCCAACACTTCTTTCAGTGAACGCACGCAATTTGTCAGACCGATTTCCTCACCCGCGCCCTTGTGCGAGCCCGGATGCATGTTCACCCACGGAATTCCTAACAGGGCCGCGCGTTCCAATTCATCCGCAAACGCATCCACCGATTTCCGCCGCAAAGCTTCATCCGGACTTGACAAATTAATCAGATAGCTGTCATGCACGAAGCATGGCGGCCAGCCGCTTTCTTCCCAAGTGACCAGCCACTTATAAACCTCGTCCGGCTCCAGAGGCTTGGCCGACCACTGCAATTGACTTTTGGTGAAAATCTGAATGCACTCACAATCGAATTCTTCAGCCCGGCGAAAGGCTTCCACCAGTCCGCCGGCCACCGAAACGTGCGCACCGATCAGCATATCATCTCCTGCGGCATATGTGCAATATACGAATTTCCGGCGCCTGATGTTCCATAAAACAATAAGGGCGGCCGATAAGGCCGCCCTTGCTTCCCGCGCCGGGGGTTGTTTATTTCATGAGCAGCATTTTCTTCACAGCCGAGTAGCTTCCGGATTCCAGGCGATAGAGGTAAACGCCGGAAGGCAGATTGGCCGCATCGAAGGTCACCGTATGGCTTCCCGCATTCAGTTGACCGTTTACGAGCGTCGCAACGAGCTGGCCCATCGGATTGTAGACAGTTAAAATCGTCGTTCCGCTCTCCAAAAGATTGAACGAGATGCTCGTGGTCGGATTGAACGGATTGGGATAGTTCTGCATCAGCGTATATTCGGTGACGGTTGCCGACGTGCTGACGGGAGTGGCCGACGCCGTGGCCAGCATGTTGCGGATTCCGCCGAGATCCACTGAATAGAGTGAATAATTGTAAACGGCGGACGGTTCGACATTCTCATCCACCCATTGATAGGCATGTCCACTGGGTGAATTGCCTAAGCCGTTTACGCGCGCCACCAGACTTCCGTTGCGGATGATTTCGAACCGGTCGTTATTCTGTTCAGCCAGAGTATTCCAGCGCAATGTGACGGATCCATCTCCGGCAATGGCGCTGAAGGATCCCAATTCCACGGCAAGCTGCAGGTCGTCCACGATATAATCCTCAACTTCGCCCAGATAATCCACATCGAATGTACCGCAAGTCATATTTCCGCACGAATTCGGGCTGATCAAACCGAAGCCCAGCGCACCGACGCGACGGCTGGTTAGGCGGAAGCGAAAGATGCCGTCATAGTGTGTCGTATCTTCTCTTCCCGGATCGAGAACTTCAAAAAGCTGCGGCTCCGCGCTTGGCACGACGATCTCGTCCTGAATGATCCATTCCGGAGCGACGCCGCGGCACAGGGTGTCGCAGAAATCGCCGTCCAGATTGCCGTCTTTCCATGCGTTCAGATACAAATGATTGCCGCTGTCGGCATAGGCTTGATAGTGTTCACCAGCTGTAATTTTTACGGTCAACTGCTGGATGCGGCAAGGAGTCCACGTGACGGTAATAAAATCCACACCGTCGTCCGCCGGATCCTGATTATTCGTATAGGGAGATGTCTCAGCGGTCACAGCGTCCCCGAGCCAGGCAATTCCGGAAATTTTATGAGCGGGATTGTTGACCAGTGTCGGGTAATTGCACGTGGCCAAGTCACCCATATCAAACTCGGGTTCCGGCGGTTCGGGCGGCGTACAGGGCACGCACCGAACGTAGGCGAAATACTCTCTAAAGGAAACGCTGCTGGCTTTGGGGCAAGCATACAGCCAATAGACGCCGGGTTCGAGACAGGCCGATACAACGGCCGTATCGCATTCCCGAGCCGTATCAGGACCGGCGTACGTGATGCGATCCGAGCAGCCGTTCGTACCGGGACCCATAATCATGATAATAACATCAAACTCCGCCACCACTTTCCAGATTACGCTGTCGCGTTCGGTCAGGGTGATCCGATACCAATCCTGATCCCTATAGCCGCTCCCCGCTTTGCTTTTTCCGTTTATGGCAACCCCGCACTGAATGTCTTTAAAAACGGGTGGATTTACGGAACAGCCGCCGTTGTTGTTCTGGGAAGAAGATTCGCCTTCATTAATTGCCCAGGAATACGTTGGGATCGAACACGCGCAGCGGTCGTCGCCTTCGCCAGCATCCGGATCTGCATACAGAAAGCCCGCCGATAATGCCAGCAGAAAGAAAATCACTAAACATTTCTTCATCGTACTCTCCTTAATGTATCATTCGCAGCGAATCGAATTTTTCCGGGTACCGGTGGTTCATCTGAACCAATCCGCCAAACATATTTGCTCTTCATTTTGCTTTCAAATTATACGCAAATATTTTTACGCGTTTTACCTTTTAAAATTCATATTCAATATACCTACCATAATTACGGGCGAGCAAGCAAATAATTCGCGCTTATTATTTGGTCAACGGTTCATTTATTCTTTCTATGTTCATTTCTTTGAAGATCGTAAATATCACTCATGCAAAATGCAATGCGTCGGGAAGATGCTGCCTCTCTTCATCTTTCATGCTGTGATCGGTCTTCGTGTTCGACGCAGCGTCTGGACGTCGTTTTACGTCGCGCTACAACAAGTTCAACACAGCTTTATTTCCGATTTCATACAAAGAGGGGCGGCTCCCGAACTGAACCGCCCCTCTTTGTCAAAAGACCTTCCGAACACCGCGCTCATGCGGCGTTTTCGTTTACTTAATCAGCAGCATCTTCTTGGCGGCCGTGAAACCGGTCGCCTCGATGCGGTAGATATACATACCTGCCGGAAGATTCGTGGCGTCGAACGTGACGGACTGGTGTCCCTTCTCCATGACACTGTTAAGCACCGTTGCCACTTCCTGGCCGATCGGGTTGAATATCTTCAGCGTCACGAAACCGCTCTCTACGAGATCAAACGCAATGTGAGTGGTTGGGTTGAACGGATTCGGATAATTCTGGTACAGCGCGTACTCCGTAACCGTGGCAACGGTCGTGGTCGGCGTGGCCGACGTCGTGGCCAACACGCGGCTTTCGCCCTGAATGTCAACCGCACTCAACGTATACGAGTAGCTCACGCCGGTCTCGACGTTCTCATCCACCCATTCATAACTGTGGCCGGACGGATTATCACCCTGACTGTTCACTTCCGCTACGACCGAACCGTTGCGCGCAATCACGAAACGGTCGTTGCCCGATTCGGACAGCGTGTTCCAGCGCAGCGTGATGCGGCTTTCGCTCGCAATCGCGTCGAACGAACCCATCTCTACGGCCAACTGGAATTCGGGAATATTATAGTCTTCGACTTCGCCAAGGAAGTCGTGCGCAAACGATCCGCAAGTCATATCCGGGCAAGCCTGACGATCAATCAAGCCGAATCCGAACGGGCCGACAATGCGGCTGGTCAGACGGAAGCGGAAGATTCCCGCGTAGTGAGTGATGTCTTCGCGACCCGGATCTAAGATGTCTATCGTGTACGTGGAATCGGCAGTGACTTCCTTGTCGCGGATAATCCATTCCGGAACGCGTTGCTCGCACAGATAGTCGCAGAAATCGCCGTCCAGATTACCGTCCTTCCACGCGTTCAGATACAGCTTGCCGCCGGTGTCGGCGTAGGCATGGTAGAATTGGCCGCCCGTAACCGTGACTTTCACGATTTCCGGATAGCAAGGCGTCCACGGTGCCTCGATGAATTCCACGCCGTCATCCAGATCCATGTTCACCGGATGCGGAATCGCTTCCGACGTAACAGTCTCACCGAGCCAGGCAATGCCGGACAGACCGTGCGACGGATTGCCGATCAGCGTCGGATATTTGCAGGGATCCAAATCGCCCATGTCCACGTCCGTATAGGGCGGTTCGCCGCAATCGAAGACAATGACCGGGAACGTGACTTCGAGGTAATTCTCAGACACGGCGCCGTGCGGAATGTCCTTAGCGAACACGTGCACTTTCCAAATGTCGCCGATATCGCTGTCCGAAGCCGGAACGCAATTGCCGGTGTGATTGACAGGATGAGCCGGATTATATTCATCCGGCTGGAAACCGCCGCCGGTGCCGATATTGGATACAAACCACTCATAGAGATATTCTACTTCATCGCCGTTCGGATCCGGAGGCACCGGTCCCGTAATGGTCACACACATCTGCGTATTGTCGTCCACGCACGGCATGCCGAAACCGGTCGGTGTATACGGCGGATCATTTTCTTCCTGCTGAATCGTATAGTTGACAATCAACTGCGACCACATCAGAGTTGTACACCAGCATTGGCCGGCTTCCGGGCGCGGGCCGAAGACGTTGATGTCAATGAACATGTTCACAAAACCATCAAACAGGAGGGACGGAGACAAAGTAAATACAGTTACCCAGTCAATGCCGTTGTCGCCTGCCAGATAGGTCGGAAGCTGCATCGCGTCGTCGGCATAGATGTTATCCAATTCGCAGTATTCCGGATGGCCGGGATTGTCGAGGTTGCACGAATATTCATCTACGTCATACGCGCAGATTAGAACCTGCACGGATTGAATGTTCAAGCCCGGTGTATTCCAATCCGGCCAATAATGCCGCCAGTCGTAGTCCTGATCATGCGCACTGTAATACCCAAATCCTTTTTCGTCATCGGGGCCGCAATCGCTCGGATCATACCACGGACCTTGATAAAGGCTCGTATCCGTAGTGGATTCGCTGGTGGTCTGACGGTAAGTAAAGCTGCCGTCACCATTTTGGAACAATCCATCCGGCAGACGGTCGCAGCCTTTGACGTCAACGCGCAGAAAGTATTGCCCATTGGCATTATTGTAGCCGTCAACCACGATATAATAGGTATTGCCTGTTGTGAGTTCTACATCACTCAGCAGCGACAGATCCTCGCGATACTGAGGACAGCCATCATCGTTTCTGGCTATGCGGTCGGAGGTGCTGTTCCGATACACGATCAACCGGGTGTCGTAGTAAGACCCGCACAGCGAAATCTGAATGTGTTCATCCTTGCTGGGCGTATACTTGTAGACAACGTCGGGACCCGTATATGACCAACCGCCGTTATAGTCGTTTGCGTAGCCGGTGGTTGTCCCGCCGTCCGTGAACGGAAGACTCGGAATCACGAACGCGCTGGCAAAAACGTCGCCGCCCTGATCCAGATTGGCGCGATGATTCGCGCGTTCCTGCACCATGTCCATACCGTGCAACAATCCATAGAATTCGTCCCAAATCGCTTGGTCGAATTGGTCATTGGCTTTCATTTCGATCATAAGATCGCTGAGTTCCTGAAGCCGCTTGGCATTCGGACTGTCGAAACGATCAATAGCGTCGTTTCCCCCGTCATTCTTCTGTGCTTCGTAACCCAAAGCGATGCTCGCCATCAGCATCGCCAACATCAGAATCATAAACCTCTTCATGCGTCATCCTCCTGAAGATTTATTTTGTACTCCGTCGTTCGTCCGAAATGTTCGCAACAGATCCCCGGCCTCACGGCTGTTTGTTGCGCGTCCACAACTTAATGAGAGTCTCGTAGGAGAGCAACCGAGTCCATGTATTCCCGGAAAAAAGCGTGATATCTTCTTCATTTTCTGCTGCGTACTACCTATCGGGAATATACTCGCTATACTTCTATCGTCCAGCAGCGTTTATTCAGCCCCGAGAATATGTTCCAAGTATAGATTCTGTTTGGTTATCCGCCCGTTTGATGGGATGTGCGCGATAATTTCTCAATGCACCTCGGGGGTCAGTTCTGTCGCAATTTGCCGTTCACTTTTCTCAAACAATGAAGGCATGTCTTTTCCCGGCCACATGCTTCGCTATGAGTCGTGCTAAATATAGTAAGTGTATTTTCCGGAGGGCAAGAGATTTCCTCTCTTTTCGATTCCGCGAGGAGGTTCCGTTATGCTCTCCATGTCCTGTCTTTGAAACAGGGTAAAAGGCGGTCTTGCATTCTGCAATTCGATTTCAGAGGCAATGCCTCTCGATGCCATGAGTGTTTCGGACGCTTCTGTTTTCGCTATGAAAACTCGATATCATTACAACGCGCGTTATAATTTCTTCGCGTGGTTTGTGCACTTTAAGTTTGGATAAATAAAAAGGGCTGTCTTGCGACAGCCCGAAAACTTCATGCGAAGCGGGTATGATCTCAATTCGCGCAGCGAACGAATTCGGATTTCAAAAACGTTCTTGTCGTATGGATGGAATAATCAGTAATGACGCATTACAGCCGCATTCGAATGCGGATCGCTTTAAAAATTCCGATTCCGTGCCGGGGGTATAGTGATCTTATGTTTCTATCGGGCAAAGCGACAAATTTTGATCTTTCGTCTTGCCTTGCGAGTATGGGCAAATCTTCGCATATTGATTCAATCTTCTTCGACCCCATAACATCTTGTTATTTCATATCATGAAGCTTGATTTTTGCAAATACCACGGCCTCGGCAACGATTTTCTGCTGATGGACGACCCGGACGGCGGCCTCCTGCCTCTGCTGTCTGCCGCAAAAATACGCTTGCTCTGCGATCGTCATATAGGGATCGGCGCGGACGGAATCCTCGTACGGCAGAGGAGTGAGAAGGCCGACCATTGCATGATCCTTTTCAATGCCGACGGTTCCCGCGCGGAGATTTCCGGCAACGGCTTGCGCTGTTTTGTGCTTCTCTTGCGGGATAAGGGCTATGATGTCTCGCGCGAATTGACCATCGAGACCGGCGGCGGCATTCAGCGCGCAGCACTTATGCAGGATGGTACGGTGGAAACCACTATGCCCCTGCCTCAGTTTCGCGAAGGCGGAACGCCTACGCCGCTAAAACTCGAAGCGCGCGGAAAAACGTTTCATGTGCTGCCTATTTCCGTGGGTAATCCACATGGAGTGATTTTCGGCTTCGAACGCGACATTACGTTTGCCGAGACCTACGGCCCGCCTTTGGAAAAACATCAGGCCTTTCCTGAAGGCGCGAACATTGAATTTGTGCACGTGCTTTCGGATCGCGCGTGCAAGTTAGTCGTTTGGGAGCGGGGGGCGGGAATCACGCAGGCTTGCGGCAGCGGTTCCACGGCTACGGCGGCGGCGGGAGCGGCGCTTGGCCATTTCGTTTTCGATGCGCCTATCGCCGTTCACCAGCCCGGCGGCACGCTGGAAATCACCGTGGCCAAAGATTTCCGCGAAATCCGCCAGCGCGGCCCGGCCACCTTTGTGTTTGAAGGACATATTGTACTGTAGGGACATGGCCTGCCATGTCCGTTACCCGAAATACGCGTAGTAGCGCCGCACGGCCGTGCGCGGCTACGCAGAGGCGGAGACACAGCAAGCTGTGTCACTACGTGATTCAATATTCTCGTTTCTAATTTCTCATTTCTAATTTTTCTGAATGACCAACTCTACTCTTCCTTACGCTTCCCGTCTTTCCGCGTTGCCGCCGTATCTGTTTGCGGATTTGGAGAAGAAGACCGCCGAAAAAATTGCGGCGGGGCGGGATGTGATCAATCTTGGCATCGGAGATCCCGATCTGCCGCCGCCGGGATATTTCACGCGCTCTCTGCAAATGCACGTGGCCGATCCCGATGCGCATTTTTATCCCACTTCGCGCGGTGATCCGGATGTGCGCAAGGCCATCGCGAGGTTTTTCAAAGGCCGCTTCGGAGTGGATCTCGATCCTGAATCGCAAATCTGCGTCGTGCTCGGCGGCAAGGAAGGATTGTCCTCGCTTGGCCGCGCGTATGTGAATCCCGGCGACATCGTGGCTGTGCCTTCACCCGCTTATCCGGTCTATGCGCAGGGCATCACCGCGCTCTGCGATGCGCAAACACAGGTCATGCCGCTGAAATCCGAAAACGGTTTTCTGCCGGATTTAAATCTTGCCGAAGGCGTGCGTGCCCTGTTCGTGAACTATCCCAACAATCCGACGGGTGCTGTGGCCACGGAATTTTTCTGGGAACAGCTTGCGGACTTTGCCGACACGCATCCCGAAACTTTAGTTTGCCACGATCATGCCTACAGCGAAATGACTTTCGGCGATTACATCGCGCCATCGCTTCTGCAATACACAAAAAACTGCGTCGAGATGCATTCGCTCTCGAAAGTTTTCAATGCCACCGGTTTTCGCATCGGTTTTGCCGCAGGTCGCGCCGACATCATCAGCGGCATGGTGCGCGTGAAAACACAAATTGACAGCGGCGCGCCGCTCTTCATTCAGCGCGCGATGGCGGATGGATTGTTGTCCTATCGCGGAACCGAGCCGCCGCCCGAAGTCGAGAAGATTCGCCGTGTCTACGGTGAACGCCGCGTATATGCCGAAAAAGCTCTCGCGCTTTTAGGCCTCGATGTCACGCACAGTGAAGCCACCTTCTATGTTTGGGTGCGTGTTGGCGATGACGAGATGCCTTTTGTGGAACGCGCGTTGGATCACGACGTGGTGGTTACTCCGGGCCGCGGCTTCGGCGCGGAAGGAATCGGCTATATCCGCCTCGCACTCACTCAACCCCTTCCCCGCATCGAGGAGGCTTTGCACCGCCTTGTTTGAAGATCGCTTCACCCGCCTCACCCGCGTGCGCCCGCTCATTTTAGGTCATCGCGGCAGTCCGCTCTTAGCTCCTGAAAATTCTTTGGAATCCTTCCGCATTGCATTGGAGCAGGGCGCAGACGGCATTGAACTGGACGTACAGTGCACCGCCGACGGCGTATTAGTCGCGCATCATGATGAGGTCTTGCCTTCGGGCGAAGTTCTAAATACGCTGCCATATATGGAACTTCAGCCCGCCGCCCGCCGCGCCGGATTTGAAATGCCGAATCTTGCCGATGTGTTTCAATTAGTGGCGGGAAGAGGATTGCTCAACATCGAACTCAAGACGGCGGGTTTCGAGCAAAGTTTGATTGAACTCGCGCGCCGTTTGTTGCCTGCCGAAAGCTATGCATTCTCCAGTTTCGAGATGCAGGCCGTGGCCGAGTGCCGCCGTCTTGCTCCCGATGTGCCCGCCTTTCTGATTGTATTCGGCAAGCGCGATGCGGAACGCGATTTGAAAATTCTGCAAGGGATCGGGGCATCGGGCATTGCCTTCGAGAGTACGTATGCTCCCGATGAACTCGTGAGCATATTCCGCTACCATCGCTATCCTGTGTTTGCGTGGACGGTGAACGAAAGCGCGGAAGCCGTCCGCCTCGACCGCGCGGGCGTCACCGGCCTCATCACCGACGAACCCGCGAAGCTCATAAAACTGTTTACGGTGTAGTCTCCTCCTGCTTGCGGGGGGATGCAGGGCCTATCTCGAAATAATACGATTCCAGATGAGGTTGGCGGCGGCGAGGCAGAAGAGACCGTAATATGCGCGCGCCGTTTTTTCAAAACGTGTGAGTAATTTCCGGTAGCGGTTCATC